>NZ_JAUSZH010000001.1:349583-699166 GCF_030817355.1 Streptomyces sp. V1I1 | reverse complement strand
TAACAGCGCTGGCAGCAGGCCGGAGTTCGGCCGCCGCCAGGTGCACGCTGTGGCCGCCTGCTACTTCGTGGCGTCCTTCGCCGCCCTGGGCCTGCCCCCGTACCTCACCGCGATCCTGCCGGAGCTCGGCGACAAGACCGCTCAGTGGGCGGGACTGCTGTACATCGTCCCCACCGTCTTCGGCGGACTCGGAGCACCACTGTGGGGCCGGATCGCCGACCGCTTCGGCCGCAAGCGGCTGCTGCTGCGCGCGCAACTGGGCCTCGCCGTCTCCTTCCTGCTCGCCGGGTGGGCGGACTCCCTCGCCACCTTCACAGCGGCGCTGGTGCTGCAGGGCATCCTCGGCGGTACGTTCGCCGCGTCCAACGGCTATCTGGCCGCCGCGCTGGAAGGGCCCGGCCTGTCCAAAGCGCTCACCCTCATGCAGGGCAGCGCCCGGGCAGCACTCGTCTTCGCCCCGATCGTCGTCGGCTCACTGTCGCCGTGGCTGTCGCCGCACCGCCAGTACGCGCTGCTCGCCGTACTGCCGCTGGCTGCGGCCGTGATGCTCACCGCGCTCCCGGAGCCACGTACGGCACCTGCGCCCGACAAGACGGTCCCCGAGGAACCGGAGTCCCCTGAGCCGCAGGCCGCAGCCCCGGCCACCCCCTTGAACGCGCTCTACGCCTTCGAGTTCGCCTTCGTCTTCTCCACGGTCATCTCCTTCCCGTATCTGATCTCCCTGATCGAGGACCGAATACCGGGCATCTCCCCAGTCGCGTCCGGCATGCTCTTCGCCCTGCCGCACCTCTCCTACCTGGTGTTCGCGATGCAGGTGCACAAGGCATTCCAGAGCCGCCCGCGGCTCGGGATCGCGCTCGGCTTCGGCTTCATCGCACTCGGCCTGGCCGGGCACGGCGTCGCCCACTCGCTCGCCGCCTTCATCGCCGTGCGCCTCCTGCTCGGCGCCGGCCTCACCCTCGGCCTCGTCTGTCTGTCCATGCTGGCCGCCGACTGCGCCAAGGGCCGCCCGCCCGGCGGGATGTTCGGCTCGCTGGAGTTCGTATCCAAGGCCGGGGCAGTCGCCGCCGGCGTGGCCGCCGCGGCAGGCAACAGCTTCTTCGGCCCCGCCGCGCCCGTGCTGACGGGCACCGCTGTCGCCCTGGCGACCGTCCTGGCCGCCGCCCTTCCCGCCCTGTTCCGCCGCTCACCCCGCATCCGCTGGAGCCGTTGATGTCACTGCCCACCGGCACTGCCCCTGCCCATTCCTCCGCCCCCACCGGGCTGCCCACGGCCGACCTGGCTGTGGCGCACACCCTCCTCAACTGCCTCCTCCGGGAGGTGTCCGGTCCCGAGCACCAGACCGCCGTCGACGACGGCCACCTGCTGCTGCGCCTGCCGCGCCGTGGGGTGCTGCTCCGGGTTGCGCTGCGTCGTACGTCCCTGCTCGGCGCACACCGGTTCACCGGGCCGGTGACCGAGCACCGCGACGGGGGCGGGGACTGGGCCGAGGTGGGCTGGATGCGCCTCGCCGAGTACACACACGCCGAGCTGTCGCTCCGTACGGGCGTCAGCAACGAGGAGTTCCTGGAGCAGATCGTCTCCAGCTACCAGGGGGTCTGTGCCGCTCTGGCCGCACGGCCCGGGGCCCCCTCCCCGGAACCGTTGGACGACTGCCTAACCACCTACCTCGAATCCGAGCAGTCGCTGCTGCTCGGCCACCGCTTCCATCCCACCCCCAAGGCCCGCAGCGGCGACCCGGCTTCTTGGTCCGCGTACGCGCCCGAGGCCGGTGCCGTCTTCCCGCTGCGCTGCCTGGCCGTACGCGAGCACCTCATCGCCGAGGAGAGCGCCGAGCCGGGCGCGGCCGCGCCGCTCGACCGGCTGCACCCGGTGCCCGAGGGCTACCGGCTGCTGCCCGCACACCCCTGGCAGTACGAACTGCTGCACGAACACCCTGAGCTGCGTGCCGCCCTGGAGCGCGGCGACATCCTCGACCTGGGGACCGGTTCCGCGCCCTTCGCCGCCACCGCTTCCGTACGGACCCTCTACGACGGCGACATCTTCCTGAAGTTCAGCCTCAACGTCCGCATCACCAACTGCCTCCGGAAAAACTCCAGTTACGAGCTGTCCGGCGCGGTCGCCCTCACCCGCGTCCTCGAACCGGTCCTCACCGACCTGGCCGCCCGTTTCCCCGGCAGCGCCATGCTCCGCGAGCCGGCTTACCGCAGCCTGGCCCTGCCAGGGCCGGACGGCCGCCCCGACCTCGCACTGCTCGAAGGTTTCGGCGTGATCGTCCGCGAGGGCCTGTCGCACCGGCTGCTGCCGGGCACGACCCCGCTGCTCGCGGGCGCCGTCGCCGACGAGTACCCCACCGGCCCCGGCCACATTTCCCGGCTGCTGGACGGCGCGGGCCCGCAGACCGCCCTGGACTGGTGGCGGGCCTACCTGAAGCTGCTCCTTCCGCCCGTCCTCGCCGCGTACTTCGACCACGGCCTGGTGCTGGAGCCACACCTTCAGAACGTCCTCGTCTGCGTCGACGGCGACGGCATGCCGGCCCAGGTTCTCTTCCGCGACCTGGAGGGCACCAAGCTCGTCCCCGAGTACCACGCCGACACCCTGGCCGCTCTGCCCGCCGAAGTCGCGGGCCCGATGACGTACGACGCGCAGCGAGGCTGGGACCGGGTCGTCTACTGCCTGCTGATCAACCACGTCGCCGAGATGCTCGCCGCCCTCGCCGACCTGTACCCGGAGACCGAGGCGCCGCTGTGGGGCGAGGTCCGCGCCACGATCCAGGCGTACGCCGACGAGCACGGCTGCCCGCCGCGGCTCAGCGCCCTGCTGGCAGGCGTACCGCTGCCCGCCAAGGCGAACCTGCTCACCCGCTGGGAGCGGAAGGCCGACCGCGAGGCCGGCTACGTCCGCCTCCCCTCCCCGTTTCCGCTCGCCGAACACGTGCTGACCGAAGCCGCCCGCAACGACGACTCCTGGAGCGCCTGATGACTGCGCTGGTGCGCGACCGCGCCCTCACCCTCGCCTCGGACGAGCTGCCGGCATACCTGTACGACCTGTCTGCGCTGCGCGACCACTCGGCCGCCGTACGGGCAGCACTCCCCCCGCGGGTGGAGCTGTACTACGCCGCCAAGGCAAACCCGGAGCCGGAGATCCTGGCGGCGCTCGGCCCGTATGTGGACGGCTACGAGGTCTCCTCGGGCGGCGAGTTGGCCCACGTCGGCAAAGCCGCGCCCGGCCGCCCGCTGGCCTTCGGCGGCCCGGGCAAGACACCGGCCGAAATCGCGGCCGCACTCGAACTGGGCGTGGAGCGCTTCCATGTGGAGAGCGAATACGAACTCCACATGCTGGCCGGCCTGGCCACCCGCATGGCCCCGGATGCGCGCATTGCCGTCCTGCTCCGCTTCAACCTCCCCCTGTCCGCCGGCTCGCTGGAGGGCAGTTCCCTGGCGATGGGGGGCCGGCCGACCCCGTTCGGCCTCGACCCGTCCCAGGCGGACGACGTGGTCCGCCTCCTCACCGACGGCACGTACCCGCAGTTGGAGCTGCGCGGCATCCACGCCCACCTGGCCAGCGGCCTGGACGCCCCGGAACAGCTCGCGGTGGCCGAGTCGATCGTGACCTGGTCGCTTGCGCTGGCCGCGCGCCACGGGATCCCTCTCGCCGAGGTGAACGTCGGCGGCGGCATGACGGTCGACTACGCCGCCCCGGACTCCCGCTTCGACTGGGCGACGTACGGCGCGGGCCTCGGCCGCCTCACCGACGCCCACCCCGACCTTGTGCTCCGTATCGAACCGGGCCGCGCCCTCACCGCGTATTGCGGCTGGTATGCCACGGAGGTGCTGGACGTGAAGCACAGCCACGGCGAGGAGTTCGCGGTGGTGCGGGGTGGCACCCACCATCTCCGCACCCCGGCGACGAAGGGCCACGACCAGCCCTGCACGGTGCTTCCGGCGCGGCAGCCCTGGCCCCACCCCTGGCCGCGCTCCGTGGCGCAACAGGACCGGGTCACCTTCACCGGTCAGCTGTGCACCCCCAAGGACGTCCTCTCCCGTCAGGTCCCGGCGGCGGGCCTACGGGCGGGGGACCGCGTGGTGTTCGCACTGACGGGCGCGTACGCGTGGAACATCTCCCACCACGACTTCCTCATGCACCCCCGGCCGGGCTTCCACTTCTTGGGGATGCACGACGACTGAGGCGAGGCGCGTGGTGCGGTGGCGCCGCTACCGTGAGCCCATGCCACACGCCTCCGCGCTCCTCGTCATCGACATGCAGAACGCCCTGGTGGCCATCGCGCACCGGGCCGGCGAGACTGTCGCCGCGATCACCGGGCTCCGCGAACGAGCCAAAGCCGCGGGTGTACCGGTCGTGACGATCCAGCATCAGGGTGACGGGCTGGAGGCGGGTACCGAGGGCTGGCGGATCGTGCCCGAACTCGCGCCCGGCGCCGACGAGGCGGTCGTCCACAAGACCAGCGCGGACAGCTTCCTCGACACCGATCTCGACAAGACCCTGAAGGTGCTGGGAGTCACCGAGGTGGTCGTCACCGGGTTCGCGACTGAGATCTGCGTGGACACCACGGCACGGCAGGCGCTGAGCCACCGGTACGACCTGGTGCTGGTCGCCGACGGGCACACCACGTCCCACCGGCCCGACACCGGCGAGTACGCCTCGCCGATGCAGTCGATCGCGCATCACAACGAGATCTTCCGGCACATCGACTTCCCCGGGCGGAGCATCCGGGTGCTGCCCGCGTCCGAAGTGGACTTCGCTGCGGCTTGGGAGCCGCGCAAGTAGGCGTCTGTTCATGGGCGGCGGTTCGGGCGTTCGACCCAGAAGAAGCGGTTCGGCTCACGCGCTGCGGGCGCGGGCGGCGAGCAGGGCGGCCAGGGCGCACGGTGCGAGCAGCAGCCCGAAGGCGGCGCCGTAGCCGACGGCGTCGGTCGAGCCGGCGCCCAGGCAGGCGTTGAACAGGGCAGAGGAGACGCCCAACACTGTTATCTGGCCCAGGTTCTGGGTGGTCTGCATCGCGCTGCTGGCATAGCCCTGCCGACCGGGCGGGCTGTGGGTGAGTGACAGGACGGTGAGGGAAGGGGCGTACATACCCATGCCGACGGCCGCGACGACCATGGCCGATGCGGCGGTGTACGCAGGCGTCACAGGAAGCGTCCCGGCGACCGCGAGCGCGATCGCCGCCGCCTGCACCAGTGCACCGGCGACGACCAGGCGGTGGCGGGGGCATTGCTCAAGCAGACGGCCCTGCACCCAGGAGGAGCCGGCCCAGGCCAAGGCGGCACCTGTGAAGGCCAGGCCGATCACCACGGGAGGCGCGTCCCGGTCGGTGACCAGCAGCAGCGGCACGTAGGCCTCCAGCGTGAAGAACACGCCTGAGCCCAGGCCGCGCAGCAGGACCGTGGCCGACAGGCCGCGCGCGGCACGCAAAGTGCCCGGCGGCAGCAGCCGCGGCGCGAACGCCGCCAGCAGGGCGAGCCCGCCCGCCGCGAACAGCAGGTGGCGCCTGTCCCAGCCGGAGACGCCGTACTGCCCCAACGCCGCCCCCAGGCTTACCGCTGTCGCGACCATCAGCGCCGGGCGCGGCGGCCTGTCTCCCGACGGCGCGGGCGCGGCCGCCCAGGCAGGGCCGCGCAGCAGGGCCACCACTACCAGCGCGGGCAGCACGGTGAGGGCGGCCAGACCGAAGAACACCGCGCGCCAGGACCACCACTCGGCCACCAGCCCCGCCAGCGGGGGACCGACCAGCGACGGGACGATCCAGCAGGCACTCATCAACGCCAGAACGCGCGGGCGCAGGCGGTCAGGGTAGGCCTGGCCGATGGCGGTGTTGATCGACACCGCGACCATCCCGGCCGCCAGCCCGTCCAGGAAGCGCCCGGCCGCCAGCTGCCAGATCGACGTGCTGGCGCCCGAGACCAGCAGGGTGACTACCGCCAGCACCATGCCCGCCGCCAGCGGACGCTGCGCCCCGACACGGTCTGCCCAATGACCGCCGAGCACCCCGCCGAGCAGACTCGCGGCCACGAAGCAGCCCGCCACCAGCGGGTAGAGCGACACTCCGTCCAAGTCCCCTGCGGCCGCCGGCAATGTGGGTACCACGGCCAGCGCGGCGAGCCCGGTCAGGAACATCACCGCGGTGAAACAGGATGTAGCGGCAGCGTAGGTTCCGGAGAACAATCCCTCAGGCGTTTCGGATTGCGCCGGCGGGCGATCAGCTGTCGTTGTCCACTCGTCGGAGGCCGGCACGGTCCGTTCTGTGGAAGCAGGCCAGTCACTCGATGAGCGCTCCGGATCATCAGTCACGAGCGCACAAGCTATGCGGAGCACGCGACTGCCTGCCACCCGTTTCCGGACCGCCCCGCGCCCCGGACGCAGAGTTCGAGCTGACTCGCAACGCCCTTTCGACCATGCGCCGGGGTGAAGGCGTAGACACCAGCTCGCGCAGGACCTCGTCGACCGCAGGCAAGCCGACGGCGGTACAGGCGAAGCTGTCATCGGGCGGACGCCCGGCGCAGCCCCCGTTGGAACTCGGTCTCCAACTCGACCTCGACTGGTCGGGTGCGCGATCGACTGCCCCGGCGTGGATGAAAAGGAACTCGCTCCCTGTGAGGGCACTCGCAATGTCGACACCAAGCCTGCGGCCGGGAACAGCACTTGCGGCAGCTTTGTCACTCCCCGCCGGAAGTCCAGCGCTGGGTGGCCGGGCGGGTTGATGAAGAAGCGAGGGTGCTCGCGGCCGGTGTCGAGGTTGTGGACGGATGAGGGACGGCCCGGGGAACTCGTGCGCGGCGCATCCGGCGCATCCAAGCGCATCCGGGCTCGTCGGCTGTGACTCTCGGCTGTCACTCAGACCGGACTCAAGATGCTGGCGGTCTGCTCGGACCGGTGATCAAGCCGGTCCCGGCATGACGGCCGGGGGAGCCGAGGCGACTGGCGATCCGTCGCCCGCCACCACGGCCGCCGCGAGCACATGCACGAGGTCGTTGGGTCGTTGGCCCAGGACCGCGCCCACCAGTTTTGCCCGGGCGCGCTCACCTGTGCGTCGTGTGACTTCCCCCGGCCCCCACGAGGCCACCCGCCGACGGTTGTTGGGCGGCGGCGACGCGGCGCTGCTGCATCGACGTCACCTGCTGCACGACCACGACGGCCAGCACCGTCGACGCCAGGGTCAGTGCGCCTTCGAAGAGGCTGCCCAGGGCGAACAGCCGGGCTTCGTCGAGGTTCTTGGCCTCGTCCCAGGTCTGCCAGGCCTTGGAGACGTACAGCAGGCCGATGCTCCCGGCGAACGACAGCCACCATGCGTGCAGTGCGCTGCGTGAGGGCGCCGGCCGCTGGGGCTGGGTGGCATAGGACGCGGGGGCGGGCGGCGATGTGCTGGCGGTCCAGATGTCGTTGATGACCTGCTTGGGCACCCACAGGTGAGCCACGGGCACGAACCAGGCGGCCAGTGCCCATCCGCGCCCGAGCCTGTGCGCCTGTGGGTCGAACAGTTCGGCGTTGATCCGTACGCGCCGGAACCAAATGAGCCACAGCACGACGGTCGCGAGCAGGATGAGGAACCAGAGCCCCAGGAACGCGTCCGGGGTGCCCTTCCAGCTCCACTGGAGCGATTGGAGCAGGTCGGAAGGATTCGATCCGGTCAGATCCACCGTGCTTTGGATCTCGGCCAGTTCGCCGACGAGCTTTGCGTCGTAGTTGAGGTCGATGACGGACACGAGCATTCCGGCGCCCAGAAGAATGACCAGCGCATTGGACAGGCCCCTGGGCGACTTCAGCACCGGCCCGTCGGCTGCCGGGCGCGGCGGCGGTGTCGCGGGCATGAACACCGGTGGTGGCACCGGTCCGTGGATGCCGGGAGTCGGGTGGGGCGGGAACGGCAACGCGGCCCCGAACTGGCCTGTCGGGGCGTTCGGTATGTGACCGCCGGGCACCACCGTCGGCGGCTGCCCCGCCACGTCGGCGTCCAGCAGCCGTGCCGCGTGGCGCCCCAGGTGCGCGGTCAGCTCGGCAGGGAGCCATGCGCCCGCGTCCTGTTCCCGCACGTACGGCTCGGTGAACTCCCGCAACTGCGCGACCGTCGGCCGGTCCTCGGGGTTCTTGGCCAGACAGGCGGTGATCAGACGGAGGAGGGGGCCCTCGGGGAGCGCCGAGAGGTCCGGATCCTCGTGGGCGATACGGAAGAGCAGTGCGTGGATGCCGCTCTCGACCCCGCCGAACGGCACCCGCCCGGTCATGGCGTACGCGAGGACCGCGCCGAGGCAGAACACGTCGCTCGCCGTGCCGACCCGCTCTCCCCGCACCTGCTCGGGTGACATGAAGCCGGGAGAGCCGATCACCGCACCGGTGCGGGTGGCCGGGGCTTCCGCGACCGGTTCAAGGGCGCGGGCGATTCCGAAGTCGATGACGCGCGGACCGTCGAGGGTGATCAGGACATTGGAGGGCTTGAGGTCACGATGGACGAGTCCCGCACGGTGGATGTCCGCGAGAGCGCCGAGCAGTCCGTTGGCCAGGACGAGCACGGACCGTTCGGGCAGCGGCCCATAGCTGACGTCGGCCACGACGTCCTGGAGCGACGGTCCGGCGATGTAGCCGGTCGCCACCCACGGCGTGGCGGCGTTCGTGTCGGCGTCGAGCACGGGGGCGGTCCACTGGCCACCCACGCGCCGGGCGGCCTCCACCTCCTGCTGGAAGCGCCGCCGGAACTCCGCCTGGCCGGCGAGCTCTCTGTGCACCAGTTTTACCGCGACGGTACGGCCGCCGGCAGACCGTGCCAGATAGACCTGTCCCATGCCTCCGGCACCGAGTCTGCGCAGCAGCCGGTACGCACCGATCGCCTGCGGATCGTCCGGATTCAGGTACTCCATGTGAGGTTGGTCCTCCCCCTGCTGCCATTCGCTCGCGACGCCAGCCAGAAGGATATGTGTGTTCGAGGATCGGGATGCCCACGGGGTTCAGCCCCGGCCGTCAATGGGGAGGTTGACCCGTCGTGTGTCCCCAATCCGAACCAGGTGTGGTCCCCACCTCGAAGCGTTCTTCGGATGCAGGTACTACGCGGCCACGAGACCGGCCGAGGTGATCCACCTCCAGCTTTCGCAGTGCCACGTGCCGAAGACCGGGTGGGGCATGCTCAACCTCTCGGGTGGCGTCGTTACTTCCGGCAAGAAGTGGACTGACCACGGCGAGTGCACGTCCTGCTCGATGACGGCTACGAGCCATGGCTGCTCGACTGGCGGGGCATCTGCGCGCTGCCGTACAACGAGACCGGCCAATACGACGACGTCGCTCTGTACGACGTCCCCCGAGCTGGCCGTGGACGTCCTCGCCCTCCTCGACCACCTCGAGGTCGACCGGTTCGTGCTCGTCGGTCACTCCATGGGCGGGATGATCGCGCAGACCCTCGCCCTCGGCCATCCCGAGCGGATCGAGCGCCTGGTTCTGGTGAACTCGATCAGCCGGATGACCTACAGCCGTGGGAGGGGCCTGCTGATGGCGGCATCGACGCTGTTGCCGTTCAAGGTTCTCAGGGACCCGCCCGCGGAGATCGTGGCCAGTACGGCGAGCCGGCGAGGCTCAGCTGTTCGCCCTCGGCGGGCTGTCGCCGACGCTTGGACCGGTCGGCTGCGTACGTGCCGGGCCGCGGCAGAACCCTCAGAATGCGAACGGCACCCGAGTCCAGGTCAGGACTTGCTCGCTTCCTGGGTGGACGGTCACCTTCAGGTAGTTGGTGCCGTTGCTCGACCCGTCGACGGTGACGCGGGAGAGGTTCGGGGCTGCGGTCCTGATGCCGTAGAAGGAAAGCCATTTGGAGCCGGTGTCCAGCGGCTTGTCGCTGTTGTAGACGTGGCTGTCGCCATTGAAGAGGTACACCGGTCCAGCGAACCTGGCCGACTCCTCCGTGATCGTACGGACGATCGGCTGGAAGGCGTCGTAGTCGGCGAACGCGGGATCCGTGACTGTCGGGTCGAACATGTCGGCCTGAGTGAGCAGGGCGACCGCCTTGTTGTGGTTGCGGCGGGCCTTGTCGAAGGTGTCACGGATCGACTGCACGGCCGCGGCAGTACGTCCCCTGACCTCTGCGGCCTGCTCCGGGGTGGGTGCGGTGTTGCCGGTCCACGGCGCCATGCCATTGTTGCTGCCCACGATGTGCACGGCGTCGAATGCTACGCCGGCTCGCCGGTACGTCACGTTCTCGGGGTAGCCCGTGCCGGCCCCCGAGGCCACGCGGACGCTGTGCTGACCGAGTGTCCAGCCGGGCCGCGGGAAGAACACCTTCCGGATCGCGGCCAGTCGCTCCAGCGGGTTGTACGGTCCGGCGCTCGGCCGGTGGCAGTCGGTCCACTCGTTGTCGCCGGGGGTGTAGACCAACGGATCCTTGAATTTGTCGAACTCCGACCTGATGAGCTGGACGTACTCGTCACTGCAGACGGACGAACCGCTCTTGATGTCACCGAGGTGTCCGACGAGCTGAACGTCGGGGTCGGCGTTGATCTGAGCGACGACCTTCGGAAACTCGGCGACCTGGGCATCGCCGTACGGAATGTCACCGATCACCGCGAAGGTGAAGGGCTGGTCCTCGGGGCCGGCGGACGCAGGCTCGGCCGAAAGAGCCAGGGCCAACGTACTCAAGGCAATTGCCGCCGATGCGGCACGGCGCCACGGTCTCATCGCACATCCTCCTGTGGTCTACGGCCGTCCACTGTCCCGGCATGGCGTGAACTGGCGGCCCGCACCAGGAGAGCGAGGGGTGAACAGCACCCGAGGGACGGCGTCGCGCATCCTGCGAACGGCTGGGCCGTGCCGCCGGACTCGTCATGCCGATCAGCGGGTTCTCGTCGACCGTCTCCCAGACCCCGCCGAGGCCGCGCCGGACGATTTCGCCGAAGTAGGTGCCGAGTGCGAACAGCCGTGGGCCCAGATCTGTTGCGAGGAGCCCGTCGGCCACCGCCACTCCGTGGTCGCTGTGCTCGTCCATGAATCGCTCGATGTCCCGCAGGCTTTCCGGCGTGAAGTCCGCCTGATATCCGTCGCTGTTGAGAGCGCGGGCGCCCGCTCGGCCTCGGTACGGCATCCCACCCTGGAGGCGTGTCCGGAGGCGGGCGGGCCGGAGCCGGAGTTGGAGCGCAGCCTAGGATCTCGGGTAGGCAAATTGTTGCCGAGTCGGCCACCGAGGCTGCCCATGTGGAGGCCCGGCTCGAACCGGTGCCCGGTCTCTGCTACAGCGGGATGTGGATGTCGAGGACGGGCCCTGTCGCGCGAGTGGGCGGCGCGTCCAGACTCTCCAGGACGTGGAGCATTGGTGTATTGACCGCGACGACCGACGCGGTCAGGGTGTGGTGGCCGGCCCGGCGGGCCACATCGGCCGCGTGTGAGGCCAGCGCAGTGCCCAGGCCCTTGGACTGCCAGGCGTCCTCGATCAGCACGGCAAGTTCGCCGACCCCTTGCTGATCGGTGCGCATGACGTTGGTCATGGCGATAATGCGGTCCGTGTTCCGGGCGGTGGTGGTGACCAAGGTGGTGCCGCGCTCCGGGTCGGACAGCATCTTCCATCCGGCCCGAGACAGCTCGGGTTTGCCCGCGTGATAGCGCAGGGCGCGACTGCCCGGCGAGCAACGGTGGTGCAGCGCCTGGATGGGTCCGAGGTCAGCGTGGGCCAGCTCCCGAGTCCGGGTGGCAGTGCCGTCGGTCAGCGTGATCCGGTGTGCGCTACTTCGAGGCCCGGCGTCGGGCATTTGGCGGTCTCCTCAGATTGCGAGCAGGACTGATGTGCGCGGAGCCCCTGCGGGGCGCGTGGCCGTCTCTGGCACAGGAGAAGTCTCTTGCCGCTCCCCCGGCCGACTCAAGGAGGGTTCAGGCCACATCGATCACGGTATGCGCATCCCTGATCACGGAACGGAGTTGAGCGGAATCCCTGGCCCGCCGGTGACTGCATTGCGACGTAGGGCATCGGGCCCATGATGTCGGCGATCGGGGTACCAAGCGGGCGCGGTGGCCGGACCGCCGCTTCCCCGGCCTCGATGGCGCTGGCGTACATGCTGGCGATGACGACGATCCGGGTACCGTGCACGTCTTCGGGCAGGAAGGGCAGGGGAGGCGCCGTTGTCAGGTTGACCAGCGTCGTCGGCTCGTCGGGCATCTCGGCGGTCAGGTCACGCCACTTGGCGATCACCTGCCGTGCTTCGGCGAGGGGGTAGACGATCAGGCCCGCGGGCACGTGTGGGCCCACCGGGTGCAGCTGGTACTCGAAGGACGTGACGACACCGAAGTTGCCGCCACCGCCGCGGAGCGCACAGAGCAGGTCAGGGTTCTCGTCCGTACTGGCGTGCACGAGCCGGCCATCTGCTGTGACGACGTCGGCTGCGACCAGGTTGTCGCTGCTCAAGCCATGACGGCGGACCAGCCAGCCCACTGTGATCTCTCCTGCAGCAGCCGGATCCAGATGTCGAGCTCAAACAGCGGACGGGGGCCTGGGGCCAGGCGATTGCGGGCCAGGTCCTGGGCAGTGAAGTGAATGCGCAGTGCCACACTGTGATTCTTTTGCAGTGGCCTCCCTTCGGGCCAAACCGAAACGAGTCGACGCGGCCATGCCGGTAGTCCAGCCTGAAGTGGCAATCCAGCACGCCAGACCAAAGTCATACACACGGCCACCACACCAGCGAGGCCGCGACCGGAACGGGGGTCCGGTCGCGGCCTCGCGCCGGACGGGCGACCCGCAACACCCTCCGAACGCGTCGTTCTCGCCCGGAGTAGGTGGGTGGGCAGGCGCTGCTGAGGGCTGACAGCCGCAGGGTCGACTGCATCGGGATGCTGTGTCAGTCGTATTCCCCTGGGTTCAGGACGTATGGCCGGTCAGCACCCGGAGCGCTGCGCCCCGCGTAGGACGCCTTGCCGTGGCTGTCGGATGGATGTACTGCCCTGGCCGCATGGTCGTCAAAGCCGCACCGCATGGTTGGGTGGTACTGCACGCCGTCGATCTCGGAGGAGGACACCTCGCATGCCCCTTCAACGCCTGAATACGAGCGCCTCGCCGATCGCTCGCTTCGGGTTGGGCCTGGCCGCGGTTGGGCGCCCCGGCTACATCAACGTGGGCCGGAAAGCCGACCTGCCCGCAGACCGCTCGGTCGACACGATGCGGGCGCGTGCTCACCAGTTGCTGGACACCGCCTACGACAGGGGCGTGAGGTACATCGACGCTGCCCGCTCCTACGGCCGGGCCGAGGAGTTTCTGGCCACCTGGCTGCGGACGCGCCCCGATGCACGCGACGTGGTGATTGGCAGCAAGTGGGGCTACACCTACACCGCCGACTGGCGCACCGACGCCGAGGTGCACGAGGTGAAGGAGCACAGCACGTCCGCGTACGACCGGCAGCTCGCCGAGACGCGCGCGCTGCTCGGAAGTCGGCTCGACCTCTACCAGATCCACTCGGTGACCCAGGACAGCCCGGCGCTGACCGATCGTGCGCTGCACGACCGACTTGCCACGCTTGCCGCCGAAGGCGTGACGATCGGACTGTCGACCAGCGGACCGGGCCAGGCGGAAGCTATCCGCGCAGCGCTGGCGGTCACGGTAGCCGGAGAGCCGCTGTTCGGCAGCGTGCAGGCCACGTACAACGTACTGGAGCCGTCAGCGGGTGAAGCCCTGGCCGAGGCGCATGCCGCCGGGCGGACGGTGATTGTCAAGGAAGCGATGGCCAACGGTCGACTGGCTGATCGCCACGCCATTGGCCCGGACACGGCTGTGCTGCGCGAGATCGCGCAGGAGACAGGCGCCTCCTGCGACGCCGTTGCGCTCGCCATGGTCACCTCACGACCCTGGGTGAACGTCGTGCTGTCGGGAGCGGCCACGGTCGATCAACTCACAAGCAACCTCACGGCGGCTGACCTGCGCCTCAGGGCCGATCAGCTTGAACGGCTCGCCGCGCTGACTCAGCCCGCCGATGGCTACTGGGCACACAGATCGCGGTTGGTCTGGGCCTAGGTCCGTAAAGTCGGTCGCTCGTTGTCCCGTTCGTGGTGCGCTGTCATGAAGTGACTGACCAGGCTTGGGCCGTGATCGAGCCGTTGTTGGTTCCGCCCAGGATGGGGCGTCCCGTCCGGGACCGGTGGCAGGTCGTCAACGGGATTCTGTGGAAGCTGTCGACCGGTGCGGCCTTGTACCGGGGCGGGGTAAGGGGCCCACGAGCTCCTTGAAACGGCACGCTCGCAGTTTCTGGACAGACAGGCACGCGGTCCGTCAGAAGACGTGGTCGGCGCACAGTCGACACCAGTGAGAGGTTCGTCCCCGTCGGCAGCCTGGTCGGAGGCAGCCCCACAGGCCGCTTCGGTGCCTCATCGCGTGCGTGCTCGGTGGAGAGCAAGATGGAAGGCATGGCGAAGCCGACGATCCTGACCGTCGATGACGATCCGGGCGTGTCCCGAGCCATCGCCCGCGACCTGCGGCGCCGGTACGGCGACCGGTATCGGGTGCTCCGCGCGCCTTCCGGTGCAGAAGCTCTGGAGGCGCTGCGGGAGGTCAAGCTGCGGGGCGAGCCGCTTGCCGTGATGATCGCCGACTACCGCATGCCGACGATGAACGGAGTGCAGTTCCTCGAGGAGGCCATGGACCTCTTCCCCCTGGCCAGGCGTGTGCTGCTGACCGCCTACGCCGACACGGGCGCGGCCATCGAGGCCATCAACCTCGTCGACCTCGATCACTACCTGCTCAAGCCCTGGAGTCCGCCCGAGGAGAACCTCTACCCGGTCCTGGACGGGCTGCTGGAGCTGTGGGCGGCAGCGCCCCATGAGGAAGCCGGCGAGACGCGGATTGTGGGACACCGTTGGTCGGCACCGTCCTTCGCCGTAAGGGAGTTCCTCGCCCGCAACCTCGTCCCCTATCGCTGGCTCGCCGCGGACGAGCCCGAGGGGATGAGGCTGCTGGACGCGGCCGGGCTCACCGCGGGCGACGTGCCGCTGGTGATCACTGCCGACGGCGAGACACTGCAGGCGCCGAGCGAACCCGAACTCGCCGCGCACGTGGGGCTGACCACCACCCCCGCCGCCGCCTTCTATGACGTCGTCGTGATCGGTGCGGGCCCCGCCGGGCTCGGCGCCGCCGTCTACGCGGCTTCCGAGGGACTGCGCACTGTACTGGTGGAACGCAGCGCGACGGGTGGGCAGGCCGGCCAGAGCAGCCGGATCGAGAACTATCTCGGGTTTCCCGATGGAGTGTCGGGGGCCCAGCTGGCGGACCGTGCCCGCCGCCAGGCCATGCGCTTCGGCGCCGAGATCCTCACCGCACGTGAGGTGGTGTCCCTGGAAGCCGCGGGAGCGGGGCGCGTACTGCGGTTCAGCGACGGGACATCGATCGGCGCCCACACCGTCGTGCTGGCCACCGGGGTTTCCTACCGGCGGCTGGACGGTCCGGGACTGGAGGAGTTCACCGGGGCGGGCGTCTACTACGGCGCCGCTTCCTTCGAGGCGGCCAGTTGCCAGGACCAGGACGTCTACATCGTGGGCGGAGCGAACTCCGCGGGCCAGGCCGCGGTGTACTTCTCCCGCTACGCGAAGCAGGTCCATCTCCTGATCCGGGGATCCGGCCTGACCCAGTCCATGTCCCACTACCTGGTGCAGCAGCTCGAGGCCCTCGCTAACATCGAGATCCACTCGCACACCGAAGTTGCGGGCAGCGAGGGCGAAAAGCACCTGCAACGCCTGATCCTGCGTGACAACAGGACGGACGCCCTCACCACGGTCCACGCGTCGTACCTGTTCGTCTTCATCGGAGCCGAACCGCCCACACAATGGCTGGACGGCGTCATCTGCCGCGACGCGCGGGGATTCGTCCTGACCGGCCCCGACCTGCTGTCCGGTGGGGCCCGTCCCGCCGGGTGGCCGCTGTCCCGGGATCCGTACCACCTCGAAACCAGCGTGCCCGGCGTTTTCGCCGCCGGAGACGTACGCGCCGAGTCGGTCAAACGTGTGGCCTCCGCCGTGGGGGAGGGTGCCATGGCCGTCTCCTTGGTACACCGCTACCTGGAGGCGCAATGAACGCTCAGAGCGAGCGCACCACGCTCACCCCCGCCGAGCTGCGCGGGTTGTTTCTCTTCGAATCCCTCGACAGCACGCAGCTGGAATGGCTTGCTGAGCGTGGCCGGGTCGAGACCCGGCAGGGCGGAGCTCCTGTGTACTCCGAGGGCGAGCCCGCGACCTGCTTTTTCGTACTGCTCGGCGGCACCGTGGCCGTCCTGCGCCGCCTTCACGGCGACGACATCGAAGTCAGCCGCACGGACCAGATCGGCGTCTACGCCGGGGCCACACAGGCCTATCTAGGAGACCGGGTGGACCAGGCCTACCCCAACACGCTGCGAGCCATCACCGACGTCGAGCTGTTCGTCCTGCCCGCGGACGAGTTCGCCCAGGCCATCCGCACGTGGTTCCCCATGGCCCTCCACCTGCTCGAGGGCCTCTTCTTCGGCACCCGCGCCACCAACACCATCCTCGCCGAACGAGAGCGATTGGTGGCGCTCGGCTCCCTCGCCGCGGGCCTCACCCACGAACTCAACAACCCCGCGGCAGCGGCCGTACGCGCCACCGACTCCTTGCGCAGCCGGGTGACAGGAATGCGCCACAAGCTCGCCCTCCTCGCCGACGGCCGCCTCGACGGCAGCCAGCTGCACCAACTGGTCGCCATGCAGGACGCGGCCATCACACGCGCCAGCGCCGACCGTACGCTCTCGGCCATCGAGGCGTCCGACGCCGAGGACGAACTCGCCGACTGGCTCGAGGACCACGGCATCCGCCAGGGCTGGGACATCGCGCCCACGCTCGTCGCCGGCGGCATCGACGCGACATGGCTGTCCGAGGCCACTGCTGCGTTGGGGGAGGAGCATCAGGAATCGGCAGTGCGCTGGCTCGCCTACACCATCGACACCGAGCTGCTGATGGGCGAGATCGAGGACGCGGTCACCCGAATCTCGGGCCTCGTCGACGCGGCACGCCAGTACTCGCAGCTCGACCGCGCCGCCCAGCAGCCGGTCGACGTCCACGAACTCCTCGACGCCACGCTGGTGATGCTGCAGGCCAAGATCCCGTCCGGCGTGAACGTGGTGAAGCATTACGACCGCGGCCTGCCGCCGATTCCGGCGTACGGTGCGGAGCTCAACCAGGTGTGGACGAACCTCATCGACAACGCGCTCGGAGCGATGGACGGAACCGGAACCCTCACCCTCACTTCCCGGCGCGAGGGTGACCGCATCGTTGTCGAGGTGCACGACACCGGACACGGCATCCCGCCCGAAATCCGCCCGCGGATCTTCGAACCGTTCTTCACGACCAAACCGGTCGGCGAGGGAACCGGCCTGGGGCTCGACATCTCCTACCGGATCGTGGTCAACAAGCACCACGGCGACATCAGAGCGTACTCACAGCCCGGTGACACGAGGTTCGAGGTCTGCCTGCCCATCACGCCACCGCTCGAAGAGCCGGACGCGTCCGTCGGCCCTGGCCGAGCGAACGGAGTGAACTGACCGCCGGGCTGACGCACGGAGCGGCAGCCGTTCGACGTACGGTGGCGCCCCGGAGACGATCCATCGGCCGGGCAGGTCCAGCAAGCGCCGCTCGACCCCGGCGCTCTCAACGCGGATCGCGACGTTGTTGTGTGTTGCGCGGTGGAGTGCCCGGACGTGGAGATCGTGTACCAGTGCGTGTCCTGTCGGTGATCGCCGTCCAGTCGTACGAGATCCCGTGGCCTCGGACCTTACGTACGGCCCGAGGCCACCGGGGTGTGACGACGGCTTCTATTGCGACGGAGCCACCCGGACGCCGCCAAGGAGAAGGGCGATGAAGCGGGCCACGTCGGTCCAGCGGTCGAAGTACTCGAGACCCGGGACGTCCACCGGCGTTCTGTCTCACGGTGCGGCAGGTGTCTGGTCGGCAGTCCTCACCAACCAGCTCTCGGTGCGCGCTGCGCCGAAGCTGATGAGGCCGGCAGCCGCGGCGAGTGCGATACCGGTCCACGATGGCGATGAGGTGTCCAACAGGTCTGCCAGGAAGGGTACGTAGAGTGCGGCAGCGCCCAGCCCCGCCGCAGTCAGCACAGCTGCGGGCAGAAACAGATTTTGGCGCGTGAACAGTCGCTCCCGCAGCCCCAGAGCGACGCCGAGCTGGGCGGCCAGCAGGGCGATGAACAGGACGGTCTGCCACGGGCCGCCGGAGTGCCGGACCCAGAGGCTGGCAGCGAGGCTTGCTGCCGTGACCAGGACCGACAGCCGCAGTACCCGCTGCCAGAGCCCGTCGCCGAGTACGTGCTGCTGCGGCGGGCGCGGCGCGCGTCGCATGGCGTGGGGTGAGACCGGTTCGGCGCCCATGGCGACCCCTGTCAGACCATGAGTGAGCAGGTTGATCCACAGAATCTGACCTGCTCGCAGAGGCAATGCGAGTCCGAGCATCGGGCCAATGAGCATAACGAGGATTTCCGCGGCACCGCCGGCCAGCGCATAGACCAGGAACCGGCGGATGTTGGCGTAGACACGGCGGCCCTCTTCCACAGCCGAGATCACCGAGGTCAGTTCATCGTCGGCGAGGACCAGATCGGCAGCCTGGCGGGCAACTTCGGTTCCCCGGCGGCCCATCGCCACGCCGATGTCCGCCTGCCGCAGGGCGGGGCCGTCGTTGACGCCGTCGCCGGTCATCGCGGTGACCTCTCCGCGGGCGCGCCACGCTTGGATGATGTCCAGTTTCTGTTGAGGCGTGGTACGAGCGAAAACCCTGACCCGGGTGGGGTCCGGGATCTGTCCGGCGGCCAGCTCTTTGCCGGTGGCCACGCGGCTCGGCATGGTGGCGTCAGCTCGCGTGAGGATACCGACCCTTTCCGCGGTCGCACGGGCAGTCTCTGGGTGGTCTCCAGTGATGAGAACCGGGGTGATCCCGGCACGGCGGCAGGCTTGCACGGTTGCAGTGGCTGCCTCTTTGGGCGGGTCGCTGATGGCTGCCAGTCCCAGCAGCCGCAAGCCGCTTTCCGACTCCTCGACCGGGACAGGAATACAGGTGGACGAACCTGACGCTATGGCCAGGACGCGGTAGCCCTCGGCGGACAGGGCGGCGGCCTCCTTGCGCGCATGCTCCAGTGACGCGGGACTTTCGTTCAGAAGCGCGGCGTCCAGCACCATTTCAGGTGCGCCCTTGAGGTAGATCTCGATCGTTCCCGAGGGCGTGCGGTGGATGGTGGTCATACGTTTGCGGAGGCTGTCGAACGGCACCTCGTCGACGCGGGGATGAGTTCGCACCAACTCGTCGGGTGTGCAGCCCACTTTGGCGGCGGCGGTCAGCAGGGCGGCCTCGGTTGGATCGCCGAGCGGGGTCCATTGCGCGTCTGCTTCCCCGGGCGGAATCAGCGACGCGTCGTTGCACAACGCCGCTGCGATGAGCACTTCTCGTACGGCATCCCTGGTGCCGGGTTCTGGATGCCGGCCGGTCGTGAGAATTTCACCAACGGGTTCGTACCCCGCACCCGTCAGGGTCACCGTGCCATGGGCGGCGGTCCACACGCGTTCGACGACCATGCGGCCTTCGGTGAGGGTGCCCGTCTTGTCCGTGGCCAGTACGGTGACCGATCCGAGGGTCTCCACTGCGGACAGGCGGCGAACCACGGCGTTGCGGGCGGCCATCCGCCGCGCGCCCAGCGCCAGGCCGAGCGTGACGACAGCCGGCAGTGACTCCGGGACGGCAGCCACGACGAGGCTGATGACCGTTACCGCCATCGTCTCCAAGGACTGGCCGCGCGCCAGTCCCAGGACGAGCACGAGGAGGCACAGTCCTACAGCGACCAGGGCCAGTACCCGGCCGAGCCCGGCCAGGCGCTTTTGGAGCGGGGTCTGTTGCTGTCGGGGATGCAGCGAGGCGGCGATCATACCGAGGGCGCTGCGCGGCCCGGTGGCGGTGACGGTGGCGACAGCGCGGCCACGCAGTACGACTGTTCCCGCCTGCAGTTGTCCCGCGTGCGGATCCGTTCCTTGGACGTCCTTGTCGACCGGTACGGATTCGCCGGTCAGCGCCGACTCGTCGATCAGAAGGGCAGCGGCCTGCGTGAGCGCGGCGTCAGCGGGGACGATGTCGCCCTCACCGAGTACCAGCACGTCGCCCGGGACGACGGCTGACGAGGTCACCTCCTGTTCCGTCCCGCCGCGCAGTACTCGTGCGGCAGACGCGGTCATGGCGGAAAGGGCAGCGACCGCATTGTCGGCGCGCACCTCC
Source organism: Streptomyces sp. V1I1 (assembly GCF_030817355.1). Lineage (NCBI taxonomy): Bacteria > Bacillati > Actinomycetota > Actinomycetes > Kitasatosporales > Streptomycetaceae > Streptomyces > Streptomyces sp. V1I1. Next base: position 678,934 of record NZ_JAUSZH010000001.1, on the reverse strand, counting down.
TGCACCACCCCGACAGTGGTGTTGAAGAGCACGACCACACAGATGACGACTGCGTCGGCGTAGTCCCCGGTCGCCACGGTCAGTGCCACGGCCGCCAGTAGCACGATGATCAGCGGGTCACGAAGCTGAGCGAAGACTCGGGACCGAAGCGATATCCTGCGCTGTTCGCCGAGCTCGTTGGGACCGCACTCCGCCAGCAGCTGGGATGCCTGCTCCTGACTGAGACCTGTCGCCCGGGCGGCCCCCGGAAGAGGTGCGGACGTAAGGGGCATGGTGACTCCGGTTGCTTCAGGTGCTCATGGTCTTACGGGCCCGGCTCAGTGGGCGCTGGGAGTGTTGGCCGCGTCAGTTGGAGCTTTGACCGCGTCAGTTGGAGCTTTGACCACGTCAGTTGGAGCCGGGGTGCATCAGCGTCCTGTCTCCGACATCACGGACCAACGCCGCGGCGCTCAGCTGTTCCAGTTCCATTCGCTGACTTCGGGCAGGTCGGTGCCGTGCTCACGGATCCAGGCGTGGTGGCGCAGACGGGTGTCCGCCATCTCCTGTCGGACTGTGGCGGCGCGTACCGCCAGCCCGGGGACGCGGTCGATGACATCCATGACGAGCCGGTACCGGTCGAGGTCGTTGCGCACGACCATGTCGAAGGGCGTGGTGGTGGTGCCTTCCTCCTTGTAGCCGCGCACATGCAGGTTGGCGTGCCCGGTGCGCCGGTAGGCCAGGCGGTGGATCAGCCACGGGTATCCGTGGTAGGCGAAGATGACGGGCTTGTCGGAGGTGAACAGCGCGTCGAACTCCGCGTCGGACATGCCGTGCGGGTGCTCCTCCTTGGGGAGCAGCCGAGCCAGGTCCACGACGTTGACGACGCGTACGGCCAGGTGAGGCAGGTGCTGGCGGAGCAACCGAGCGGCGGCCAGGATTTCCAGGGTGGGGACGTCGCCCGCGCAGCCAGGGACGACATCAGGCTCCCCGGTCTCATTCTCCGAGCCTGCCCAGTCCCAGATTCCGGCACCGCGGGCACAGTGTCCGCGGGCCTGCTCGAGGGTCAGCCAGTCGAAGCAGGGCTGCTTTCCGGCGACGACGACATTGACGTAGTCGCGGGAGCGCAGCACATGATCGGCCACCGACAGCAGGGTGTTGGCGTCCGGTGGCAGGTAGACCCGCACGACCTCGGGGGACTTGTTGAGGACGTGGTCGATGAAGCCGGGGTCCTGGTGGGAGAAGCCGTTGCTGTCCTGCCGCCATACGTGCGAGGTGAGCAGGTAGTTCAGTGAGGCGATGGGGCGGCGCCAGGGCAGGCGCCGTGAGGTGCGCAGCCACTTGATGTGCTGGTTGACCATGGAGTCGACGATGTGGACGAACGCCTCGTAGCAGGAGAACAGCCCGTGGCGGCCGGTGAGGAGATAGCCCTCCAGCCAGCCCTGGCAAGTGTGTTCGGAGAGGATTTCCATCACCCGGCCGTGGCGGTCCAGGTGTTCGTCGACCTCCAGGGTCCGCGCCTGCCATGCCTTGCCCGTCGCTCCGTACACGGCCTGCAGACGATTCGAGGCCGTCTCGTCCGGGCCCACCACACGGAAGTCCCGACGCTCGGCGGTGTTCTCCATGACACCCTCCAGCAGGTCGCCCAGGACCCGGGTGGGCTCGTGCAGGGTCGTACCGGGCTTGTCGACTGGAACGGCGTACCGTTCCAGTGGCGGGATCGGCAGGTCCCGTACGAGTAGGCCGCCGTTGGCGTGCACGCTCGCCCCGAGGCGGCGAGGGCCGGCGGGCACACACTCCAGCACCCGCTCGCGCGGGCGGCCGCGATCGTCGAAGAGTTCCGCCGGCCGGTAGGAGTGCAGCCATTCCTCCAACTGCCTGAGGTGGTCCGGGTTTTCGCGTACGGAGGACAGCGGCACCTGATGCGCACGCCATGTGCCTTCCACCTGTACGCCGTCGACCTCGGTCGGCCCGGTCCATCCCTTGGGCGTGCGCAGCAGGATCATCGGCCAGCGCAGGCGTTCGGTGACGCCCTCTTCGCGGGCGCCGCGCTGGATGGCGCTGATGCGATCGAGTGCGGTGTCCATGGCGCGTGCCATGGCGCTGTGCACCTGAAGTGCATCATCACCTTCGACATGCAGCGGGTCATGGCCCAGGCCACGAAGAAAGTCGTCGAGTTCGTCCCTGGGCAGGCGCGCAAGCACGGTCGGGTTGGCGATCTTGTACCCGTTCAAGTGCAGGACCGGCAGGACCGCTCCGTCGTGGACCGGGTCGAGGAACTTGTTGGAGTGCCAGGACGCAGCCAGCGGCCCGGTCTCCGCCTCTCCGTCGCCGATGACGCAGGCGACCAGCAGACCGGGGTTGTCCAGGGCCGCGCCGTAGGCATGGGAGAGCGAATACCCCAGCTCACCCCCCTCGTGGATCGATCCCGGAGTCTCCGGGGCCACATGGCTGGGCACTCCGCCGGGGAAGGAGAACTGACGGAACAGGCGCGCCATACCCTCCGCGTCCCGGCTCACGTCCGGGTACGTCTCGGAATACGTGCCCTCCAGCCATGAGTTGGCCAGGACGGCCGGTCCTCCATGGCCGGGGCCCCAGACACAGATGGTGTCCTTCCCATGGTCCCGGGCCACCCGGTTGAGGTGGGTGTAGACGAGATTCAGACCGGGCGAGGTGCCCCAGTGGCCCAGCAGCCGAGGCTTGATGTGCTCCGGCTTCAATGGCTCGCGGAGCAGAGGATTGGCCATCAGGTAGATCTGGCCAACGGCCAGGTAGTTCGCGGCCCTCCAATGCGCGTCCAACGCCGCCAGCTCTGCTTCATCTAGGTAGTTGGCTGATCCCGGGTGAATGTCAGGCATTTCGTGCTCCTTTGCAGGTGCCGAGCGGAGAGTTCGGCATGGTACGTCGGTACGGGCAGGCGGCCGTTGGGACCGATGCGCTCGGCTCATCTCCCAACGGGGCGGGGTCGGTGGTCAGGGCGGAGAGCAGTGCTGAACCGGGCAGCACGACGACGCAGAAGACGGCTGTGGCCTACCGCGCCCCGCGGCTCGGCAATTGGCGTCGGCCGCCAGCGGTAGAAGATCCGCTTACCTGCCTCGATCAGGGCGAGGTAGCAGATCACCATGGCGACAAGCGCGACGAAGAAGCCAAGCGGAAGCGGTTGGAACCCGAGCCTGGCGGCCGGCGGTGTAGCGGGCAGCCTGTGTGGAGCGGGCAATGCCCGCGCGGACCGGTGTGGAGAACTCGGTGACAAGGTGCGCACCGGGCCGCTTGCCGCCCGTACAGCGTGACGATCATGGACACGAACTCCTGCCCTGTGGTGTTGATCCTCGGCAGTCGCCATGCGCCATCACTTCAGTGGGTGAGGGCTCATGGGCGTGGTGCCCGCCACCTCAGCCTGTGCCGTATTCGGGTTCAGAGGCGAGGGCCGAACGGCCTCTCCAAGGGGCCCACCGGCCCTGTCAGAGCGACTCGATGGCCTCTTCGCCGGCATCCCCGGCAGCATCATCCAGATCGTGATGGGCGTCATCGAGTCGCAGGGCTGATGGGTTCGTGCCCCGCAGCATGCTGGACGGCTTCGTGAACGCGGGTTCTTTGACGGCATGGATTCGTCTTGGTACGCGTGGGTGCGTGCAGACCGATCCGTCCGGGGCAGGCTTGAGGAGCCAAAGGCAATGTGCCGGCGGCCTTAGGGAGCCGAAGTGGGCGAGGACACGGATGCCGAGGGGGATACCGGGGCGGCGGCATCGCAGCTGCGGCTGGACGAGCTGCTGAACGACCCGCAGTCGCAGGAAGTCCTTGCGCGCTCGCCCCGGGATCGCGTAGATCCGCTGCTGGAGGCGATTCTGGCCGTCGGCAGCGACTTGGACCTTGGTGTTGTACTGCAGCAGATAGTGCAGTCCGCAGCCGACCTGGTTGATGCTCGGTACGGGGCCCTGGGCGTGATTGGTGAGGAGAATGGGCTCAGCCAGTTCATCACGGTCGGCATGGACGACGAGACCATCGAGCAGATCGGTCCCTATCCGCAGGGCCGGGGCATCCTGGGGCTCCTGATCCGTGAACCGCACTCGCTGCGGCTGGTCGACCTGGGCGAGCAGCCCGATGCCTCCGGCTTCCCGGCCGGCCATCCACCGATGCGGTCCTTCCTCGGTGCTCCCGTCCGGGTGCGTGAGAAGGTGTTCGGCAACTTGTACCTGACCGAGAAGCGGGGCGGGGCCGAGTTCGGCGCCGATGACGAAGCGGTGCTGGTCACGCTGGCCGTGGCAGCCGGGGTGGCAATCGACAATGCTCGGCTGTACGACGCCGTCCAGCGTCGGGAGCGCTGGCTGATGGCCAGCGGCGAACTGACCCGTGCCCTGCTGTCCGGCATTGAACCCGCCGAGGTGCTGAGGAACTTCACCGCCACCGTCCTCGAGATGGCCGACGCCGACGTGGTCACCCTCGCCGTGCCCGTTCCTCGCACCGGCAATCTGGTGATCGAGGCCGCCGCCGGAACGGACGCGAATCGTGCCCTTGGACTGGTGTTGTCGCACACCACCTTGGCCGGGAAGGTCTACAGCTCAGGCGAGACGATCACCACCCAGGACTGGAACGCCGACCCCCGCGCCGAACGGGACACCGCTGCCACGACCCTGGGGCCGGTCTTCCTGGTCCCCCTCGGTACGCCCGAGCATGTGCGCGGTGTCCTGCAAGTCGCCCGCCACTGCGGCCGTCCCGCGTTCTCCGACGCGGCCGTGGCCATGATTGCCGGATTCGCCAACCATGCCGCTCTTGCCCTGGAGATCGCCGGACATCGGCACGACGCCGAACGCCTCCTCGTTCTGACCGACCGTGACCGCATCGCCCGCGATCTGCACGACCTGGCCATTCAGCGCCTGTTCGCCAGCGGTCTGAGCCTGCAGTCCACCCTCGCCCAGGTCACCGACCGACCGCAGGTCGCCGAGCGCATTGCACGAGTCGTGGATGACCTCGACGACACCATCAAGGTCATCCGCTCCACCATTTACGGATTGCAACAGCGCGGTCGCCCCGAGGACACCGGGCTGCGCTCCCGCCTGGTGGCCGAATCGAACCGGGCATCCGAGGCGTTGGGATTCGCACCTGCCCTGCGCATGACCGGGCTGCTGGACACCCTGGTCCCACAAGCCATGGCAGACCACCTTCTTGCAGTGCTCCGCGAAGCCCTCGCAAACGCCGCCCGGCACGCCGACGCCACCGAGGTGGAGATCACCGCCCAGGTAACCTCGGCGCACCTTACGCTGCGGGTGACCGACAACGGCCGGGGTACTGCCCCCGCGCGCGCCCACCGCAGCGGCCTGGCCAACCTCCACACCCGCGCCGAGGAACTCGGAGGAGCTCTGGTTCTTGCGCCCAATCAGCCCACTGGCAGTGTCGTGGACTGGAGCGTTCCCCTTCCGGCCGACGAGTGACCCCGCCCCGGACAGCGCGGCGCGAAGTAGCGCACGGTACCCCGTGAGCGCTCAGTCTCCGCCCGTCGTGGGCCGGGCTCGGCGCCCGATGGACCGTCGACACCTCCCCGCACGGCGGCACGCGCCTGACGTGGCAGGTACCGGGCGTCCCTGGGTGAAGGCTCGCTCTCCCGGACTGACGAGTGCCTTCCTCCGCTTCAGCGGTCCCGCCGAACGGGGGCCTGCGGAGCGGCCTGCGTGACCATGACCGCAGCCTGGATGCGCCGCTCGACGCCCAGCTTGGCGAGCAGGCGGGAGACGTTGTTCTTGACCGTCTTCTCCGCGAGGTAAAGCCGTTTGCCGATCTGGGAGTTGGTCAGTCCCTCTCCGATGAGATCGAGGATCTCCCGTTCGCGGGCGGAGAGCCCGGACAGTGCGCCTGCTTCGGTGTTCTGCGGAGAGTCGTCGCCGCGGAGGCTACTCATCAGACGGGTGGTGGTCGCTGGGTCGAGCATCGACTGGCCGGAGGAGACGGTGCGGACCGCGGCAACAAGCGCAGACCCTTTGATCTCCTTCAGCACATAGCCTGCGGCCCCCGCCATGATCGCGTCGAGGAGTGCGTCGTCGTCGTCGAAAGAGGTCAGCATCAGACATGCCAGGTCCGGCACCCTCGACCGCAGTTCTCGGCAGACCGTGATCCCGTCGCCGTCCGGCAGCCGCACATCCAGCACGGCGACGTCAGGACGCAGCGCCGGCCCTCTGGCAAGAGCCTGTTCTGTTGTCCCCGCCTCACCGACGACTTCGATATCGGGCTCCGCGTCGAGCAGGTCGCTCACCCCGCGCCGCACGACCTCGTGGTCGTCGAGCAGGAATACGCGAATCGGCTTCCGCGGTGAAGTTTCCAGGTCCTCGGTCATTGCTTGTCCTCCACACTGTCACGAGCACCTTGCCCTGTGGTTCCATCTTTAGCCCGTCGCCATGGGGCCGCGCCAGGGCCGGGTGGGCCCCCGCGTATCTCGCCACGGGAGCCCACCCGACGGGCGGTCACCTGGACCGGGGCTTGGTCTCAGGCGTGGGGCACGACGGCCACCGGGCAGGCTGCGTGATGAATCACGCCGTGAGCCACAGACCCCAGATGCATTCCGAGGGGGGATGTTCGCTCGCGTCGGCCGATGACCAGCATCGGCGCATCGGCAGCCGCTTCGACCAGGTGGGCGACGGCCTGCCCCGAAACGCTGCTGGCACGGACGGCAACGTCAGGGCTCTTTTCGCGCCACGGCTCCAGGACCGTGCTCAGCGCGTACTCACGTTCCCTGACCAGCCCGGAATCGTCGATGAGCGTGCCCCCACCGGCGGCGATCGCGTATGACGAAGGCAAGGTGTAGCCGTGTACGACGTGCAGGCCCACGCCGCGTACGAGGGCCGCTTCGAAGGCGAATTCGATCACCTCGTCGCAGGAATGGGTGAGGTCGATGCCGGCCACAACGTCGGAGCTGTGGGGAGCGCCGGTCGGCCGGAGTACGTCGGGAGATGAGTGTGCCCCGGTGTGCCCCTCGGATCGTACGAGTGCGACCGGCCGCGGAGCATGGGCGACCACTCTGAGTGCTACGGAGCCGGTCACGAATCCGGCCATTCCGCTCAGGCCGCGGGAGCCGAGGACGAGTACCTCGGCGTCCTCGGCCGCTGCCAGGAGCGCGGCGACGGGCGAGTCCGATATCTGCTCGTGGGTCGGCCGAAGCCCAGCGTGGCTGCTACGGAGCTGTTCCACGGCCGTACGCAGGATGCGACCGGCCCAATGACGCTGAGTCTCACTGGTCGGGACGGAAGCCGAGGGGGCGGGAGACCATTCCCAGGCGTGCACGAGATGGAGCGGAACGCTGCGGAGCACGGACTCTGTGGCTGCCCAGCGCGCGGCAGCCAGGCTCTCGGGAGAGCCGTCGATCCCGACAATCACGGCACGAGCCATGAGTAATACCTCCTGCTTGGGCTGTTGTGTTCCTGGCAGCAGCTTCACCCGCGCCGAGCAAATGGGGCAGGGGCCGCCAGGCCCCCTCTGCGGTCCGAAAGGCCCCCGCCCGAGGGGCACGCTCGCGACCGAAGGTGGAATCGGGTGGAGGCCCTGCTCTCCGGCCGACGGAAGGTGGACCGTCACGACGCGCAGTGTGGTAGTTGGAGTTGACGGATCGTCATGCAGCGCTGGCGCCGCGGACTGGACGGCTCGGGAAGCTGCTCTTCGCCGGCTGCCGTTGCGGGTCGTCCATGGTTCCCCGTGGTCCAGGGCCGACCTTGCGGACCTCTGGCCGTATCGCCCCGAGGCGCTGCCCGGGTGTCCCGCCGCCGCCATCACCTGCCGGTGTCCCCGACTGCGGGTCGAGGCCGTACGGCTGACAGGCTGTCCCGTTCCGGCGCTGACCGCAGAGACTGGTCCCTGTGGTCAGCGGCAATATCGAGGCGCCGATGTCCGCCCCGACGAGGTTGCCGCACGGCCGAACGGCACTGTGGCGGCAGACCTGTTGGGGCGATCCGGCTCAGCCGTTGCGGTCCCGGCTGTCAGCTCCGGGCAGGACGCCTGAGATGCGTCGCGAAATCTGTATGGGGCGGCGAGCGCGGGGGTCAGTCACGGCCGGTTTGGGCGGACTTGCGCGATCACTTGCATGCGATCGCGACTCGGGAGAAGCGGCCGACCGGGCGAGGCGGGGATTTCCGTGACCGTGAGCGGATCCGCTCCTGGGCGCAGGCCATCGCCCGCGAGCTGGTGGCGCTCCCCCCCACGTGCGGCCGACGTTCGCACGACGAGGGGAGACGCCGGTCGTAGCCCCGACTGCGTAGGGGCCCGAGCGCGGTGCAGGGATCGTTCCCGGCTCTGCGGTGGTCGGTACAGCGTGGAACAGGGCCGAGAGGACCCGGGCCAGGGACGATCGGCCCAGGCACCGCCGGTCCCTCCTCTGTAATCGTCTACCTCACGAAGTCAGCAAGTCCGTCGCGAATACTGACCGCGGCGGCACCACCGGGAGGCGACCATGCCTGGCACCATCACCGTTGGACTGGACGGAACAGACCACGCCCTCGCCGCCGCGGACTGGGCGGCGCACGAGGCGGCAGGCCGGGGGATGGACCTGCGCCTGGTGCACGCCTGGGTGTGGCGCGGCACCGACACGGTGTACATCGGGGACCGTGCTATGGAGGAGCGGTGGGTGCGCAACGTGCTGAACGAGGCGGAAGCCCGCGTGGCCAAGGTGTACCCGGACCTGAACGTCACTACCGAGCTGCTGGTCGATGACCCCGTACCGACGCTCGTCGCCGAAGCCGCGCGGGCCGAGATGCTGGTGCTGGGCTCTCGCGGCTACGGCACGCTGACCGGCTATCTGGTCGGTTCTGTGTCTCTGCAGGTGCTGCGCCAGGCGACCGGGCCGGTCGTCATGGTGCGCGGGCCGAGGCAGACCACAGTGCAACAGCGCTTCGACGAGGTCGTCGTCGGCGTCCAGGAAGCAGAGGAAGCCGGCGGACCAGTCCTCGAGTTCGCCTTCGCGGCTGCCGCCGAACGCGGAGCGACGCTTCGAGCTGTACGCGCCTGGAGCATCCCGTCGGTCCTGTCCTGGAGTCCGGGATCGATGTGGCTGGCCGATCAGGCGGGTGGCTTGGAGCCGCTGCACAAGGAGATCCTGGCCGACGCCCTGGGGCCCTGGCGCCAGAAGTACCCCGATGTGGATGTCATCGAGCATGTCGAGATCGGCGCAGCCTCGGAGGTTCTGCTGTCCAAGAGCGGCCGCGCGAGCCTCGTGGTCGTCGGACGCCGCACCCACGACACGGGCCTGCGCCGTCTTGGCTCAGTTACCCATGCTGTTCTCCACCACGCGCCCGGTGCGGTCGCGGTCGTACCGCACCCCTGACACCGCGCGCATGGGACCACGCGCCGGCCCCCCCTGCTACACCGAACCGCCCTGGACGGGTCCGTCCAGGGCGGTTCGGTTTGGGCCGCGGCCGGCCAGTCGTGGGCCACCACGGCGACGGGCGACGCGGCGTGTTCGATGACGGCATGGGCGACATGGCCGATGTGCGGGCCCCAGCGGACCGCGCCGGATGCGACCGGCCGACCACCACCGGATCGGCGCCCTCGGCGGCCGCCGACAGCTGCCGCGTAGCAGAACCCGGGACCGGCTTCTCGACCACGTCCACCGTGTGGAACTTCTGCCGCCACGGCAGCAGCATGTCGCCGTGCGCCTGAGCCACCTGGGCACTGATGTCGTCCTGCAGTCCGGCATCGAACACGGGCAGGTAGGTGAAGGCCGAGGCGGAGATGCGTCACGAGCGAGACGTGAACTCTTCCTGCGACACGTCCGCATGCTCACCTTTGGCTCGCTGAGGCCGGGAGAAGACCCGACGATATGGCGGCCCGTCGGTTCGCCGGGCCCGCTCCCGGGGTGTCCGGCTGTCGTTCGATCTGTCGGCTGGTGGGGGAATGGCGGTCCCACCAAGTCACGTGCGGGGGGCTGGGCACGGCCGCGACATCTGGGGTGCGCCTCAAGCCGGGACCAGTGGTCCCCCGGCGGGCACCTGATGGCCCTCGCGTGTGGCGGGCGATGCGGCGAGGCTGATGGGGCCGGTATGCCGGCGCTGTCACAGTGAAGGAGAGAGCCAAGATGCCTACGGCCCCCGCCCCCCATGCCCACGGGCGTATGCCCGTAGTCGCCGGAGTCAGCCAATCCGACGCAAGCAGAACCGGCCTTGCCTGGGCCTCGGACGAAGCCGCGCTTCGGCAACTGCCGCTGCGGCTGGTACACGCGCTGGAATGGCCGCCGGGAGCAGACCCCGACCCCCACGTCCCCCACCCGGAGCGCACCTGGAGCGCCCATTTCCGGTCCGGCGGAGAGGCGGTGCTGCGTGAGGCTGTGGAGTTCGTCCACGCACGCCATCCGGGCTTGGAGGTCGAGGCGCGTTCCGCTGACGGTCCGCGAGCCCGGGTGCTGGTGGAACAGGGTGCGGATGCCGCTCTGTTGGTGGTGGGTGCGAAGCGGCTGAACGTGGCGGAGCAGCTGTTCACCGTCTCCCCCCTTGGGGTCACCCTCACTGCCCATGCCGGGTGCCCGGTAGTGGTGGCCCGCGAACCCGAGCATGCCGTCGGCGAGCCGCCCCTGGTCGTCGTGGGGGTCGACGGGTCCGCCAATTCCCGCGATGCCATGGCGTTCGCCTTCGAAGAGGCCGCGGTGTCCGGGGCTCGGCTGCGGGCGGTCATGGTGCGCTACCTGCATCGCGAGCGGGCGGTAGGCGGCGAGCGGGCCGATGTCGAGAATCGCTCCAGGACCGAGCTGTCGGAAGCGACAGCGGGCTGGCGGGAGAAGTACCCGGAGGTTGAGGTTGACTATCGGGTGAGGTATGGCCACCCGGCGCGGGTCTTGGCCCACACGGCCGCAAATGCGCGGTGCCTGGTGGTCGGGTCCCGCGGGCTCGGCGGCTTTCGCGGCATGCTGCTCGGCTCGGTGAGCCACGTGCTCCTCCATCAGGCGACCTGCCCTCTGATCGTGGTACCGCCGCGGGAAGGCACAGCCGCATACTGAACGTCCTACAGCGGCTGGGGGCACCTCCCGGAGGCGGGGTGAGGCATGCTCAACCTGACGGGGCGGGGTCGTAACCTCCGGCAAGGAGTGGACCGACGACGGTGAGGTCTATGAAGCGCACTCCCCAAAACGACGCGCTGCCAAGGCCACGCGGCCCGTGCCGATCCCGCCCTCCTTCGTGAGCACGCTGAGATCACACATCGACCGGTTCGGCGTGGCGCCGAACGGCCGGCTGCCACGAGGCCTTACGACCTTCGGCACGCCGGGATCTCCCTCTGGCTGCACTCTGACGTGGACCCCGGCCGAATGCGCGGGCCGAGCCGGGCAGAGCATTGAAGTCCTCTTCCGGCACTACGCCAATTCCCCAGGGCTGAGTGCCGGATCTGGTCCGCGACTGGTCCGCAACTGCTGGTCAGGAGTGGGAGACCGGTGGGAGGAGTTGGGATAGTCGACGCAATCCGGGCTGCTTTGCAATCGGATAGCGCAGAGGGCGCCTGACGGCAGCAGCCCAGTTCAGGCGCCCTCTTCTTGGCCCTAGAAGAAGCCGAGCTTCTTCGGCGAGTAGCTGACCAGAAGGTTCTTCGTCTGCTGGTAGTGCTCCAGCATCATCTTGTGGTTCTCCCGGCCGATCCCGGACTGCTTGTAGCCGCCGAACGCCGCATGCGCCGGATACGCGTGGTAGCAGTTCGTCCAGACCCGCCCCGCCTGGATGGCGCGCCCCGCCCGGTACGCCGTGTTGATGTCCCGCGTCCACACGCCCGCGCCGAGCCCGTACAGCGTGTCGTTCGCCGTCTTGATCGCGTCGTCGAAGTCCACGAAGGACGTGACAGCGACGACCGGGCCGAAGATCTCCTCCTGGAAGACCCGCATCCGGTTGTCGCCCTCGAAGACCGTGGGCTGGACGTAGTACCCGCCCGCCAGTTCGCCGTCGTACTCGATTCGCTGACCGCCCGTCAGGATCTTCGCGCCCTCCTGCTGGCCGATGTCCAGATACGAAAGGATCTTCTGGAGCTGGTCGTTGGAGGCCTGTGCGCCGATCATCGTGTCGGTGTCCAGGGGGTGGCCGGGCACGATCTGTTCGGTGCGGGCGATGCCCGCTTCCAGGAACTCGCTGTAGTGGCCGCGCTGGATCAGTGCGCGTGAGGGGCAGGTGCACACCTCGCCCTGGTTGAGGGCGAACATCGTGAAACCTTCGAGCGCCTTGTCGCGCAGGTCGTCGTCGGCCGCCGAGACGTCGTCGAAGAAGATGTTCGGCGACTTGCCGCCGAGTTCGAGGGTGACGGGTTTGATGTTCTCGGAGGCGTACTGCATGATCAGCCGCCCCGTGGTGGTCTCCCCGGTGAACGCGATCTTCGCGACGCGCGGGCTGGATGCGAGCGGCTTGCCTGCCTCCACGCCGAAGCCGTTGACGATGTTGAGGACTCCCGGCGGCAGCAGATCGGCGACCAGGCTCAGCCAGAAGTGGATGGAGGCCGGGGTCTGTTCGGCCGGTTTGAGTACGACCGCGTTGCCCGCGGCCAGTGCGGGTGCCAGCTTCCAGGTGGCCATCAGGATCGGGAAGTTCCAGGGGATGATCTGGCCCACGACGCCGAGCGGCTCATGGAAGTGGTACGCGATGGTGTCGTCGTCGACCTCGCTGAGCGACCCTTCCTGGGCGCGCAGGGCGCCCGCGAAGTAGCGGAAGTGGTCGATGGCCAGCGGGATGTCGGCGGCCAGCGTCTCGCGGACCGGCTTGCCGTTCTCCCAGCTCTCGGCGACCGCCAGCTCCTCCAGATGGGACTCCATCCGGTCGGCGATCCGCAGCAGGATCGTGGCGCGGTCGCCGGCCGAGGTGCGGCCCCAGCCGGGCGCTGCCGCGTGCGCCGCGTCCAGGGCGCGCTCGACGTCCTCGGCGGTGCCGCGGGCGATCTCGGTGAAGGGGCGGCCGTTGACCGGGCTCGGGTTCTCGAAGTACTGGCCGCGGGCCGGTTGTATGTACTCGCCGCCGATCCAGTGGTCGTAGCGGAACTGGTACGAGACGAGTGCGCCGTCGCTGCCCGGCGCTGCGTATCGGGTCATCTCCATGGCCTCCCGGTGAGGGTGCCGCCCGCCTTTGGACGGCGCTCGCCGCGAGGCTAGGAGCCCGGACGTTGCAGCCAGGTTGCACGATGTACGGCACGACCTGTTGCGCGAGCGCGACGGCCGGTCAATTGATCGTCACTCAGGCCGACTTGATCAGATCTGCGCACTTCTCGCCGATCATCATCGTCGTGATGCACGGGTTGGCCGTCGTCAGGAACGGCATGATGGACGCGTCGGCCACCCGCAGCCCGCTGACGCCCTTGACCCGCAGCTGCGGATCGAGCGGCGCGTCCGCGTCGTCCGCCGCGCCCATCCGAACCGTGCCCGCCGGGTGGTAGACGGTGTTGTGGGTCTCGCGGATGTACGAGAACAGCTCCTCGTCGGACTGCAGCGCCTGCCCGGGAGCGAGCTCCTTGCCGGCCCACTCCGCCATCGGGGCCTGGGCGGCGATCTTGCGCGCGAGCCGAAGGCCGTACGTCATCACCCTCATGTCGTGCTCGTGCGTGAAGTAGCGCGGGTCGACCTTCGGCTTGTCCCGGAAGTCACGGGTGCGCAGCCGCACCGTGCCCATCGAGCGGGCGCGGGTGACGTTCGGGGTGAGGCAGAAGGCGTTGTCGGACGTCGGGTAGCCGCGCCGGTAGGTGTTCATGTCGAACGGCACCGAGCCGTAGTGGAACATCAGGTCGGGCCGGTCCAGACCCGGTTCCGTGTCGGCGAAGATGCCGATCTCCCACCACTGCGTGGACGAGGTGACCATGGGCTGCTTCGCCTCCCACATGATCACGCCCTCCGGGTGGTCCTGGAGACGGGAGCCGACCCCGGGGGAGTCGACCCGCACATCGACCCCGCACTCCCGCAGATGCCCGGCAGGTCCGATGCCCGACAGCATCAGCAGCTTCGGCGAGTCGATGGCGCCGCAGGAGACGATCACCTCGCGGCGCGCCGAGACCGACCCGCTGTGAATGGTGTCGGGCTCCAGGTACTCGACACCCGTGCAGCGCCCGTCGCCGCCGAACAGCAGCCGCTTGGCCTGCAGTTCGGTGCGCAATTCCAGGTTCGGCCGCTTGCCGAGAACGGGGTGCAGATAGGACACCGAGGCGGACGAACGGGTGCCGTCCGGACGGGCGTTGATCTGGAACCAGTTCACCCCGCGCACCACCGTGGTGCCGCTGTTGAACGGCGTGGTGGAGATGCCGACCGCCTCGCAGGCGGCGATCAGTGCCCTGCCGCACGGGTCGTTCGGCGGTACGGTGCGGATGGTGACAGGTCCCGAGCGGCCATGGTGCTCCCCGGGCGCGTCATTGGACTCCAGGCGCTGGTAGAGCGGGAAACAGTCCTTGGCGCTCCAGCCCGTACAGCCCATCGCGCCCCACTCGTCGAGGTCCTCGGCCGGTGCCCAGAAGGCGATGCAGGAGTTGTGCGACGAGCAGCCGCCGAGCACCTTGGCCCGGGCGTGCCGCAGAAAGCTGTTGCCGTTCTCCTGCGGTTCCACCGGATAGTCCCAGTCGTAGCCGGACTCCAGCAGGGCCATCCAGCGGTCGAGCCGGAGGATGTTGTCGTCACCGACGTCCGAGGGCCCCGCCTCCAGTACGCAGACGCTGACGTCAGCGTTCTCGGTCAGGCGCGCGGCGATGACGGCGCCGGCCGTGCCGCCGCCGACCACCACATAGTCGAACTCGTGGGCGGGGCTCTGTGCGGACATCGCGTCTCCAGGATCGAGGGAGGTCAGGAGGTGGCGGGCGGCGCCGCGTCCTCGACGACGGCGCGGTGCTCGGCGAGTACGCCGGTGCGGTGCCGCTGCACGAACCAGTAGTAGGCGAAGCCACCGAGTGCGACCGCGCCGACGAACAGGAACGCGCCCCAGCGCAGGTACCAGTGCTGCGGACCGGTCGCGTTGTAGACCTCGGCGCGCGGCCAGGCAAGGTTGATCGACATGGCCACGCCCCACAGCACGGCGATGATGTTGACGGGCAGTCCGAACCTGCCGAGCGAGAACTTTCCCTCGGCGGGCTGCCATGTGCCGCGCAGCCGCTGGATCAGCATGGGCGTGGTGACCAGCAGATACGCCACGTAGATCATGATGATCGCGATGCTGGTGATCACCGAGAAGATCTGCGGCTGGTTGATGTTGATGACGAGGATGACGACACCCACGACGCCGATCACTACGGCGGGCACCACGGGCGTCTTGAAGCGCGGGCTGACCCGCGCGAGCAGTGAGCCCGCGGGCAGGTTGTTGTCCCGGGCCATGGCGAACATCAGCCGGATGCCGGCGGCCTGCACGGCCAGTACGCAGACGGTGATCGCGATGACCACGCACCACAGGAAGATCTCGCCGATCGTCGAACCGAGCGTCTCCAGGACGACGTACTGCAGACCGGCCGTGGACAGCTCCTTGGCGAACAGATCCGGCACCGCCATGAGGGCGAAGAGCAGGATCAGACCGCCGATGATGAAGGACGCGATCAGAGCCCGCAGGATGGCGCGGGGCGCGTTGCGGCTCGGGTCGTGCGACTCCTCGCCGAGCGACGACGCCGTGTCGAAGCCGTACATCACATACGCCGAGGCCAGCGACGCCGTCAGGAACGCGCCGAAGTAGCCGAGGGTCTGGCCGCTGCCGAGCCCGTACGTCTCGGTCAGGACGCTGCTGGGACCGCGGGTGATGTGTGCCGCCAGGAAGACGATGAGTGCGACCGCGGCGATCAACTCGATGAACACACCCGCCGAGTTGATGCGCGCCATGAGTTGGACACCGAAGGCGTTGACCACGGTGGAGAAGAGGATGAGCACCGTGCCGAGGAGAACGGCGTTGGCGGCCGCGTCGGTCTTGCCGCTCCCGTCACCCACGAACTGGAACCAGTCGTCGATCTGCGGCAGCGTGATCTGGTAGGCGAGCGCCACGGCCGACAGCGTGACCATGGTGGCCGTCATCATCATCCAGCCGCCGAGCCAGCCGATGTGCGGGCCGCCCATGGTTTTGGACCAGTTGTAGACGGACCCGGCAACCGGGTAGCGGGCGGCGAGCTCGCAGAAGCACAGCGCCACCATCAGCTGGCCGGCGAAGACCATCGGCCAGGACCACCAGTACGCCGGGCCGCCGAAGCTGACGCCGAAGTAGAACAGCTGGAAGGTGCCGGTCAGGATCGAGATGTAGCTGATCCCGGCGGCGAAGGTGTGGAAGTTGCCGAGGGTCCGCTTCAGTTCCGGACGGTAGCCGAGTACGCCGAGCGCATCGTCGTCGTGCTGGCTCTGGGTCCGGGCGGCGCCGGCGGGTCCGGTGGGGTCCGGCCCTGGGCCGGCGTCCGTGCTCATGCGAACCACCTCTGGGGGCGGGGGGCGAGGTTGCGCCAGATGTGCTTGGCTTCCTGGTACTCCGCGAGACCCGCGGGGCCCAGTTCGCGGCCGAAGCCGGACTGTTTCATACCGCCCCACTCCGCCTGCGGGACGTACGGATGGAAGTCGTTGATCCATACGGTTCCGGCGCGCAGCTGGGAGGCGACCCGGTGCGCCCGGCCGACGTCCTGCGACCAGACCGCCCCGGCAAGCCCGTAGACGGTGTCGTTGGCCAGCGCGACCGCTTCCCTCTCGTCGCGGAACCGCTCGACGGTGAGGACCGGGCCGAACGACTCGTCGGTCACCACCGACATGCCCGGTGTGCACTCGTCCAGCACGGTCGGCGGGTAGTAGAAGCCGTCCTGCAGAGCCGGGTCGTCGGGCCGCGCGCCGCCGCAGCGCAGCACGGCGCCCTCGGCGATGCCCGCCGCGACATAGGCCTCGACCTTGTCGCGATGGGCGGCGGAGATCAGCGGCCCCGTGCGGGCGTTCTGGTCGAACGGGCCGCCGAGCCGGATCTCCTGCGCCTGCGCCACCACCGCGTCGACGAACCTGTCGTGCAGCTCTTCCTGGACCAGCAGCCGCGCCCCGGCCGAGCAGACCTGCCCGGAGTGCAGGAACACCGCCATCAGCGCGTAGTCGACCGCGGCGTCGAAGTCGGCGTCGGCGAAGACGATGTTGGGGTTCTTGCCGCCCAGCTCCAGGGCGACCTTCTTCACGGTGGGCGCGGCGGCGGCCATGATGCGGCGCCCGGTCAGGAGCCCGCCGGTGAACGACACCAGATCGACCCGCGGGTCTGCTGTGAGTGGCGCGCCGACCGTGGGACCCGCACCCAGCACCAGATTGGCCACCCCGTCCGGCAGCCCCGCCTCGGTCAGCAGGCGCATCAGAATGATCGCGGTGTGCGGGGTCAGCTCGCTGGGCTTGAGGACGAAGGTGTTGCCCGCGCCGAGCGCCGGGGCGACCTTCCAGGCGGTCTGCAGCAGCGGATAGTTCCATGGAGTGATCAGCGCGCATACGCCGACCGGCTCGTGCACCACCCGGCTGTCCGCCTCCGGATTGCCGGTGTCGACGATCCGGTCGCTGCCGCCGGACGCCGTCAGATTGCCGAAGTAGCGGAAGCACTTGGCGATGTCGTCCATGTCGTACTCGCTCTCCACCAGCCGCTTCCCGGTGTCCAGGGATTCGGCGCGGGCGAGTGCGTCCTTGTCGCGTTCCAGCAGGTCGGCCACGCGCAGCAGCAGCCGGCCGCGCTCAGCGGCCGGGGTGCCGGGCCACGGTCCGCGGTCGAAGGCGTCACGGGCCGCGGCGATCGCCGCCACGGCGTCCTTCGGCCCCGCCTCGTCTACGGTCGCGACAAGGGTGCCGTCCGCAGGGCAGCGGATCTCACGAACATGCCCGTCGACCGCGGCGGTCCACTTACCGCCGATGAACAGCTCCGGCATGGGGACTCCTCCGGCTTCGGATGAGCGGGCACCCGGCACGGGCCCGGCCGGACGCATGCCCCGTGGTGCCCCCACCATTGACAGTAAGGAGATCGGGCCCCTTTCGCAGTGCGGGAGCCGTCATTGGGTGGGGAAAATGCGCCGTCCATGTGTTCGAATGCGGTCTGGCGTGCGCCGGGCGGCAGTCGTCACGACCCCTGCCAGGCATCCAGTTCGTGTACGCGCGCGAGTGCGGACGGACGCTGCTGTACGGGGAGCGCGGCGGCCAGCGCCCGCCACACCGGGAGGTCGTCCTCGCCCCACGGGCTGTACGCCCAGTCCGCCAGCAGCCCCGGATCGCCGCGCGCGATCAGCGCCGCCCGCAGCTGGTCCTCCAGTCGGCGGCGCAGCCGCGCCACCGCGGGCGCCTGCGAGGCGGGCAGCAGTGGACCGGCGTACGCGCTCAGCGCCCCGGTCACCGCCCCCGACGCCAGCCGCCGCGCCATCGTGTCGAAGTCCGCGTCGACGGGTACCGCGAGCCGGTACGGGCGCGAGCGCAGCAGCTCAGGGCCCAGCAGCCCGCGCAGCCGGGACAGCTCCGCCCGCAGCGTCACCGGGGTGACCGACTCGTCCTCGTACAGCTCCATCAGCAGCTCGTCGCCGCCGACGCCCTCCGGGCGGTGAGCCAGCACCACGAGGATCTCGCTGTGCCGGCGGCTCAGGCGCGCCTTGCGGCCGCCCGCCACCAGCAGCGCCTCGTCCCGCCCCAGCGCCGACAGCTGTACCCGGCCGACGGCGGGCGGCGGGGCGAGCAGCGCCAGCTGTGACTCGGCGGCCCGTGCCACCGCCCCCACGAACGCGAGGCTGTGCGGATGCGCAAGCCGGTCACCGCCGGTGATGTCCACCGCGCCGAGCAGCCGCCCGGTGGCCGGATCGTGGATCGGTGCCGCCGCGCACGTCCAGGCCTGCACCGGCCGCCGGAAGTGCTCGGCGGCGAAGACCTGTACGGGCCGGTCCAGGGTGATCGCCGTGCCCGGGGCGTTCGTACCGGCGACCGCCTCGGCCCAGCGGGCACCCGGCACGAAGTTCATCCGGTCCGCCTTCCGGCGCGTGGCGTCAGGCCCTTCGACCCACAGCAGCCGACCGTGCGCGTCGCACACCGCGACCAGATGCTCGCCGTCCATGGCGTACGCACCCATCAGCTCCCGCACCAGCGGCATAACCCGCGCCAGCGGATGGCTCCCGCGGTACGCCGCCAGCGCGTCGGCGTCCAGCTCGACGCCCGCTGTGCCCTCCGGGCTGACATGGGCGCGCGCCGAACGCCGCCAGGAATCGGCCACAACGGAACGGACCGGCCGTTCGACCCGTCCCGCGGTCAGATACGAGTCGTACGCCCTGCGCAGCACGGCGATCCGCTCCGTCGGATCCGCGCCGGACTCAAGGGCCACCCATGCGTCGCTCACCTCGGCCTCCTGAGCCCATCGTGACCCCATCGGCGAATGGCGACAAGCGCCCCCGCGTCAGGCGAAGTTGACCAGGCGGATATAGCGCGTCCAGTCCCACAGCGGTCCCGGGTCGGTGTGGGTGGCGCCGGGCACCTCGTTGTGGCCGATGATGTGCGCCCGGTCCTTGGGGATGCCGTACCGGTCGCAGACCGAGGCGGTGAGCGCCGCGGACTGCTCGTACAGTGCGTGCGTGAAGTACTTCGGCTGATCCACCCAGCCCTCGTGCTCGATGCCGATGCTGCGCGTGTTGTAGTCCCAATTGCCGGCGTGCCAGGCGACGTTGCGCTCCTGTACGCACTGTGCGACAACGCCGTCCGACGAGCGCACCACATAGTGCGCGGAGACCTTCTTGGCCGGGTTCTGGAAGATCCCCAGCGTGACGGCGAAGGTCACCTGCGTCACATGGATGACCACATACTGCACCGGATACTCCGAAGGACGGCTGGAGACCGTGTAGTTGGAGACCGAGGCCGGCGCCCAGTGCGCTGACGGATAGTCGGTGTTCGCCCGGGTGGACGCATACGCACGGGCGGCAGGCAGCAGCACGCCGGCGGTGGCCGCGGCGGCGGCACCCTGAATCAGTCGTCTACGGTCCATGGGGGCCTCTCCTGGTGGGGGGCGGGGGCATGTGGATCTCCCGCCGCACCAGCTCCAACTGCCGTGGCCGGGACGGGGTTACGTGACCAGGAGGGTGCTGTCCCCGAACCGCCGTACCGGGACGAACGTGGACGTCATCCGGGCATTCCACCGCGCAGCGGCCGCGGCACGGCTGTTCAGCCGGCTTCGCCGAGTGCGCCGGTACCCCCCAGCGCGCCGGTACCGCCGAGCGCGCCGGTCCGGGGCGGCGCGCCGGTCTCGCCCGTTTCGCCCAGGACGCCCGCCAGCGCCGCCGCCGGATCGTGGTCCGCGGGCCCGGCCGGCGCCCAGCGGCCCCGCACCTTGCGGTACGGCCACCAGCGGCCGTCCCGCCCCAGGCGCAGCTGCGCCTCCGCGCCCACCACCGTCCAGCGGGCGGGGCCCGCCGCCCGCAACTGAGGCCGGTCCGCCTCCTCCCATGCCTCCGCGAGCGCTGTCGTCGTCCGGGCGAGGACCTCGGGCTCCGGAGTCCACTCCTCCTCGAGCGCCGAGAGCGCGGCCACACCACCGAACTGCCAGGCGCTTACGGCAAGTTCCAGCTCGGCGCGCTGCCGGGCCGTGCCCGCGGCCAGACGACCAGCGATCGCCGGTGAGGGCGCCGCGGACGCGAGCCGCACCGCATCCTGGTCCCGGTTCAACTCCGGCTCAGGCGGCTGAAGCCCGTGCCCGGGCGAGAGCGCCTCCGTGAGCATCCGGTGCGCCCGCGCCGCCGCGTCCGCGGCCAGGAACTCCAGTGCCGAGGGGTCGACACCTGCCGCCGGAGCGGTCTCGGTGTCCAGGGCGGGCGGCAGGCCGGGCTCGTCGGGCACCGGTGGGGGAGCGGGCAGCGGCGGCAGGATGTCCCCCGCCGCGAACGCCTCGTCGGCCCGCACGCCCACAGGCCGCTCACTCTTGTGCTCCGGCGCCGCCGAGGCAGTCGCCCGAGCCACGCTCCGTATCTGCAACTCGTCCAGCAGCCTGCGCTCCCCGCGCCCGCGCATCAGCAGCAGCACGAACGGATCCTGGTCCAGGAGCCGCGCCACCTGGTAGCACAGGGCCGCCGTGTGCGGGCAGTGGTCCCACGCCTCGCACGCGCACTCGGGCTCCAAGTCGCCGATCCCCGGAAGGAGTTCGACCCCGGCAGCCGCCGCGTCCTCCACCAGGTGCGGCGGCATTTCCCGGTCAAGCAGCGCCGCGATGTGTCCCGCACGGTCGACCGCCATGTCCAGGAACCGGTCCCACTCGGCCTCGGTCAGCTCCTGCAGCAGCACATCGCTGCGCTGCGCGGTGCCGTCCCGGTCCCGTACGACGGCGGTGATCCGCCCGGGACGCACCGACACCGCACCGACCGCGCCCTCGCGCGCATGCCTGCGGCCCCGCTTCAGCTGTTCGCCGTCGAGCGCCGTGTCCTCCAGCGCCTTGAGCCACGCCTGGCCCCACCAGGTCTGCGCGAAGCCACGTCCGCGCGCCGGCGGCAGCGCGGCGAACGTCCGCTCCATCTCGTCCCCGCCGCTCATCGCCCGCTCCCTCGCAGCTCCACCAGATCCGCCAGCTCGGCGTCGGTCAGTTCCGTCAGCGCGGCCTCGCCGGAGCCGAGTACCGCGTCCGCCAGCTCCCGTTTGCGCGCCAGCATGTCCGCGATCCGGTCCTCGATGGTCCCCTCGGCGATCAGCCGGTGGACCTGCACGGGGCGGTGCTGGCCGATGCGGTACGCGCGGTCGGTGGCCTGCGCCTCGACCGCCGGGTTCCACCAGCGGTCGTAGTGCACGACATGCTCGGCGCGGGTGAGGTTGAGCCCGGTGCCCGCCGCCTTCAACGACAGCAGGAAGACGGGCACTTCACCGTCCTGGAAGCGGTTCACCATCGCCTCGCGCTCGGCGATCGGCGTGCCGCCGTGCAGGAACTGGGTACGCACCCCGCGCGCCGCCAGATGCTGTTCCAGCAGCCGCGCCATCTGCACGTACTGGGTGAAGACCAGCACGCTCGCGTCCTCGGCCAGGATCGTGTCGAGCAGCTCGTCCAGCAACTCCAGCTTCCCGGAGCGGCCCGCGATCCGGGGCCGCACCTCCTTCAGGCTGTGCTCCTTCAGGCTGTGCTCCTTCAAATACTGCGCCGGGTGGTTGCAGATCTGCTTGAGCGCGGTGAGCAGCTTCACCACCAGGCCGCGCCGCTCCATGCCGCCGGCCTCCGAGATCGCGGCGAGGGTCTCCCGTACCACCGCTTCGTACAGTCCTGTCTGCTCCTTGGTCAGTGACACGGCTCGGTCGGTCTCGGTCTTGGGCGGCAGCTCGGGGGCGATGCCCGGGTCGGACTTGCGCCGACGGAGCAGGAACGGCCGTACCAGCGCGGCCAGTCGCTGGGCGGCGGCGGGATCGTTGCCGCCCTCCACCGGCTGCGCGTAGCGCGTACGGAAGGTGCCGAGCCGGCCGAGCAGCCCGGGCGTGGTCCAGTCGAGGATCGCCCACAGCTCGGACAGGTTGTTCTCCACGGGCGTGCCGCTGAGTGCGACGCGCGCCTTCGCGCCGATGGTGCGCAGCTGCTTGGCGGTGGCGGAGTACGGGTTCTTGACGTGCTGCGCCTCGTCGGCGACGACCATGCCCCAGGGCACTTTGGCGAGGACCGCGGCGTCCAGGCGCATCGTGCCGTACGTCGTGAGTACGAACTCGCCGTCCGCGAGCGAGTCGAGACCGCGCGAGGTGCTGTGGAAGCGCCGTACCGGTGTGCCCGGCGCGAACCTCTCGATCTCCCGCTGCCAGTTGCCCATCAGAGACGTCGGGCAGACGACGAGCGTGGGGCCCGCTGCCGACGCGTCGGTCTGCCGGTGGAGATGGAGCGCGATGAGCGTGATGGTCTTGCCCAGGCCCATGTCGTCGGCGAGACAGCCGCCGAGGCCGAGCGAGGTCATCCGGTTCAGCCAGTTGAGGCCCCGCAGCTGGTAGTCGCGCAGCGTCGCGGCGAGCGCGGCCGGCTGGCCGATTTCCTGCTGTCCGCCCTCGGGGTCGGCGAGCCGGTCGCGCAGTCGCGCCAGCCACCCGGATGCCTGTACGTCGACGCTGCGGCCGTCGACCTCGGTCGAGCCGGTCAACGCGGCGCCGAGCGCGTCGACCGGAGTCAGCTTGCGGTCCTGGCTCTCGCGGGCGCGCCTGGCCTCTTCGGGGTCGACGAGCACCCACTGGTCGCGCAGGCGCACGACGGGCCTGCCGGCTTCGGCGAGGCGGTCCAGCTCGGCGCGGGTGAGCTGCTGATCGCCCAGCGCGAACCACCAGTTGAAGGCCAGCAGGGCGTCGGCGGAGAGGAAGGAGGGCAGCCCGGAATCGTCCTTCCGCGGGCCCTTGGTCTCCGCGTCGGTCTCGGCTTCGGTCTCCATTTCCTCGGGTGGGCCGATCACGGCACGCGCGGTGAGTTTGCGCGCCATCTCCTTGGGCCAGTGCACCTGCACTCCGGTCGTCGCCAGTGCCCTGGCCGCCTCGCCGAGGAGCTCGGTGACCTCCTCGTCGGCGAGCTCGATGGCGTCCGGCACGGCGGCGTGGAGCAGCGGGGTGAGCGGCGTCCATGCGCGGGCGGCGCGGCGCAGCGCCAGCAGGGCGTCCATCCGGGCGCGCGGCCCGAAGGCCGTCCCCGATCGTCCTGCCCAGACGTCGGCGGCGTCCATGACGACGGTCGGATCGCTGACACTGTGCATCTGCAGGACGGCACGGAAGACCGGACCTTCGCCGTCCGCCTCGGCCTCTGCCAGCCCCGGCAGTTCGACGCGCAGGGAGAGCCGTACTCCCGCGTCGTGACCCGCGGCGACGACCGCAGCCCAGGCGCGCTGGTCGGGGAGGTGCTGCGGCTCGGGCGCGGCGAAGGCGGGGCTTCCGGCGGCGATCGGCGCGGCGGGGGTGCGCGGCAGACCGTCCGCGACCGCGTCCAGGAACGCCCGCAGCAGCCGCTCCGGTTCGGGCAGCAGTACGGGATCGGCCGCCTCGTCCAACGGCACGGCGTGCGCGGCCGGCGGCATCGATGCCGCGAGCGTACGCACCCGCTCCAGATCCTGTGGGGTGAGCGGCCCGACCCGCCAGGCGTCGTGATCGGCAGCGGTCAGGCCCGGCAACAGCAGCCCGCGTGCGGCGAGTTGAAGGGCGAGGACGGCCGCCGCGCCCCAGAAGGCGGCCGCGGGGGAGGCGTCCGCGCCGACCCGTGCCCTGGTGAGGACCGGCAGCGCGTCCCGTACCGGCAGCAGCAGCGCGCGTACGGCCCGAGGGCGGGCGTCGTCGCCGACCACGGTGAGTCGCTCGACGGAGTGCGAGCGTGGTCCGGGCGCGGTCGGGGGCTCGTCGCCAGCGGGACGCCAGAAGGCGACGCGTCCGGTGCGGGACGGGTCGGCGGGCACGAAAACCGCGGAGCAGCGGGTCAGTTCGGCGACCGGGGAGGGCGTTGCCGCGGGGGGCGTGTGCACAGCTATGACGCATTCCTCAAATTTGACTACTGCGGACCGAGCCGCCGAGAGTACTCCACACCGGACGCCGGACGGATGCGGCAGGGCGGTGACGTATCTCACTACGAGACGAGCCGGCGGGGTGCAGTCAGCACCACCCTTGGCCCATGGGCCTTCCTCCGCCGAAGTCCGGGTGCTGGCATCATGGCCGCGAAGGGGCACGGGAACGTACGTTTGCTGAGGTCAACGCAGAAGCAAATCTTTGCACGGCCTACAGACCGGAGTCCCCGCATGCCCCAGGCCACCGCCACCCTCGCACCCCCTGCCCCTGTCGAGGGAGCGCGGCGGAGCACCGGGAGCGACTTCGCGCCTCTCCTGCGGCAGGTCAAGGAGCAGGGCCTCCTGGAGCGCCGCACCGGCTGGTACACACGCGGCATCACCGTCAACCTGCTCGGCCTCGCCGCTGTGATCACGGGCATGACGCTGATCGGCGGCTCCTGGTGGGTGCTCCTGCTCGCGCCGCTGCTCGCAGTGGTGTCCGCCCGTACCGCCTTCTTCGGCCACGACGCCGGACACTCCCAGATCACCGGCGCCCGCCGGGGAAGCCGGGTCATCCAGCTCATCCACGCCAATGTGCTCCTCGGCATGAGCCAGGAATGGTGGAACGACAAGCACAACCGGCACCACGCCAATCCCAACCACACGGACAAGGACCCGGACGTCGCCGCCGAGGTCCTGGTCTTCACGCAGAAGCAGGCCAAGGGCCGCGACGGGATCCGCGGCTGGCTCACCCGTCACCAGGCCTGGCTGTTCTTCCCGCTGACCACCCTCGAAGGCATCGCGCTCAAGGTCTACGGATTCCAGGCCGTCTTCTCCAAGGAGGCGGGCGCACGCCAGCCCAGGCGCGAGCGCGCCCTCGAGGGCCTGCTGCTGCTCGCCCATGTCGGCGCCTACGTCACCCTGCTGCTGACCACCATGCCGCTCGGCCACGCCGTCGTCTTCGCGCTCGTTCACCAGATGCTGCTCGGCCTCCACCTGGGCATGGCCTTCGCGCCGAACCACAAGGGCATGGAGGTGCCCGACGAGCAGAGCGGCGAGCGCTGGGGCCATCTGCGCCGGCAGGTGCTCACCTCCCGCAATATCCGCGGCGGCCTGGTCACGGACTGGTTCCTGGGCGGCCTCAACTATCAGATCGAGCACCACCTCTTCCCGAGCATGCCTCGTCCCCACCTGAGGCTCGCCCAGCCGCTGGTACGCGCCCACTGCCGCTCGCTCGCCGTCTCGTACACCGAGACGGGGCTGGTCGACTCCTACCGGCAGGCGCTGACCCACCTGCACAAGGTCGGCGAACCGCTGCGCGCGGACGCATAGTGGAACCGTGAGACGTGCGTGCACGTTCTCATGCCAGGAGCGGCCAAGGCCGCGAAGGAGGCGTCGAAGATGTCGACACGAACAAAGCTCGTCATAGGGGGAGTGGCCGTCGGCCTGCTCCTGATGCCGCTGATCGGATTCTGGTGGGCGCTGCTGGTAGTGCTCGGAGTGCCCGCCGCGGCGTATCTGATGCTGGACCCCAGCCAGCGCCGCAGGCTGCGCCGTGTCTCCCGCAAGGAGATCGGCCGCTGATCCGGAGCCCTCGGTCCACGCCTGTGCCAGGGCGGTAGCCGGGGGACCCGACATGCGCGCGCCTGACCCCGCCGCTGGAAGCGGTGGGGTCACCCGCGTTTCTCGCTTCGCAGCTTCCCGGCACCGCCTGCCAAGGCAGCCCCGGCGATCAGCACCGGATCGCAATCGCCAAGCTACAGCCGGCCGGGGGCTCAGGCCGGGCGCACGGCCATCTTGTCCAGCGCCTCCAGCAGCGCCGGCAGTTCCGGTCCGCGGCCCACCGGCAGTACCTCGCACGGCTCCTCGTCCAGCAGCACGAAAGCGATGTCGTCGGTCCTGGCGACCAGGGACCAGCCAGGACCGTCGGCGCGCAGCGTCCGCGCCCCGCCGGGTGCGAAGGTGGAGCGGACCCGCCCGGTCGGCGGGGGCGACGCCACATAGCCGTGGGCCTCCTTCAGCACCCGCCGTACACCCTCGTGCGACTGCTCCCGTTCGTCGTCGGGCGTGTCCGACGACGCCGGCACCTCGTCGTCGAGCTGCTGCCGCCACTCCGCCCACTGGAGCGCGATCTCGTCGGCCCCCAGCCGACGCTGCGCGGGCCCCCACACATCAGTGTCGGGCGGCGCCAATGGTGGCCGGTCGCCCTCTTCGGGCGCCGGATCGTGGGGCGCGGGCACGCCGGGCGCCGCGACCGCGACGGCCAGCGGCCAGCCCGGGAGCGCGGCGACCACCGTGCGCTCGCTGGGGGACAGGTCGTACTCCATCCCGCAGTCCCAGGACGCGATCGCGACGGCGACGAGCGACACATCGTCGACCACGACCGTCCACCGCGCGCCCTCGGCGTCCTGGCCGAGCACGAGTCCGTACCCCTCGGCGTACGGCTCGAGGCCCAGCGCCGCGCACGCGGCCGGGAAGTCGTCGCCGAGCACGCTCGGGAACTGCGCCGGCGTCAGCAGGACCGCGGTCAGCACATACAGCGCGTCGTCGTCGACGGCGTCGTCCGTCCCGGCCACGTCACCCTCCCCCCATCCGAACGTTCGTCGGCGCACCTTAACCAGTGGGTAACCCGGTAGTCGAGGGCCTGCGTGGCGAAAATGATTCGGCCTGTTCCGCGCCGGGGTCCTGGGGCGTGCTTTAGAAGTCCCTCCCCCAGAGCTTCGCCTGGGAGGTGCCCCCAGCCCCGCGACGCCTGGCACGCATCATGCCCGCAGCCCGTCACCACTTCGTCTGCCTGCCCTGCCGGGCCTCCTTCAAGAAGGCGCCGGACTACGCGAGGGTCCGTACGGAGCTTTGCCCGCGATGCGGCGGCGTGTTGCTGAACGCGGGCTCGGCCCTCGCGGTGCCGCGTCGCCGTGACACTGCAGGCTGGCGCGCACTCTCCGCCGTGCTGAGCGCGGGCCTCCGCTTCCGGCAGGGCTGCTGCGGCGGCCCCGGCTATCGGCCGCGTACCGTCCGCGAGGTCAAGGAACGCCTCGCCTACGCCCAGCGCGCCGGACTGCTCCCGGCCCAGGCGCTCGCCCGGTACGACCTGTCCCTGACCGACGTCACGCGGCGGGCAGGCCGAGGAGACTACGCGCCACCGTCTGCGGGGACTCGTCCCGCTCGCGGGCGAGGGCGATGACCGCGCGGCAGGCCAGCTCGTTGATCCCGAAGGAGAGCGCCTCGGGGGACACCCAGGTCACCGCCTCGTCTATCTGCTCCTGATCGTCCTCCGCGCACCCCGACACATAGACGGCCGCGGCCTCGAAGATGTTGTGCTGACGCGGCCGGACGCGGCCAGCCGCCGTCTGCTCGCGGTACTCGGGGCGGTACGCGAGGAACTTGCGGAGCCTGCGGAGTCTGTTGAACACCCGGACCACCTCTCCCCAGGGCGGCGCGTCCGCCGCCGATCTTCCAAGTCTGTCATTGCTGCGCGGACTTGGGCCTGACTACGTCAGTACCGGCGTCCCGGGGCGATGGAGTCGATCGTGGTACGCAGCCACTTCAGCTCCGCCTCCCTCGTGGCACGCCCGATGGTGAGGATGCCGCGGCGGAAGGGATCGTCCAACTCCTCGGCCCGCAGCGGCCGTTCGCGGCTCAGTCCTGACGAACGGCAAGTGCGAGGAAGCGGGCTTCCTCGTCGACGTACGAGATCATCCGCCAGCCCGAACCGGCCAGCAGCGGACGGAGGACGGGCTCGGCGCGCAGATCGTCGTCGGTGATCTGCCTGCCCTGACGGGCGGCGAGGGCCGCGCGGCCGATGGGGTGGAAGAGCGCCAGCCTTCCGCCCGGCCGCACCGCCCGGGCCAGCTCCCGCAGATTCACATCCGGTTGGGGCAGGTGAGCGATCAGGCCGGCGGCGAACACGGCGTCCAGTGACCCGGTGCGCATCGGCAGCCTGGCCACATCGGTGAGCAGCAGTTGCCCGCTGTCGCCTCGCCCGGCGCGCAGTGCCTCATCCAGCATCGCGGGTGTCAGATCCGCCCCGATGACCACGCCCTGCGGTCCCACGGCGGACCTCAGGGGCGGCAGCGCGCGGCCCGTGCCGCAGCCCGCGTCGAGCACCGCGTCTCCGGGGCGCAGCCCGAGCTCGGCGACGGCGGCGGCGTAGGCCGGGCCGTCGCCGGGGAAGCGCCTGTCCCAGTCCGCGGCGCGGGCGCCGAAGAACTCCTGCACATGTGTGTGGTCGTCGGCCATGAGGACATGATCCCCCAGCGGCTCACCCGACCGTACGGCGCACACGTTCGAGCGCGGCACGATCGTTCTGAAACATCTCTCTGTCATATTCCATCACCTTTCGAAATGCGCCCCTTGCGCGCGCCCCCTGCGGGTCTAGCGTCCTTGAGCCATGGGACACCTGGACCACGCCGCCTTCGGCTTGCTGACTCCCGTGCTGTCGTACGCGATGGCCGTCATCGGCGCCGCCCTCGGGCTGCGCTGCACCGTACGCGCGCTGGATGCGAGCGGCCCCTCCCGTCGCAACTGGCTGATCACCGCCGCATCGGCGATCGGGACCGGCATCTGGACGATGCACTTCGTCGCGATGCTCGGCTTCGCAGTGCGCGGCACCGACATCCGCTACAACGTGCCGCTGACCATCCTCAGCCTGCTCGTCGCCATGCTGGTCGTCGGCGCCGGAGTGTTCTGCGTCGGCTTCGGCCGCGACCGCGCGAGGTCGCTGCTGGTCGGCGGGCTCACCACCGGGGTCGGCGTGGCCAGCATGCACTACCTGGGTATGGCCGCCCTCCGGCTGCACGGCACGGTGCACTACGACCCGCTGCTCATCGTGCTCTCGGTCGTCATCGCCGTGGTCGCCGCGACCGCGGCCCTGTGGGCGGCGCTCAACATCAAGTCGCCGGTGGCGGTCGCGGTCGCCTCGCTCGTCATGGGCGCGGCGGTCAGCAGCATGCACTACACCGGAATGCTCGCGGTCAGCGTGCGGGTCGAGCCCTCCGGCACCCAACTGCCCGGGGCCACGGCGATGCAATTCATCTTCCCCCTCGCCGTCGGCCTCGGGTCGTACCTCTTCGTCACCTCCGCATTCGTCGCGCTCTCCCCGACGGCACGCGAACGCGCCGCGTACACCTCGGCCGAGCGGCCGACCGAAGCCCCCGCCGCCGAGTCTCTGGCGAGCACCGAACCCGCCGCGAGCACCACGGGCACCGCGACCTCTGCCACCGCCTAACCGACCCGGCTGCCGCACCCCCAGCCCCGTAACCGGAACGAGGAGGCCATGCGCACACCCCGCAGGACCCCGGGCGCCGACCCGACAGCGTCGCCGCCCCCACTGCCGCCCGCGCCCGCGTCGGCAGCCCGCGGACGACGGGCGCACGCAGGGCCGCCCGCAGTCGAACACGCCGGACAGGAGCCACCGGACATACCCCCGCCCCCCGCTGTCGTACGCGGACGATGGCTACCGCGCCCCAGAACCGTACGAGCGAAGATCATCTCCCTGCTGATGGTGCCGGTCGTCTCGCTGCTTGCCCTGTGGGGGTTCGCCACGGTCAGCACCGCCCAAGAGGTGTCGCGGCTGAGCCAGTTGCAGCGCGTCGACGCCCAGATCCGCGAACCCGTCGCCGTCGCCGTCGCCGCCCTGCAGGACGAACGGCGCGCGGCAGTACGTCAGGTGGCGGCTCCCTCGGACGAACGCGCCGCCGCAGTGCAGCAGGAGGCACGGCGCACCGACGACGCGGTGAGCAAACTGCGTCTCGACGACCGGACGACGGTCGCCGCGGGCGGCGGCATCCCGGCCGGCGTGGCGGGACGGCTCGACCAGTTCGTCGCCCGCGCGGAGAAACTGCGCACCCTCCGTACCGCCGTCGTCAGCGGCAAGGCCCCCTGGAACACCACGTACGAGCAGTACACCGCCACCGTCACCGCCGCCTTCGGCGTCTCCGGCGCACTCGCAGGCATCCAGGACGCCGGACCGGGCTCCGATGCCCGCGTGCTGCTGGAGTTCGCCCGGGCCGGCGAGATGCTCGCCCAGGAGGACGCGCTCCTCACCTCGGCGCAGCTCAGCAACTCCATGGCCACGGAACGCCTGCGGCGGTTCACCGGAGCCGTCTCGACCCGCAGAAGCCTCACCGAATCGACCGTCACCGACCTGCGCGGCCCCGAGCGCGCCGCCTGGCTTGAACTCGCCAGGCAGAGCGCCTACCGGCAGTTGCAGACGGCCGAGGACAAGGTGGTCACCGCCCCCGCGGGCCGCAAGGCGGCCCAGATCGTCCCGGCCACGGCGTGGGACAAGGCCCGTACCACCGTCGCGGACGGCATACGCGCCATCGAGACGGACGCCCGCGGCAGCGCCGCAGACAGGGCGGACCCCGTCACGGGCGGCATCCTCACCCCGGCAGGTGCGGCCGTGCTCCTCGGACTCGCCGCTGTCACCGCCTCGTTGATCATCTCCGTACGCATCGGCCGCGTCCTCGTCGTCGAACTGATCAGCCTGCGCAACGGCGCACTCAAGATCGCCCGGCAAAGGCTGCCGCACGCCATGCGCCGACTGCGTACCGGCCAAGAGATCGACATCCAGGCCGAAGCCCCGCCGGGTCCACCCGCCGAGGACGAGATCGGCCAGGTCGGCGAGGCGCTCGGCATCGTCCACCGGGCCGCGCTGAGCGCCGCGATCGAACGCGCCGAGCTCGCCGGCAGCATCTCCGGGGTCTTCGTCAACCTCGCCCGCCGCAGCCAGATCCTGGTCCACCGCCAGCTCACCCTGCTCGACACGATGGAGCGCCGCGCCGACGACCCGAACGAACTCGGCGACCTGTTCCGGCTCGACCACCTCACCACCCGTATGCGGCGGCACGCCGAGAGCCTGATCATCCTTTCCGGCGCCGCACCCGGTCGCGCCTGGCGCATGCCCGTCCCGCTGACCAGCGTCGTACGGGCCGCCGTCTCGGAAATCGAGGACTACGCGCGCGTGGAGGTACGGCAACTCCCCGAGACTGCCGTCGTCGGCGCCGCTGTCGCCGACGTCACCCACCTGCTGGCCGAACTGGTCGAGAATGCCGCCCAGTTCTCCCCGCCCCACACCAAGGTGCGGGTCAGCGGCGAACCCGTCGGCAACGGCTACGTCCTGGAGATCGAGGACCGCGGCCTCGGCATGGGCAAGGAAACTCTCGCCGAAGCCAACCGCCGCCTGGAGGAGTCCGAAGCCCTCGACCTGTTCGACAGCGACCGGCTCGGCCTGTTTGTCGTCAGCCGCCTCGCCCTCCGCCGCGACATCAAGGTCCATCTGCGCACCTCGCCCTACGGCGGCACGACCGCGGTCGTGCTGCTGCCGACGTCACTCCTGCAAAGCGCCCTGACCGCCCCGGCGGACTCCCGCGGCGCTCCGGACCCCGGCCACGAGGCACCGCTCGCGCCGCCGGAACCGGGGCCGCGCAGGACCGGCCCACCCGTCCCGGCCCCGGCCCACCGCCCGGCGCTCGTGGCGCAGGCCGAGATTCCCACACCGCCTGGAGTCACAGCCCTGCGCCTGCGCGGCGCCCCGCCGCAGACCGAGAACGGCGAACTCCCGCGCCGGGTCAGGCAGGCGCACCTCGTCCCGCAGCTGCGCGAACAGCCCCCGGCCCAGGAGCCGGAGGACCAGGCAACGGGCGCGGAGGAATCCCCGGAACGCACCCCAGAACAGGTACGCGACCGAATGACGGCGTACCGCAACGGCTGGACCAGGGGCGGCGGCGCGGCTCCAGGCACGGCTGCGCGTGGCATGGCAGCACCTCGCACGTCGGCGCCTCGTACGTCCCTGCCTCGCCCGTCCGCGCCTCGAACCGCCGCCCCCGGCACCGCCGCACCCGGCAGCGAAGGAGACAGACCATGACCGAGCACGAGACAGTCGAAGCCCGCCACACCTTGGGCGACCTCGACTGGCTGCTGAACGACCTCGTCCTGCGCGTCGGCGAAGTCCGCCACGCGGTCGTGCTGTCCAACGACGGCCTGCCGGTGGGCGCTTCGACCGCGCTGACCCGCGAGGACGCCGAGCATCTGGCAGCCGTCGCCTCCGGATTCCACAGCCTCGCAAAGGGAGCGGGACGCCACTTTCACGCCGGGGGCGTACGCCAGACGATGGTGGAGATGGATGACGGCTTCCTCTTCGTGGCGGCCGCGGGTGACGGGTCCTGCCTCGCCGTACTCACCTCCGTCGTCGCCGACGTCGGCCTGATCGCCTATGAAATGGCGCGACTTGTCAAACGTGTCGGCGAGCATTTGCGCACCCCGCCGCGCATCATCGCGACGTGACCAACATGACCGACACATCAGACATGGCCGGCATTGTCGGCAGCCAGTGGTACGACGCCGAAGCCGGCCCGCTGGTCCGTCCGTACGCGATGACCGGCGGGCGGACCAAGCCGGGCCCCAGCAACGTACGGTTCGACCTGATCGCACTCGTCGACATTGCGGCCGACGCGCCCGGCGCCGCCGAGGAGTGCCTCCTCGGCCCCGAACACCGCGCACTGCTCACGCTGTGCCGCCTCGAGACCCAGTCCGTCGCGGAACTCGCCGCCGACGCCGATCTGCCGGTCGGTGTCGTACGGGTGCTTCTCGGCGATCTCCTCGAAGCGGGCTATGTCCGGGTCAGCCGTCCCGTACCGCCCGCTCAGCTGCCCGACGAGAAGATCCTCAGGGAGGTGATCGAGGGCTTGAGGGCCCTCTAGCGTGTACGCGCCAAGTCGGCCCTGGTCAGGGCGTACTCGACATCACCCTCTTCGGAGCCTTCGATGGTCTCCGGCCACTCCTCGAAGAAGGTCCGGACATAGCTCAGGCCCGCTTTCTCCATCACACGCCGCGAACGGGCGTTGACCGTCATCGTGTTCGCGGTCACCCGCTCCACGCCGAGCTCTGTGAACCCCTTGCGGATCAAGGCGATTGAACCTTCGGTCGCATAGCCGCGTCCCCAGGCGCCCCTGCCCAGCCGGTAACCGAGTTCCACCACGGCGGCACTGTGGTCGTCCCGGGGCCGGAATTCGAACCAGCCCAGAAACTCGCCGGTGGTCCGCTCCTCGGCCGCCCAGTAGCCGCGGTTGTCGATGCACGGATAGTGACGGAGGAACCGCGGCAGGGACTCGGCCTCGACCGCCTCGCGGGTGGTCGGCCGGCCTCCGTTGATGAAACGCATGACCTCGGGATCGTTGTCGAGGTCGAACAGATGGTCCACGTCGGCCTCGCTGAAAGGGCGAAGCGTCAGACGGTCGGTCGAAAGGAAGAAGGGCATGACCCGATCCTCGGCACATCCGGCGGCAGCCGCCAGCGAATATCCATCCGGCCTTGCCGGTCGAGGCCCTCCGGAGCATGGACTGGCAGCAGGAATGTCTGTGGAAGGACTGCAGAAGGACTGCAGAAGGACTGCGGAAATGGGCATCGAATGGGCCCGGAACAGTCACAACGCTCTAAAAGCGATCCCTTCCCTCCGGGGAGGGCCGCTCTTGCCATGCTGTCTGCGTACTCGAAGTACTGGCACTAATGGCAGTACTGGCATGCGCCAACCCTGAGAAATTGCTGATCCGAGAGAAGTGACCGATGGCCTCCGAGAGCTCTCACGGCACCGGTGGGGAGTCCACCGCCCTCGCGCTGAAAATACTGGTCGCCGGCGGCTTCGGCGTCGGCAAGACCACCCTGGTCGGCGCGGTAAGTGAAATACGGCCCTTGCGCACCGAGGAACACCTCAGCCAGGTGGGCCGTACCGTCGACGACACCGGGGGAGTCGACCAGAAGACCACTACGACTGTCGCCATGGACTTCGGACGCATCACCATCCGCTCCGGCCTGTCCCTCTATCTCTTCGGCACCCCGGGGCAGGACCGCTTCTGGTTCCTGTGGGACGAACTGTCGCAGGGCGCCCTGGGAGCCGTCGTCCTCGCCGACACACGGCGCCTCGTGGACTGCTTTCCCGCTGTCGACTACTTCGAGCACCGCCGCATCCCGTTCGTCGTCGCGGTCAACTGCTTTGCCGGAGCCCGCACTTACGGCGCGCACGAAGTCTCACGCGCCCTCGATCTCGATCGCGGGACACCTGTGGTGCTGTGCGACGCGCGTGATCGCGATTCCGGGAAAGAAGTGCTCGTACGACTGGTCGAATATGCCAGCCGGATGCACACGGCCCGGCTGCTCGATTCGGTCGGCTAGCTGCACCTTGCCGTGTCGTCCCCCGTACGAAAGGCTTACGGACGACGCGCGGCCACGGGGAACGTATGAGCGGGGAGGACCAACCATGGCGTTGGACAAGGGCCTTGACTGGCTTCTGGACGACCTGACGAAGAGGATCGAGCACATACGTCACGCATTGGTGCTGTCGAACGACGGTCTGGTGACCGGAGCGAGCACGGGACTGGCGCGGGAGGACGCGGAACATCTCGCCGCTGTCTCGTCCGGTCTGCACTCCCTGGCGCGCGGGTCCGGACGTCATTTCCGCGCGGGCAAGGCGCGGCAGACCATGGTCGAGTTCGACGAAGCACTGCTCTTCGTCACGGCGGCCGGCGAGGGAAGCTGCCTCTGTGTACTCAGCGCGGCAGAGGCGGACGTCGGTCAGGTGGCGTACGAGATGACGCTGATGGTGAACCGAGTCGGCGAGCACCTGGGTGTCGAGGCCAGGCAGCCGGGCGGAACTGCCCACTGAGCTGCGGGAATTCGGCTGGGCATGGCCCGGTCAGTGGAGTTGTCCACAGGCCGGGCGGGATGTGCCTCAGTCGGGCTACGGTCGTCACCGAGAGTATTGACACCTCACGGGTGAGACCGTCATGACGGTGAAGGAAGCATCGACGCGCAGTCTGGCACTGCACGCACTGCACGCACTGCACGCACTGCACGCACCGCACGCACCGCACGCACCGGGCAGTCCGGCGGCGGGCGGCCCGGCGGTGGGCAGTCTGGCACTGGGCCGGGCCGCTCATGAACTGAACCTGAAGCGGGGCGAGTTGGATCTCGCGGTCCAGCTGGGCCACATCCGCACCACTCCCGGTGCGAGCGGCGGCCCGCCACGGATCGACCGGCAGGAGGTCGACCGGCTGCGCAGGTCGGAAGGATTCCCGGACGCCTTGCGGGAACGGGTGAGGACCGTGGGCACGGTCGAGGGCGCGCGGCTCATCTCGATCAGCCCGGCGCGGTTCACCCGGCTCGCCCGCACGGGCCATCTCATCCCGATCCGGTTCTATCTCAACCGCTACCGCGCGGTCGTCTGGCTCTATCTGGCCGAAGAACTCAGCGAATTCGCCCTCGCCCATCCCACCCTGCTCAGCGGCAGGACCCCACCGGCGCTGCGGACGATGCTGGACATGGGCGAGGACCGGCGCGCACGGAACTGGCGGGGCCGACGGCTCGGACTGCTGCTGCGCAGGACCGAGGACTCCTGGGAGCGGGCCGCGGCGATCGCCTCGGTACTCGACCCCGTCGCCGTGGCGGAGGTGGTGCCCGATCCCTACGAACGCTCGCATCTGCGGGTGCTCCGGCCCGAACTCGTCCCGGCCCGCCCGGAATCGCAGGCCGGGAGGGAGATGGTGGAGCGGCTGCTCCTGGCGGACCACCCGGACGAGATCCTCTGGCACCGAGTGAGCCTGGCCCAGGCACTCCGGGAGGCGCGCGAGTGGCGCCCGGCGCCACGGCCCGCCGCGAAGAGCGACGCCGGGTTCAAGGGTGAGGCAGTGCCCAGGCGCCCCCGGCTGATGCCGGTGCGCCGAAGTCCGTACGGACGCGGCCTGCTCAGGCGACTGCGCATCAGAAAGGCGGGGCCTGTGGGCTGACGACCGCCGGACCACCGGAGCAGCCGGGTCCCGGTGGTCCGTACGGGACGCTGCTGAAACTTGCCGTTTCGGAAAACTGGACAAAGGGGCGCGTTCACGCCTGGTGCTTCACGCCGCCCGAAGCTTCATACTGCCCCTACGCCCGAAGCCCGCGCGGGAGGCGAAGGGCACGGACGTGGCCCCTCGCCTGAGCGCGCGGCGTACGCTGATGTGGCCGACTGTCGAGGGAGGCACAAATGGGGACGTGGGCTGTGCCTTGAAGATCCTTGTGGTGGACGATCGCGAGGACAACCTCTTCGCGATAGAGAGCTTGTTACGCCCCGTGGGGCGTCCGGTGGTACGGGCACACAGCGGGGACGAAGCGCTGAAGACCGTCCTGCGCGGCGGCATAGGAGTGGTCATCCTCGACGTCGTGATGCCGCAGATGGACGGCCTGGAAGTGCTCGCCTATCTCAAACGCCTCGACCACACCCGCAATTTGCCTGTCGTGCTGATGACCGGCCTCGGCAGGGACGACGAACTGGCCGCCCGAGCCTACGATCTCGGGGTTTCCGACTTCCTGGTCAAGCCCGTCGACCCCTGGGTGGTGCGTACGAAAGTCAGGGCGCTCGCCGATCTGTACACCGAGAACCAGAGCCTGCGCGCCCAGGTCAGCGCGCTGACCGACCGACGGGCTGACGCCTCGGCCGCCGACCTCCCCAACCTGATGGAGGCGCGGGTATCGCGCCAGAGCGGCGGAACCACGGGTCGCGCCCGCCGCATCCGCGGCGGCGACTGACCGGCGCTGCGACGGCCGCCGGAGCCGAGCAGGCCGTACACCCACGGCGGCGCCCACGCGTCACCTGAAACCGGTCGCCCGCCGCCCGTTGAACGACCTAGGTGTATTGATCACGAGCGTTGTTGAGTCGCAGTTCTTGATCATGGCGAAGGCCTCCGTGTGTGGTGGAGGTGTCGAATCTTCACCGCACGGAGGCCTTCGTGTCCCACCGTAATGCCCGGCTGACCGTCTTTGGGAGGCGGCTGCTGGTTGAACGTGTCTGTTCTGGACGGCCGGTCGCTCACGTGGCTGCTGAGATGGGGATCTCGCGGGCCACGGCTCACACGTGGGTCGGCCGGTGGCGGGCGGAGGGCGAGGCGGGCCTGCTCGGCAACGTCCTGGACCTCTTCCGCAAGGAACTGGGCCGCCCCGCCTGAGGACCCGAGTGGCTCCCGGATGCGGTGCGACCGAGACCCGCGGCTGATCGAGTGGTCCGCGCCGGAGTTCGGTGAAGCCTTGCCTTGTGCGGCCCCTGTTCCCGGGCAACGTGTTGCTCATGTCGTTCCCCCCGCCCCCACCGGAGCGGCATGAAGCTGCGCTGTTGGCCCGCTTAAGAAATCCTCGATGGACTCTGAAGTCACCGATGGGCAGATTGGTGCAGGTCCACCCGCCCTCGGTCACCCCCACCACGATGCTGGAGCCGCCCCGATGAAGGCACTTGTCAAGCAGCACGCCGAGCCAGGCCTCTGGCTCATGGACGTGCCGGAGCCGGAGACCGGCCCCGCTGACGTGCTGATCAAGGTGCTGCGCACCGGGATCTGCGGCACCGACCTGCACATCAGGTCGTGGGACGGCTGGGCCCAGCAGGCCGTCAGCACGCCCCGCGTCCTCGGCCACGAGTTCGTCGGCGAGGTCGCCGCGGTCGGCGCTGACGTCCAGGACATCGCGGTCGGCGACGTGGTGAGCGGTGAGGGCCATCTGGTCTGCGGCAAGTGCCGCAACTGTCTCGCCGGCCGCCGCCATCTGTGCCGCAGCACCATCGGCCTGGGCGTCGGCCGCGACGGCGCGTTCGCCGAGTACGTGGCGCTGCCCGCGTCCAATGTCTGGGTGCACCGAACCACGGTCGACCTGGACATCGCCGCGATCTTCGACCCGTTCGGGAACGCCGTGCACACCGCGCTCTCGTTCCCGCTGGTCGGCGAGGACGTACTGATCACCGGCGCGGGCCCGATCGGCATCATGGCCGCAGCCGTTGCCCGGCACGCCGGCGCGCGCAATGTCGTCATCACCGATGTCAGCGAGCCCCGCCTGGAACTGGCCCGCAAGGCCGGTGCCACCCTCGCGCTGAACGTCGCCCAGAGCGACATCGCCGAGGCGCAGCGGCAGCTCGG
Organism: Streptomyces sp. V1I1; assembly: GCF_030817355.1. NCBI lineage: Bacteria > Bacillati > Actinomycetota > Actinomycetes > Kitasatosporales > Streptomycetaceae > Streptomyces > Streptomyces sp. V1I1. The sequence continues at coordinate 640,673 of NZ_JAUSZH010000001.1, read as the reverse complement.
GCTCAAGGAGGGCTTCGACATCGGCCTTGAGATGTCCGGCCGCCCCGAGGCCATGCGCGACATGGTCGCCAATATGACGCATGGCGGCCGCATCGCCATGCTGGGCCTGCCCGCGGACGAGTTCGCCGTCGACTGGTCGAAGATCGTCACCTCGATGATCACCATCAAGGGCATCTACGGCCGCGAGATGTTCGAGACCTGGTACGCGATGACGGTCCTGCTCGAAGGCGGCCTCGACCTCACCCCGGTGATCACCGGCAGCTACGGCTACCAGGACTTCGACGCCGCTTTCGACGAGGCCGCCACCGCCCGCAGCGGCAAGATCATCCTCGACTGGACCGTCTGAAGCTTTTCGTTAAGGAGCCCCACCATGTACGCGTCCGTCCGCGACGACCTCCGTACCACCCTCGACGAGATCCGCGCCGCCGGTCTCTACAAGCCGGAGCGGGTCATCGGCACCCCGCAGAACGCCTCCGTCTCCGTCGCCTCGGGTGACGTGCTCAACTTCTGCGCCAACAACTACCTCGGTCTCGCCGACCACCCCGAGGTCGTCGCCGCCGCCAAGGAAGCGCTGGACCGCTGGGGCTACGGCATGGCCTCCGTCCGCTTCATCTGCGGCACCCAGGACGTGCACAAGGAGCTCGAGGCACGCCTGTCGGCGTTCCTCGGCCAGGAGGACACGATCCTCTACTCCTCCTGTTTCGACGCCAACGGCGGCGTCTTCGAGACCCTCCTCGGCCCCGAGGACGCGGTCATCTCCGACGCCCTGAACCACGCCAGCATCATCGACGGCATCCGCCTGTCCAAGGCCCGCCGCCACCGCTACGCCAACCGCGACCTCGCCGACCTCGAGCAGCAGCTCAAGGAGACCCAGGACGCCCGCCGCCGCCTCATCGTCACCGACGGCGTGTTCTCCATGGACGGCTATGTCGCCCCCCTCGCCGAGATCTGTGACCTCGCCGACCGCTACGACGCGATGGTCATGGTCGACGACTCGCACGCAGTCGGCTTCGTCGGCCCCGGCGGCCGGGGCACCCCCGAGCTGCACGGCGTGATGGACCGCGTCGACATCATCACCGGCACCCTCGGCAAGGCGCTCGGCGGCGCGTCCGGCGGCTATGTCGCGGCGCGCGCCGAGATCGTCGCCCTGCTGCGCCAGCGCTCCCGCCCGTACCTCTTCTCCAACTCCCTCGCCCCGGTGATCGCCGCCGCCTCCCTCAAGGTCCTCGACCTGCTGGAGTCGGCCGGTGACCTGCGCGAGCGGCTGAACGCGAACACCGCGCTCTTCCGTACGAAGATGACCGCGGCGGGCTTCAAGATCCTTCCCGGCGACCACGCCATCGCCCCCGTCATGATCGGCGACGCCGCCGAGGCCGGCCGGATGGCCGAACTCCTGCTGGAGCGCGGCGTGTACGTCATCGGCTTCTCGTACCCCGTCGTCCCGATGGGCCAGGCCCGGATCCGCGTCCAGCTCTCCGCGGCGCACTCCACCGAGGACGTCGAGCGGGCGGTGGCGGCCTTCGTCGACGCGCGGGCGACAATGGCTGGGTGATCGACCCCCGCCGGCTGCGTATCCTGCGTGCCGCGGCGGACCACCGAACGGTGACCGCCGCGGCCGCAGCGCTGTATCTGACCCCCTCTGCCGTCTCCCAGCAGCTCGCCGCGCTGGAACAGGAGACCGGCCACACCCTGCTGACCCGCAGCGGCAAAGGCGTACGGCTCACGGCGGCCGGAGAAATCCTGCTGGAGCACGCCAACGCGGTTCTGACCCAGCTGGAGCGGGCCGAGGCGGAGCTCGCGGCCTACGCGGGCGGCGCGGCCGGCGAGGTCACGGTCGCCGCGTTCGCCACCGGCATCGCCGAGGTCGTCGCCCCGGCCATAGGGCGTCTCGCCGTGGAGCACCCGGGCATCCGGGTACGCGTACGGGACGCCGAGGGTGACGAGAGCCTGCCGCTGGTGCTCGACGGCGAGGCGGATCTGGCCGTCGCGGTCGAGTACCGGGGAGCGCCCCGCGAGGACGACCGGCGCCTGGCGCGCGTGCCGCTGTACGCGGAGCCCTTCGACGCCGTGCTGCATGCCGGCCACCCCCTCGGCGCGGCCGATCGAGTCGCGCTTGCCGAGCTCGCGGACAGCGACTGGATCGGTCCGTATCCCGGCAACCCCTGCCACGACATGGTGCTGCTCGCCTGCGAACTCGCCGGTTTCCAGCCCCGCCTCATGCACTCCTCGGACGACTTCCGCGCCGTCGTCGCACTCGCCGGAGCGGGCGCCGGGGTGGCGCTGGTGCCCCGCTCGGCGCTGCGCGGGATGGAGTTGAAGGACACCGTCGTACGGCCGGTGGCGGGCCCGGCCGCGACCCGCCGGGTCTTCGCCGCCGTACGCCGAGGCGCGGAAGCGCACCCGCTGTTCCGGCCGGTCCTCGACGCACTCGCCGAGTCCGCGGCCGGACTCTCCACCGACTGAGCGCAGCCGACCGGTCAGTCCTTGGCCGGCGCCGCCTCCATCGCCTGCTTCAGGTTGTCCAGGGTGGTGCGGATATTGCGGCGCTGGAAGTCGGCGAACGTGTGCCCCCGGGTGGCCATCCTGTCGAAGGCATGGGCCAGTGCATCGGGCCAGGCACGCCGGTCGTCGGTCCAGGTCTCGGTCACCCTGGTGCCGCCGTCGACGGCCTCGAAGCGGTACTCCCAGGTGGCGATGCGACCGGGCAGCACAGGCCGGCGCCGCCCTATCGCACGCACCCGGAAGGCGAACCGCTCACCGGGATCCGCCGCAATCACCGTGCACCGCGTGGTCCAGCGCATCGGCCCGCGCTTGTTGTAGCCGTTGAAGACCATGCCCACGTACGCCCCCTCAGCGCCGTCGAGTACCGTCGCGCCCCGGTTCTCCGGGCTCCAGTGGCCCATCAGCGCGGGGTTGCTGACCTGTGCGTAGATCGTCGAGGGTGCGGCGTCGATGACGATGCTGTCCGAGACCGAGAAGGTACGTGCCATGGGTACGACTCCGATCGTGGCTACGGGTGTACGAGTCAGTCGGTGATCAGCCCTTCGGTCGTGCGGCGTCGGCCAGGATGGAAGCCTCGACCGCGTCGTAGTCGTACTCCTCCTGGCGGCGCGCCCCCGGGCTGTGGCGGGCGAAGACAGTGCCGAGCCAGCCGGCGAGGAACCCCACGGGGACGGAGACAAGGCCCGTCGTGGTGTACGGGAACCAGGTGAAGTCGCTGTCGGGGAAGACCGCCTGGGCGGAACCCGAGACGAGCGTGGTCCCCGTGATGAGGATCAGAACGCTCGCCGTACCGCCGATGAGTGTGCTCAGCAGCCCGGTGCGGTTGTACCGGCGCCAGAAGAGGGTGTAGATGAGCGCGGGCGCGACGGCGGAGGCGCCCAGGCAGAAGGACAGAGTGACCATCGCCTGCAGGTTCACATGCCGGGATGCCGCCGCGAGGAAGATCGCCGTAAGGCCGACCGCAGCCGCCGTCGCCCGGGCGATGGTCATCTCGGTGCTGTCACGCAGAGCCTGCTTGCGGCGCAGACCGTGCGTGATCAGGTCGTGGGCAAGGGTGTTGGCGCAGGCGAGCGTGATGCCGGCGACGGACGCCAGCAGTGTCAGGAAGATCGCCGTGGCCATGGCGGTGAACAGCAGCGTTTCAAAGGTGGAGACGTCGGCGCCCATGATCGCCTGGCTGACAAGCAGGATCGAGGTCTTGCCCTGTGGGTCGCCGGCGGTGATCTGCTCGTGGCCGACGATCGCGGCGGCGCCGAAGCCGATCACGGCGCAGAGCAGGCACACGACGACGACGGTCGAGACGGCCCAGGACATGGAGCGCCGCACGGCGGGTGCGCTGCGGGAGCTGAACATACGCATCGTGATGTGTGGCAGGCACGCCGCGCCGAGGACGACGGTCAGCTGGGCGCTGATCATGTCGAGCCCGTCGCCGCCGAACTGGAGCCCGGGCGCGAGATACGCATCGCCCGCACCGCTCCCGCGTGCCGCCGCGCCCAGCAGCGAGGGAAGGCTGAAGTCGAAGCGGTTCAGGATGAGCGAGGCGATGGCGGTGGCCGCGGCGAGCAGCACCACAGTCTTCACGATCTGGATGAAGGCGGTGCCCTTCATACCGCCGATGGCCGCGTAGATGATCATCAGGAGGCCGAGCAGCACGATGGAGCCGGTCTTGAAGCCCGCGGCGTTGATGCCGAGGACGAAGGCCAGCAGATCGCCGGCGCCCGCCAGTTGGAAGATCAGCAGGGGGAAGAGGGCGATAAGGGTGACCAGGCACGCGGTGATGCGGACGGCTGAACTGGGGGCGCGCCGGGTGAGCACGTCGCCCATGGTGAACCGGCCCGCGTTGCGCAGGGGTTCGGCCAACAGGAACATCAGCAGCACCAGGGAGAGAGCGGTGCTGAGGGCCAGTACAAGACCGTCCTGGCCGAGCAGCGAGATCACTCCGACGGTGCCCAGCACACTCGCGGCGGAGATGTAGTCGCCGGCGATGGCGAGGCCGCTCTGCACCGGGGACAGGGAGCGAAAGCCGGTGTAGAACTCGTCCAGGTCGTCGCGGTCGGGCCCCGTCATCACACACAGCAGCAGGGTCACTGTGGTCACCGCGATGAAGGCGACGAACGACATGGTCTGGGCCTCGGAGCTGAATCCGGTCATCGGCGTGCTCCCTGGGTGGTCGGGGCGGCCTCGAGGCGCACGGCTTCGGCGAGCGGGTCGACCCGGCGGCGCGCGGACTTCTCGTACGCGGCAACGGCGATCAGGGTGACGGGGAGCTGGATCAGGCCGAGCAGCAGGGCGACGTTGAGGCCGCCGGTGATCTTGCCCGTCATCAGCCCCGGCGCGTAGGCGGAGAGTATGAGGAACAGTACGAAGTACCCGAGGGCCGTCAGTGTCGCGACCCGGCGCAGCCGGCGGTAGGCGGCACTCAACGCCCGTATGCCGTGGCGCGGATCGGCCGGTGGCTCGGCCGGCGGCGCCTGCCAGGCCTGGTGGGGGTGGCCCGGCTGCTCGGGATGTGAGGGCTGTGGGGGGTAGTACGACATCGCGATGGGTTCCTCGTATGCCTGTGCGGACGGCAGGGGCAGGGCATGCTGACGGAGCGGCTACGTTACCCGCGGGTAGCGGGGCAGCCGGTGCATTGTTGCATGAACTGTCCGGTCGGTCAGTTGAATGTTCATGGACCGACCAGAGCCCTGCCTCCGGCCTCAGAAATGGGCGGCCCTGGCCACGGCAGGCCGCCCGGCGACTGTGATCACGGCGTCGCGGTCCGCGAAGCGACGGACTGCTCCGCTCCCACCAGCGGCGATGCCGACGGCGTCCGCCGCTGCCACCGCGTCAGACCGACACCGGTGAGTACGACGACCATGCCCGCCACGACCCGCAAGGTGAGCGCTTCGCCGAGAACGATCGCCCGGAGTGCGATGGAGACCACAGGCAGCAGATAGCCGACGGTGGCTGCGCTGGTCGCGCCCTCGTCCGCGATCAGCCGGTGGTTGAGGGCGAAGGTGAAGCCCGTGCCGAAGATGCCGAGGCGGCCGACCGGGGGCCTGGCCCTCGGCTCGCCCCGAACGGCAGGGCCGGACCCGACGGTTGTCGGGTCCGGCCCGGCCGGTGTACTGCGGGAAGAGTGCGTCAGGGATAGCTGACGAGATTGGCCACATTCGTAGAGGAGTTGGACGGACCGCCTCTGTCGTTGATGACATGGCGGATGGTTCCGGTGCCGCCGAGCGAGACGGTCACCATGTTCCGGAATCGCACATTCGGATTGTTGGGGACCTCGAAGGCGTGCTCGGCGGTCACGGACGGATTCGCGTTGAAGAAGCAGTAGCTGCCGAGCCCGAACGCCTGATGGCTGGTGACCGAGTTGGCCACCTTGTACGCCGCGTAGCCCTGGGTCGAGCCGTTCATCCAGGCGGCCTGGTTGGGCGGGTCGTACGGCATCTCGTTCTGGTAGAAGTACGTTTGACCGCCGTTGCCGTTCCAGATCGTCTGATGCTTCTGGTAGTGCTCGACGAACAGCCCGTACATGGTCACGTCATCGCCGTTGACGACGAGTCCCGTGTCCGCCGTATTGGTGTTCCAGCCGATGCCGCTGCCGTGGTCGCCGCGCCAGATCCACATGTGATCGCCGATGACGTTGTCGCTGTTGACCACCAGGCTCGTGGTCGCCTTGCCCACCGCGGCGCCGCCGACCCGGAAGTACACGTCGTGCAGGGACGTCGGGTTGGCGCTGTGACCGGCGGAGGAGCCTGCCGGGCCGACCTCCATCAGGGTCTGCGAGTTGGTCGTACCGGCGTCGAAGAGGATGCCCGCGACCTTGACGCCGTCGACATCGGCGACCGTCATGGCGGTGACGCCGCCGTCCGGGATGAACGTGGCGAGGCCGAGCCCCAGGATCACGGTGTCGGGGCGAGTCACCCGCAGGGTCTGATTCAAGTGGTACACACCCGGAGTGACCAGCAGGTTCTTCCCCTCGGCCAGCGCGGCGTTGATCTGCGCGGCGGTCGTCCCGGCCTTCACGACGAAGAACTGGTCCATGCCGAGCGAGGTGCCGGCGGTGTTGCCGCCCGCCCACGTGGTGCCCGAGGAGTTGGCCCGCAGGGACGGCACGAACACCTTGTAGGCGCCGGTGCCGTCGACGTACAGGAACGGCTTCTCCCGCACCGTGGGGCTCTCGTTCACCGTCGTGTAGGGCGGGTTGGGGAAGGTGTTGCCCGGAACGCCCTGACTGCCGACGAAGACCATGTTCCAGTTGGATCCTGTCCAGCTGCCGAGCTGGGAGTTGCGGGTCAGCCACTGCTGCTGCGAACCGGAGCGCACCTGACCGTCGATCTTGCTGTCGGCCATGAAACCGCCGCTCGCCCAGCCGCCGTCATCCAGAGCCAGGTTGCCGCGGACATGCATGCGCCGGTAGGGAGCCGCCTGGGACACCGCCCACCGGTCCGTGCCGCCGGCCGGGTTGACCGAGAGGTTCTCGGCGCCGCGCCAGAAGTTCTGAGTTGCGTTCTGCGGGGGGAACCAGTCGGCCTCGACGTGCACCGCGCCGTTGATCGTCACCGAGTCGGGCGACTGGCCGAGGCCCAGAACCTGGGTGTAGAAGCCCACGTTGACGTCGTTGCTGTAGGTGCCCGGCTTGAACATGACCGCGTAGCGCTGGGCGCCGAACTGGTTGGTCTCCTGCTGCTGGAAGATCGAGTTGAGCCGGCTCTGGATGGTCGCTGACGGCATCGAGGGGTCGAAGACGACCACGTTCGGACCGAGGTCCACGTCACCGGGCGCGGTGCTCGGAGGCGCGACCTGGAACCGCTGGGCCGCCGTGCCGTTGCAGGTGTACTGCACGAGCTGGACGCTGTCAGCCGTCGAGGCGGCGGGGACGTCCAGGCACTTGCCACTGTTGCGGTTGACGAAGTGGTACGCGCCGCCGCCTTCGTCCACGGCCTGCCACTGCTGGTTGTTGCCACCGCCGTACGTCCACAGGTGCACCGCGGCGTTGTCGGCGGTGGACACGTCGCTCACGTCCACGACCTGGCTCGCGTCATTGCGGTTGTCGATCCGCACGAAGCCGTCGCTGGTGGCCGTGAAGCTCCACTGCTGGGCGGTGGAGTTGTTGCACGCGTACTGCTGGACGGCGGTGCCGTTCGCGGTCGCGGCCGAGCGCGCGTCCAGGCACTTGCCGCTGCCACTGTTCACCACGGTGGCCCAACTGGTCGGCAGAGCGGCGGCCCCGGCGGCTCCGGCGGCTCTTTGAGGGGTGGCCGCCTGGGTGGACGGGATGGCGGCGAGGACCGAAAAGGCCGAGGCCACCACGACGAAGGCAGCCACAAGCGGCCTTGCGCGGCTGGCGGTTGTGAAGGCGTGACGGCCCGCTCTGGGCGTTCGCAGGGATCGGAGCACGGTTTCTCCTGTGCCGGCGGCCCGGCTCGGTGGGGGGTTGACGGATGGGGGTGACGGACGGGGTTGGCGGACGGGGAAGGGGGATCAGCCGGTGTACTGGGCGAAGACGCGGGTGAAGTCCCACGGCTGCTGGGAGATGCCCGAGCAGATGTCGGCGCCGCCGCCGGTGCAGGGGCTGTCGCGGTTGACCGACCAGAAGGTCAGCCGCGCGAGGTGCCGCCGCCCTGCACGCCGCGCAGCGCGGGCCTGCGAAGGCGTTGCCCGCCTCATCGGCCGGTCACCGTCCACTTCTGGTTGGCGGCTCCGGTGCAGGTCCAGATCTGCAGGCGGGTGCCGTTGGCCGAGCTGTTGCCGGTGGCGTCCAGGCATTTGTCGGCCTGGGGGGTGACGATGTCGTGGGCGGCGGTGACGACCCATCGCTGGGCGGCAGTTCCGTTGCAGTCCCAGAGCTGGACGGTGGTGCCGTTTGCCGTCCCGGCGGAGGTGACGTCCAGACACTTGCCCAGCGCCCGGATCGTGCCGTCCGTACCGACATTCCATTGCTGGGCGCCGGTGCCGTTGCAGTCGTAGAGCTGTACGGGTGTGCCGTTGGCGCTGTTGGCACCCGCCAGGTCCACGCACTTGCCGCCAAGGCCCGTGATGGTGTCGCCGACGCCCGGGCTGTCGCTGGTGCTGACCCGCACATGGTCGACGACGAGTTGCGAGGGGAAGACGGTGCTGCCGTCGGGGTCGCCTGGCCAGTAGCCGCCGACCGCGAGGTTGAGGATCAGGAAGAACGGCTTGTTGAACACCCAGGTACGGCCACCGAGATCGGCAGGCGTACGCCGCTGGTAGACGTTGCCGTCGACCGACCAGGTCACCGAATCGGGAGCCCAGTCCACGGCGAAGGTGTGGAAGGCGTCGGCGAAGGCCTGACCGCCGGGGAGGGTGTACGCGGCGCCGATGCCGCCGGAGCCGGAGTAGCCCGGGCCGTGGAGCGTGCCGTGGACGGTGGAGGGCTCGAAGCCGACGTTCTCCATCACGTCGATCTCGCCCGAGCCCGGCCAGCCGACCTGGCCGATGTCGTTGCCGAGCATCCAGAAGGCGGGCCACATGCCCTGGCCGCGCGGCACTTTGAGCCTGGCCTCGACATGGCCGTAGGTCTGGGTGAACTTGCCCGCGGTGTTCAGCCGGGCGGAGGTGTACTCACATCTGCCGTACCAGCACTGGTAGTTGGCAGGGATCTCGCGGCGGGCGGTGATGACCAGATGACCCTGGCCGTCGAGAGCGGCGTTGCGGTTGCCCGCCGTGTAGTACTGCCGCTCGTGGTTGTTGACGTTGTCGCCCGTCTCGATCTGCCATTTGCCGGCGTCGACGGCGGAGCCCGCGGGGCCGTCGAAGTCGTCGGCGAACGTCACGGCGGCCGGTGCCGCCGCGGCGACAGGCGGTGCGGGTTCACCCTGTGCGACACCGCTGGTGAGAGTCGCAAGGGTCAGGACTGACAGAACGGACAGCAGCAAGCGCCGCGTCAAACGGGGGGAGTCCATGACTCTCCCTTCCGGGACATGAAGGAGGAAGGGGATGTGTCGTGCATATGACATGAGGCTTAGTTCACTACGTGATTTAAGAAGTGAACTAAGCCACTGTCAAGGGTTTGGTATGGACCATGACTCCGTCGAGGTCACCAGATATGGAGCGCTTGCAAGTAATGGCGTCTGCAATTATTGTGGACGCCCGTAAGGCGCAGGCGCAATCGTTCTGGAAGGTCCTCCCATGCCACTCGCGCTCCTCGCCCTCGCCATCGGGGCCTTCGGCATCGGCACCACCGAGTTCGTCATCATGGGGTTGCTGCCCGATGTCGCGTCGGACTTCGGCGTGTCGATCCCGATGGCTGGATTCCTGGTCACCGGCTATGCGCTCGGGGTGGTGCTCGGCGCACCGCTGATGACCATCCTCGGTACGAAGGTGTCCCGGAAGCGGATGCTGATGCTGCTGATGGGCCTGTTCATCGCCGGAAACGTCCTCTCCGCCGTCGCACCCGTCTTCGGAGTGATGCTGGCCGGCCGAGTCGTCGCCTCGCTCGCCCACGGCGCCTTCTTCGGCATCGGCTCGGTCGTCGCGGCCGACCTCGTCGCCCCCGAAAAGAAGGCCGGCGCGATCGCGATGATGTTCACCGGTCTGACCGTCGCCAACGTCGTCGGCGTCCCGCTCGGCACCTACGTCGGCCAGAGCGCCGGCTGGCGCGCCACCTTCTTCATAGTCGCCGCCCTCGGCGTTCTCGGACTCCTCGGCGTGGCGAAGCTGGTGCCGGAGCAGCCCAAGCCCGAAGGCGTACGGCTACGCCACGAGCTGGCGGCCTTCCGTAATGTGCAGGTCCTGCTGGCGATGGCCATGACGGTCCTCGGCTTCGGCGGAGTCTTCGCCGCGATCACCTACATCACGCCGATGATGACCGAGGTCGCCGGGTTCGCCGACTCGTCCGTCACCTGGCTGCTGGTCCTGTTCGGCCTCGGCATGGTCGGCGGGAACCTGATCGGTGGAAAGTTCGCCGACCGTGCCCTGATGCCGCTGCTGTACGTGTCGCTGGGCGCCCTCTCCCTCGTACTGGCGCTGTTCACCCTCACCGCGCACAACACGGTCACCGCGGCGATCACCATCGTCCTGATCGGCGCGCTGGGCTTCGCGACCGTACCGCCGTTGCAGAAGCGGGTCCTGGACCAGGCCGCGGGCGCTCCCACCCTGGCCTCCGCCGTCAACATCGGCGCCTTCAACCTCGGCAATGCCCTCGCCGCCTGGCTCGGCGGCATGGTCATCGCGGCCGGACTCGGCTACACCGCACCCAACTGGGTCGGCGCCGCCCTCGCCGCCTCCGCGCTCGGCCTCGCCGTCGTCTCCCACCTGCTGGAGCGCCGCACGGCGACCACCCACAGCCTGGTCGTCACCGCCTCCACCCCGGCACGGCCGCAGTCTCCGCAGCCAACCACTGATCCACCGCGGCCAGTCACGATCCACCGTGTCCCACCACTGATCCACCGCACCAAGGAGCCACCTTCATGACCGCCACCGCCACCACCGCCGTCGCCCCGCTGACCATCCAGGACGCGGAGACCCTTGTGGACACCGCCCGCCGCGCCGCCGAAGCCGCCGGGGTCAGCGCCGCCGTCACCGTCCTGGACGCGGGCGCCACCTGCTGGCTTTCCGCCGCGACGACCGGGCCGTGCTCATCGCGGGCGAGACCAGCACCCGCAAGGCGTGCACCGCGCTCCAGTTGAACGCCCCGACCGCCGAGCTCGTCGACGCGGTCCAGCCCGGCGGCCTCTTCCACGCTGCCGACCGCCCTCGACAAGCCGCTGGTCTTCATCGCCGGCGGCATCCCCCTCCACCGCGACGGCCGTCTCATCGGCGCGATCGGCGTCGGCGGCGGGGCCCCTGACCAGGATCACGGCTTCGCCACCGCGGCCGTAGAAGCCCTCGTGTAGCTCGACGGTTCCTCATGCGGACTGTGCATAATCCGGCTGTTCAGAGCCTGAGATTGATAGAGTCCGCATATGCCGATGACGCTGAGGGAGACGCTGCGGCTCACCGTCGCGGCCCTGATGCAGGCCACCGGGGACTCCCAGAACGACCTGGCAGGCCCCCTCGGCCTGACGCAGACGCAGATCTCCCGCCGCCAGTCCGGCCGTACGGCATGGACGCTGGACGACTGCGACCTGCTGGCGGCGCACTTCGGCCTTCCGGCCCTGGAACTGCTGGCCGGACCCACCCGCGCCTGCGAGTTGCTGCCCGCCGCCCGTCTGCGCAGCGCTCGTACGGAAACGGCACGGGCTCCGAGGGCGGTGGGGCGGTGACGGATTTCGAGTCGGCCGACGCGCTGCTCGCATCCGTGCGCGTCGAGGCCGAACTGCCTTCCGCGGACGAGCGCCGCGCGTTGCGCCTGGCCCTGAAGCTCTCCCAGGCGGACGTGGCGCGAGCTCTCGGGGTCAACCCGAAGACGGTCGGCGGCTGGGAGTCCGGTCGTGAGCCGACCGGGGAGGTGCGGGCCAAGCGAGCACCTCCGACATGCCCGACGTGATCGGCGACGCGGTCCGCGCGGCGCTGGAGAAGCACGGCGGCGATCTGGAGGCGGCCACGGCAGCCCTGGTGCGCCGATCTCGGCTCCGACTGGGGGAAGTACGAGTACGTGACGAACCTCGGCTTCGCCGCCTGACGACCCCGGATGTTGGGGAAGCCGAGGGACACCTCGACACAGCGAGGGAGGCGAAGTGGCACAGTCACCACCGAGTCCTGACGACGGTGACTTTCCCGCGCGCAGCGCACCGCACTGCCGGGAACTCGGCGAGCTGGACGCCCTGGTGGCCCAGTGCCGGGCCTGCCCGAGGCTGGTGGCCTGGCGGGAGGAGGTCGCCGAAACGAAACGCGCCGCCTTCCGGGACTGGGACTACTGGGGAAGGCCGGTCCCCGGATTCGGCCCGCCGGACGCGGCGCTGGCCGTGGTCGGCCTCGCGCCCGCGGCGCACGGGGGCAACCGGACCGGCCGGATGTTCACCGGGGACGCGTCGGGCGACATCCTCTTCGCCGCGCTGCACGCCGTCGGCCTCGCTTCCCGGCCGGACTCCACGCACCGCGGCGACGGGCTGAAGCTGCGCGGAGTGCGGGTCACGGCACCCGTCCACTGCGCTCCACCGCAGAACAGGCCGACCCCGGCCGAGCGGGACGCCTGCCGGCCATGGCTGGCGAGGGAGCTGGAGCTACTCAGCCCAACCCTGCGCGCGGTGGTCGTCCTCGGCGCCTTCGGCTGGCAGGCGCTGCTGCCCGTCCTCAGCGAGGCGGGGTGGCAACTGCCGCGACCCCGGCCCGTGTTCGGGCATGGCGCCCAGGTGACGCTTCCCGGCCGCGGGGAGCGCCGGGAGCTGCATCTTCTCGGCTGCTACCACCCGAGCCAGCGCAACACATTCACCGGACTGCTCACCCTCCCCATGGTCGTCGACGTGTTCCGCCACGCCGCCGATATCACCGGCCTCGATCAATGATGCTGTTCACCGCGGCTACCTGGTCAGATGCCCCAGCAGCCTCCGCCATGGCCGATGGCCGAGGTTTCATCCGTCGAAGATCGGCAACAGGACCGATATGCCGCAATTCGGATACACGATGATGACCGAGCAGGCCGGCCCCCGTGAGCTCGTCGAGCACGTCGTCGGCGCCGAGCACGCGGGCTTCGACTTCTCCGTCACCTCCGACCACTACTTCCCGTGGCTGGCGTCCCAGGGCCACGCCCCGTACGCGTGGAGCGTCCTCGGGGCGGCCGCCCACGCCACCTCCCGCATCCCGCTCATGACGTATGTGACGTGCCCGACGACCCGCTACCACCCCGTGGTCGTCGCCCAGAAGGCCGCGACCATGCAGCTCCTGTCCCAGGGGCGCTTCCGGCTCGGCCTCGGCTCCGGGGAGAACCTCAACGAGCATGTGGTCGGCGGAGGCTGGCCCGCCGCCCACGTCCGGCTGGAGATGCTGGAAGAAGCCGTGGAGATCATCCGAGCCCTGTTCGCCGGCGGAAACGTGAACCATCACGGTGCGCATTTCGACGTCGAGAACGCCACGCTGTGGGACCTTCCCGACGAGCTCCCGCCGATCGGCGTCGCCGTCTCCGGCGACCGGTCCTGCGAGCTCGCCGGCCATATGGCGGACCTGGTCATCGCCACCGAGCCCAAGCGTAAGCTCCTGGACGCTTTCGACCGGCACGGCGGTTCGGGCAAGCCCCGGATCGGCCAGCTGCCCGTCTGCTACGACACCGACCGGGACGCGGCGATCGCCCGGGCGCACCACCAGTTCCGCTGGGCCCTCGGCGGCTGGCCGGTCAACGCCGAGCTGCCGGGACCCTCCGGCTTCGCCGTGGCCACCGAGTACGTACGCCCCGAGGACGTCGCCCGGTCCATCCCGTGCGGTGACAAGGTCGACGATTTCGTCGAGGCCGTACGGCCGTATGCGGAGGCGGGCTTCACCGAGATCGCGCTCGTCCAGGTCGGCGGTGACCATCAACGGCCGTTCCTCGACTGGGCGGAGACAAAGCTGCTCCCCGCCTTGCGCCAACTCTGAGCGCTCTGAGCGGGCGTGCCGCCGACGTCGGGGCCCGGCGCCGTCGGCCTCAGGCCAGGCGCAGGCCGTCCTGGGGCTTCGGCGCCGGGGGTGTGTCGGGGCGCGGGGCCGAGACGGCCAGCGAGAAGGAGTGCCCGGCGGGATCGGAGTAGAGGCGCACATCGCGCGGCCCGCCGTTGTCCTTGGTGTCCAGCGGGCGTGCGCCGAGGCTGATCGCCTCTCGTTCGGCCTCGTCCATGTCGTCGTGCGAGACGAGGATCCGCAGGTGCGCCTGCTGTGAGTCGTCCGGCCGCGGCCAGCTGGGTGGCGCGTACCCGTGATCCCTGTGCACGGCCAGGTGCACGCCGCCGTTACCGACGATCTCGACGTAGTCGGGGTCCGTTCCCACTTGGGTCCGGGCATCGAGCAGGGCGGCGTAGAACTCGGCGAGAGCAGCGGGTTCCGCGCAGTCCAGGATCAGCACGCTCGTCTTGGCGACTGCCATGAGGGCCTTCTTCCGCAGGGCTGTTGGTGTGGATATGCCTACGGTTGGCGGGTTCCCCGGCGTCGGCCCGTCTAACGGCGCGGCGCCTGCCCGGCCGCCGTTACCCGTCGGCGCGGCTCGTCGCCGTCCGTCGTACCGCCTCCTCAGCCCGTGGCATCAGGCGTGGGCACGGGCTGCCCATCGTGCAGGCCCCGCTCGGTGTACCCGGACCAGATCTTGGCGGGATAGCCGTCGTCGATGTTCTTGAGGGTGACCTGCTTGTGCGTGGTGGCGTCCTCGCCGAAGAGGCCGATCGAGGTGACGAGGTCGTTCGTGGAGCCGATGAACCACTCGGCCTTCCTGTCGTCGGTACGACCCGATGCCGTGGTGACGGTCTGCTCGCTGACGCCGGGCGTCAAAGGGCCGTCGATCCCGCGTCGGCCGACGCCGCCGCTCAGATACGAATTGACCATGTCGGCGGTCCTGGGGTCGATCGCCTGACCGCCGACCGCTCCCCGCAGATGTGTACCCTGTCCCTCGCGCTCCGCGGACTTCAGGATCGAGGGGGTGACCTTCCTGCCCTCGTGGTGGAAGGAGGCGTAGACACCGGCCAGTTCCAGCGGGCTGGCTCCCATCAGCCCCAGCGACGTCGCCTGTGGTGAGGCGAAGTCCTTCGTGTCCACATCCATTCCGAGCGCGGTGGCGATCTCTTCGATGTGCTCGGTGCCGTACTGATCCTTGTCTTGGGTCTTGACCTCCATGGATGCGGCCACGGCGACGGGTTCGAAGGTGGGACCTGCCTGGTAGTCGGAGCGGGTGGCGTTGCTGAGGTAGTGGCGGGTGTAGTCGCGGCCGCCGTAGAGCGCGACGATACGGCCGGACCTCGGGTTCACCGAAACGGCTCCGGCCTGCCGATTGCCGTCGGCGGACGCTTCGCCGGAGGCTTTGTCCGCGTCCGCACCTGTACCTGTACCTGCGTCCGCACCTTCGCCGAGCCCCGCCGTGACGGCCTGCTCCAGGGCCCGCTGTTTGTCCGGATCGATGTTGAGAGTGATACGCCAGCCACCGCCCGCCAGCTCCTGCTCGCTGACCCCGGAGGCCATCAGCTCGCGCCGGGCCGCGTCCACGAGATAACCCGACTGGCCGGACAGCCCGGCGCCCGGCGTGGGCGCCACCGGCTCGGGGAACTTCATCCGCTGCCGCGCGCCCCTGTCCAGCCAGCCCTCATCGACCATGTTGTCGAGTACGTAATTCCAGCGCTCCGTGACCAGCCGTTTGCCCTCGGGGCCGGCGATGGCCCAGTCGTACTGGCTGGGCGCCTGCAGCAACGCGGCAAGATACGCGCCCTGCTCGACGCTCAGGTCCTCGACTTCCCGGTGGTAGTACGCGCGGGCCGCGGCCTGGACCCCGTAGGCGAGACGCCCGTAGTAACTGCTGTTCAGGTAACCGGCGAGGATGTCGTCCTTGGAGTTCTGCCGGTCGACCTTGAGGGAGATGACCAGTTCTTTGACCTTGCGGGTGACGGTCTGCTCCTGGCTGAGGTAGTAGTTCTTGACGTACTGCTGGGTGATGGTCGAGCCACCCTGCTTGCCCTTGCCGGTGAGTGTGCTCAGGATGCCGCGGGCGGTGCCGGACAGCGAGACGCCGGAGTCGCTGTAGAAGTCCTTGTTCTCGGCGGCGACGAAGGCGTGCTGGACGTCCTTGGGCACCTTGCCCAGCGGGACGGTCTCCCGGTTGATCTCCCCGGTGCGGGCGAGGCGGGTGCCGTCGCTGTACAGATAGACGTTGCTCTGCGCCTTGGCCAGTTCATTGGCCTGGGGGATGTCGATGGAGACGTAGAGGACGGTGAAGCCTCCGGCGAGCAGGACGATCAGGGTGACGACGCAGGCAAGTGCCTTCTTCCAGGTGAGGAAACGGCGGAAGCGGCCTGTCCCGGTCCGCTTCCCGGCCTTACGCCGTGGCCGCCGGATACGGGTGTTGCGGTGTGCCCCTCTCGTCCCTCTGGACGCGCCTGCCTCGCTGACCTCGCTGCTGACCTCGCTGCTGACCTCGCTCGCCTTCTGCCGCCCCGATGTCCGGTCCGGACTCCACCTGGTACGCATGGCGCCATACTCAGCGCCGGAGATCTTTGTAAACGCAAAGGGAGACATCGGCTGTGCCTCGGAGATGTATCAGCCGTGTATCGGCGGCTCCGCGTCCGGGAGGCGGAGGGTTGCCTGCGCACCGCCATCGGGCGCGTTGGCGAACTCCAGTGCCGCTCCGATGACTTGGGCCTGGCCGACGGCGATGGTCAGCCCGAGCCCATGGCCTGTGCCGCGTTCCCTGGCGCCGGTGCGGAAGCGCTGCGGACCGTCCCGCAGCACGCTGTCCGGGTAGCCGGTGCCGTGGTCGCGAACGGTCACGGTCCTGCCGTCGGCCGCCACCGTGACCGTGACGGGCGCGAGGCCGTGCCGGTGCGCGTTTACGATCAGGTTGGCGAGGATGCGTTCCAGCCGCCGGGAATCGGTCCACACCTCACCCTTTTCCCCCTCCTCCCGGTCCTCTCCGTCCTCCCCGTTCTCCCCGTTCTTGACGACGAGTTGTACGGACAGGCCGGTGCGCGCGGTGATGTCTTCGAGCAGGGGACCGAGGTGGCTGGGGGAGAGGTCGGCCTCCTCTGCCCCGGCGTCGAGCCGGGAGATTTCGAGAAGGTCTTCTACGAGGGCGGCCAGGACGCGTACCCGGTTGCGCACATATCCGGCCGCCTCCCCCTCGGGGAGCAGTTCGGCGGCGGTGACCAGGCCCATGAGTGGGGTACGCAGTTCATGCGCAACGTCGGCGGTGAACCGCTGCTCGCTGCGCAGGCGTTGTTGCAGTGCGGCGGCCATGGTGTCGACAGCCGTGGAGATTTCGGCGATCTCGTCACGGGGACGCGGCGCGGCCTCGATCCGGGCATCGAGGTCCCCGCCGGCGATGCGCCGTGCTGTTCCCGCCGCGCTGCGCAGTCGGCGGCTCATCCGCCCGGCGCTGAGCACGCCGAGCGGCAGCACGGCCGCGGTAGTGAGGGCTCCGGCCCAGGCGATGCTCGTGTCGAGAGCGCTGATGTCGCGCAGCGTGGTGGTCATGTCGATGCGTACGGACAGCACTTGCCCGCCCGCGGGTCGGGCGGCCCACATCGCAGGCCCGGCGGGATCGGTGGCGTACTCCGTTCCCTGACGGCCGCGGGCCGTGAGGTCGCGCAGCCCCGCGGGCACCCCGGGGGCGTCGAGACTGGCGCCGGTGCCCTGGACGGTGCCGGAGCGGGCATAGGTGACGGCGGCCCGGTCGAGCGTCGTACGGGCCGCCTCACGGGCCTGCGTCAGTTCCCGGTCGCGCGAGGCATGGTGGACGAGTAGGCCCACGGCGGCGACAACGGCGCAGATGGCGACGGCGACGAGGGCGGCGATGCGCCATCTCAGTGGCATGTTCAGCGCCGCAGCTTGTAGCCGAAGCCGCGGACCGTTTCGATCCGTTCGGCGCCGATCTTCGCCCGCAGACGCTGCACATGCAGATCGACGACGCGGGTGTCGCCGTGCCAGGCGTGGTCCCACACCCGGCTGAGCAGGGTCCGGCGTTCCAGTACGACGCCGGGCGACGCGGCGAATTCGAGCAGCATCCGCAGTTCGGTCGGGGTGAGCGCGACCGGCTGTCCGGCGCGGTGTACTTCCATGCCGCGGGTGTCGATGGTGAGGTCCCCGAAGGTGATGAGGGTGGCCGCATCGGCAGCGCCGCCCGCGGGCGAGGGGGTGAAAGAAGCGCGACGCAGCAGGGAGCGGATGCGGGCGACGAGTACCGCGCTCTCGCAGGGTTTGATGACGTAGTCGTCGGCGCCGGCCTCCAGCCCTGATACGACGTCGAGGGAGTCGCCGCGTGCGGACATCATCAGGATGGGCGCCAGGCTCAGTTCGCGGATACGACGGCACAGTCCGATGCCGTCGAGCTCGGGGAGCATGACGTCGAGGAGCAGCAGGTCCGGGCGCCGCTCGCGGAAGAGCTCCAGACCGGACAGCCCGTCGGCTGCGGTGGAGACGGTGAAGCCGTAACGCTCGAGGAGCATCCGGACGGTGTTACGGATGACCTCGTCGTCCTCGACGAGCAACAGATGCGCCTCGGTGACACTGCCGGGCGGGCGGGCTGGGGCACTGGTCATTGGTCCGTCCTGGTCCGGGGGCTCGGCAGCGGACTCGACCCGGCGGCGGACGGAGCCCGGTCACCGGTCTGGTCCTGTGGGACGGCTGCGGTGAGTACGTTGCCGTCCCACCGGTAACGCGTCGTGAAGCGGCCGTCGTTGCCGGTGGACGCAAGGATCAGATCGTGTCCGAAGGTCTCACCGGTGAGCCCGAAGGGGCCCCAACTGATCAACACCGGCCGCACAGCGGTACCGAAGGCCCGGTACACCTGAATCAGCGTCAGCCCGGCCTTCGGCTCATCCAGCGCGACGATCAGCTCGTCCCGCCCGTCCCCGGTCAGATCCCGGTATACGGGCGCACGCAGACCGCACACCGGGCCGGGACAGTTCTGCATGGCTTCCCGTACGAGCTGGGGCACGTTCGGGTCCTTCTCCAGCAGCTCTTTCACCGGTATCTGTTTCAGCCCGCCCGCACCCAGGTGGACACCCTCGATGCTCAGATACTGGCGGTCGGGGGCGGTCGGCACGTTCGCGGGCGGGGTGGGCGGGGCGTACTGCGGCCACAGCGGCGAAGAACGGACGGGCGGCGACACCCGCGGCGCGACGCCCCCGTCCCGCGCCCCGGTATCGGCGGCACACCCGACGAGGCTCACGGCGGCCGCGCCGACGGCGGCGAGGGCGATTCGGCGAGGCCGCCTGCGGTGGTGGGGGTGGGTGTGGGGGAGGTGGGGCATAGGCGTATCAGCGTACCGGCGGAGACGGGAGTGGTGACCGAGAGCGCCGGGAGCCGGCGGAGCTTGCCAACTCGCTGGTGGGCGCGTAGCCAATCGCCCCTTCAGGTGATCACGGCCTGTCACTTCGTCAGTCGTCGACGGGGCTGGCCACGATGCCAGCATGATCAACAAGAATCGCGGCACCGCACGGAGCCGTCCGACGATGCTGCTCGCCCTGGCGCTGGCGCTGACGCCGCTCGTCGCGCAGTCGGCCGCCGCCGACGCCGGCGCCGATGCGGAGGTGGCCCCGCCACCCGCCGTCGAGCGCCGCGTATCCGCGTATCTGGACAGCATCCGCGACCAACCCGAAGCGCTGGCCTCCTTCTTCCGCGAGCTGCCCAAGGGCGGCGACCTGCACAGCCACCTCGCCGGTGCGGCATCGACCGAGCTGCTGATGGACCTGGCGACGGCGGATGGTCTGTGCATCGAAATCGGCACCCAGCGGGCCCTCCCGCCGCCGTGCCCGGCGAACAGCCGGCCCGCCGTCGAGATGCGTACCGACGCCGCGTTCCGACAGCAGGTCCTGCGCGCCTGGTCGATGCAGGACTTCAGGCCGGGCGAGGAGTCGGGACACGACCACTTCTTCGCCACCTTCGGCAAGTTCTCCGAGGTGGCCCAGCGCCATCCCGGGGAGATGATGGCCGAGGTGTCGAACACGGCTGCCCGTCAGAAGCAGTTCTACCAAGAACTGATGGTCACCCCCAACGGCCACGGGGCCGACGTGCTCGCCGACCGGGTCGGCTACGACGCGAGCCTGCCCCGGATGCACCAGAAGCTGCTCGCCGACAGCGCCATGGACCAAGTCGTGCGCCAGGCACAGACCGAAGCCGACCAGGGCCTCACGGCATTCCGCGCCACCGCCCACTGCGACAGCGCAACGCCGGACCCGGGCTGCGCGGTGCCCTTCCGGTTCATCTCGCACGTCTCGCGGAACAGCACCCCCGAACGGGTCTTCACCCAGATGGTGCTGGCCATGGAACTGGCCGAACGCGACCCGCGGTTCGCCGCGGTGAACCTGGTCCAGCCCGAGGACGGAGCCGTCTCCCTGCGGGACTACAGCCTCCACATGCGGATGCTCGCCCATCTGCACCGCGTCTACCCGCGGGCACACATCACCCTGCACGCCGGCGAACTGGCCCCCGGCCTGGTCAAGCCCGAGGACCTGCGCTTCCACATCCGCGAGGCGGTGAACGTCGCACACGCCGAGCGCATCGGCCATGGCGTCGACATCCGGCACGAGGACGCGGCGGACGAACTGCTGAGGACCATGGCCGAGCGCCATATCGCCGTAGAGGTCCCGCTCAGCAGCAACGACCAGATCCTCGGTGTCTCCGGCCCCGAGCACCCCTTCCCGCTGTACCGGGAGCGCGGCGTCCCCGTCGTGCTCGCCACCGATGACGCGGGGGTCTCCCGGATCACCATCAGCGACGAGTACCGGCGCGCGGCCCAGACGTACAACCTGTCCTACCGGGAACTGAAGGACCTGGCCCGCGCCTCCCTCGAGTACGCTTTCCTGCCGGGCCGCAGCCTGTGGCGCACCCTGGACGGGTATCGGCCGGTGCGCGAGTGCCTGGCCGGACGCACCGGGCGGCGCGAACCGCGGCCCAGGTGCGCGGCGTACTTGTCGGCCAGCCCGAAGGCAGCGGTGGAATGGCGGCAGGAGGCCGCGTTCACAACTTTCGAGCGACGGGTGCTCGCGCTCGCCCGCAGCTAACCAGGCCGGCCGACTCAGGTCACCGGCGGATTCCGCCGGGCGGCGCGGTGGGCTGTTTCACCGCGGTCAGCGTCGCGTAGACCACGACGTTGCCCTTGTAGCCGGTGCGCTTGGAGTAGCCGCCGCCGCAGGTGATCACCCGCAGTTCGGGCCGGTCGGAGCTGCCGTAGACCTTCTCGTCCGGGAATTTCTTCTTGTCGTAGACCTCCACGGCGTCGACGGTGAACACGGCCGTGCGCCTGTCTGCCCGGCTGATCTCGACCGTGTCGCCCTTGGCCAGGGCTCCGAGGTCGTGGAAGACGCCGGGGCCGGTGGGCGTGTCCACGTGCCCGGCGGTGACGGCTGTCCCTACCGAGCCGGGAGCCGTGCCATCGCCGTACCAGCCGGCAAGCATGGGCTTGTCGGCGGGCGGCGGCCGCAGCGCCCCCGCCGCGTCCAGGCTCAGTCTTGTCACGGGGGCGTTCACGCCGATGGCGCGGACCCGAAGCCGGACCGGATCCGACGGGGGCAGCGGCCGGACGGCGGGGGGCTTGGCTGAGGCGGTGCCGCGGGGAGCGGGGCGTGCGGAAGTGGAGAAGGCCTGGGCAGCTGAAGGCTGCGGTGGCTGCTCGTCGCGTGCCCCGCTGATCACCAGCACGGTACCGGCCATCAGTGCGCAGGCCAGAAACTTGACCGAAAGGGTGGACGAGTGTGGGGAAGCCCTGGTCTTGTGCCCTGTTTCCATCGCGGTTGAGCCTCTGCTTTCGCAGCGGGTGGAGTGGGGCCCTCGGGGCCCCCGGATCGATGCGGTGTCCGGGGGCCGGTGTGGCGGGAGGTGGGCGGTCAGTTTCGCGTGGCGCTCAGGCGGCGGCGCCTCCTGACCACACCCACGGCGGCGGCTCCGGCGAGCAGCGCACCGCCCAGGGCGAACTGCGTACCTCTGTCCGTGGCCGGGCCGAAGCCGGCGTCTACCGCGCCCTTCGGCTCGTGGTCGCTGACCTGGTAGGTATCGGTGATCTTGATCCGAGGTGGGCACTTCACGGTGACTTTGTCGCTGCCGGGATCAGTCCCTTCCGGGACCTCGAACTCCCCGGTGAGTACACCTTTGCTGTCACCCTCGAAGAGGTGGAACGCCCCTCCCGCCTCCGACTCGCCCTTGCCATAGGTGACGTCCGGGCCGCAGGCCTTGGTGCTGACGGTGACCTTGGAGCCCGGTGAGACGTTCCCGGGGCGGATGTGGATGCCTGCGTCATCGGCGACGGCGGCCGGGGCTGACAGGCAGAGGGCACCGAGAACCAGGCCGATACCTACACCAACACGTGTGTTACGCATGAGGATCCTCCAACGGAGCAGTGTCCGGCCTGTCTGCGCGGCGCCTCTGCTGTGCTCCGTTCATGAGGCAACCGACAGTCCGTCACCACCGCAACATGACATTCGACTTATGTGTCACCCGGGCAGGCGAAGCGGCTGGTCTCGCTTGATCATTTACGCAGGTCACCGGAGCGGAGACCGTCTCGGTGAGAGATGCACCAGGAGGACGGCGAATGGGCGAGGGGCGTTCATTCGGATCACCGCGCGGACCAGAGGCAACTGCTTCAGTCGGTTGATGCACCGTTAGATGCTGTTGCACCGTCAGGGCACGGATACGGGGGCCGCACGGTGCTCTCGCCGGAAGCGGCCGGGGGCGACTCCGAACGTGCGCTTGAAGGCGTTGGAGAAGGCGAATTCCGAGGCGTAGCCGACCTGTTGGGCAACGGTGGCGAGGGGAGCGTCGCCGTCCCGCAGGATGCGTGCAGCGGTACTCAGCCGCCACCAGGCCAGGTAGGCCATCGGCGACTGCCCGACGAACGAGGTGAACCGTCTGGCGAAGGCCGTTCTGGACATCCCGACTTCGTTGCCCAGTTCCTGCACCGTCCAAGGCCGCGCGGGCCGCCGGTGGATGTGGTTGAGCGCGGCTGCGACGGCCGGATCGGTGAGCGCGGCGCACCAGCCGGAGCCGGACCGGCGAGAGGCCTCTTCGTCCAGCCATGCGCGCAGCAGGTAGACCAGGAGCAGGTCCAGCAGCGCGGGCAGGGCAGCGTCTGCCCCGGGTCGGGCGTCCGTGAGGTCGGCGCCCAGCAGGTCGACGGCTGCGCGAAGGGCGGGGTGGTGGCCCGGCCGGGCGGGGATGTGGATGACCTCGGGGAGCGCGCGCAGGAACGGGTGCACCTGCCCTCGGTCAAGCCGGTAGGCACCACACAGCAGGAGCGCTTCACCGGGTGCGGGCTCGTGCTCCCCGTCGCCGAGGAAGCTGTCCTCCCCGCGGGCTTCCGGCTCGGGCGGCAGTTCTGCGGGTACACGGTCCGGGCTGCTGCTCATGCCGTGCATCGCTCCATGCGGCAGGAACACCACATCACCTGCGGTGAGCAGCCTTGGCGAGCCGTCCGGCGAAAGCATCCAGCAGCTGCCCCTCAACACGATGTGGAATCCCGCGCCGGGGTACGGGCCGAATCGGTTGCCCCACTGCCCGCCACGTCGCGAGTGGGTGAACTTCGCCCGGCCGATCCGCATGGTGGCGATGACGTCGCTGAATACGTCCATGGCGCAGAATCTATCGTGAAGGCGTGCATCGGGACGATGGCGTATTTTCTCGCCACTTCCACGCATAGGAAAGCCCGCGGCACCTTCCGTACGGTCGATGACAACACACCGGCACGCACACATGGAGGAAACCGACCATGACCGCTTACGTCGTCATCGACCTCAATATCGCCGACCCGGAGGGCTTCCAGGAGTACATCGACGGGGTGACACCTCTCATCGACAAGGCCGGCGGCCGTAACCTGCTGATCGACGGCAACGCCCTGGTTCTCGAAGGGGACTGGCGCCCGGCCACGTTGGTCATCCACCAGTTCGAGTCCAAGGCGGTGCTCCAGAGATTCTGGGACTCCGCGGAGTACCAGCCGCTGAAGGAGCTGCGGCGCAAGTACTCGACAGTCAAGGTGGTCGCGGGGGAAAACGCCTGACACCTTGGGCCGCGTGGCGGACGGGGACGGTTCGGGATGCGGCGCCGTCCTCGCGGCTCAGGCCGGCGGAACCATGCCCTGGTCGACGGAGACGGGGGCGGCTCCCGCTCCGGCACGTACCGCCTCCACGACGGATTGGTGGAGGGTGCGGCTGGCCTCTTCGGAGGGGCACGGGATGGGGCTGCCTGCCATGGTGTACCAGTCCGAGGCGCCGCTGAACTGAATGGCGATCTGGGCCTGGCCGTCGTACCAGGTGGTGTGGACGGACAGGTCGCCGCTGATCACACCGACCTCTTCGGTCAGGACGCCACCGGCTCCTGCGTAGATTCCGGTGGTCGTCCACGATGCCCAGGTCATGGTGGATGCCCTTACTGACGGTGGCAGAAGCTGAGTGTCGGCTTGCCCCCCCCGATTGCCGTTCTTCGAGTCTGACACCTGCAGGACCGCTTCGCGCGGTGATGGCGCCGGTGTGGCGCCGACGAGACCGTGCGGTTCAGCCGGTGCGGACGCCGCCTTCGGGCATCCGGACGCGGCGGGCGCCCCGGACCAGCTGTATCAGCGGCAAGCACGACCACGACATTCGATGAACGCCTCAAGTGGCGCACCGTCAACTTCCCAGGGCCAAGCCGTGATCGTGGTTCCGATTGACTGGAAGACCTCTCTCGCGTCCGCCGGCCGGTTGGCTTTCGTCAGTACGAACGCGAGCAGATTCAAGTCCGCGAGAGCTGCTGCATGACGCAGGAAGCCGGGTGCCGATGGCGGCTTCCGCGTCCGGGAGTGATCCGTTTGCGCGTGCCGTGGCGAACTGAGCCCAGGCGTGGAAGAGGATGGCGTACCCGTTGCTGGGCTGGCGGGATCGCCATTGGTCGGCGAGGACGACGGCGTCCGGCATGTTGGCCAGGACGCTGAGTCTGTGGGTGCGTCTGTCCCAGTCTTCTCCAGCCTCCCGAAGTACCCGCTCTATGGGGTAGGTGAGAGCGCCTCGGTCGTTGGACTCGGCCAGGTTGTCGCCCTGGGCCGCTATCTGGGCTCCCACATGCGCGATGGCTCGTGCAAGCTCGATGTCATCGAGTTCCGGCTGGAGCCTGGGACGGGATTGTCGTGCCCTGGTGTGGAACCACATCGAAGAATCACGTCCTCATGAGATCCGTGGCAGCGCCGCAGGCCCGTGCCTGTGCCAGTGCTCCGTGCTTCCGGCCGGTTCGAAGGTGTCGAGGGCGTGGAGTGCGGCTCCGAAGAGTCCGGTACTCGCCCCTAGGGGGGATATGTGTACGGAGGGTGCTGAGCGTCAGGCAAGCCCGTCCTGCAGCGTGCGCCGCACGGGTTCCAGCAGGTGGTTGCCCGCTCCTGTCATTCCTCCGGCCAGCACGATGAGTTGGTGATCGAGCAGAACAGTCGAGGTGACCAGAGCGCGTCCCAGAGCGTTCATGCCTTCCGTCCAGACGCGGTCTGCCGGTTCGTGGCTGCCCAGTTGGGCGACCACATCGGCTGCGCCGTCCGCGGTTCCCCCGGCTTCTCGGTAGCGGCGTACCAGTGCGCCGGCAGCGGCATAGGCTTCGACGCAGCCCATGGCCGCATGCGCATGGCTCGCCGTCGGCGAACACCGCAATGTGCCCGAATTCTCCCGCGATTCCCTGGGCGCCGTGCACGATCTTTCCGGCGGTGACGATGCCGGCGGCGACGCCGGCGCCCAGTACGACAACGAGCACTTCGTCGATCCCGGCCGCGTTTCCGAGACGGAGTTCCGCGAGGCATGCGGCCGCGTCGTGCTGAAGGCATGGCTCGGCATCAGGAGTTGTGTCAACCGTCACGGCAAAGTCACGGAGCGGACGCCCTTGCAGGGCGGTAGGGCAGGGGATGCATACTGGTTACTACCAGTTGCGGAATGGCCGAGCGCCATCGGAGGATCAAGGGTGGGAATGGCATGGCCAAGCCGCAGCAGATCGCCTCGAATGCGATGTTGCCCAAGCACGCGCAGTTGCGCGCCATCTTGGTCGACATGTGCACGAATCAGCTGTCGCCCGGAGATGCCCTTCCGAGTGAGCGCCAACTGTGCATCGATCACGGAGTGAGCCGCGTAACGGTGCGCGAAGCCCTCAGTCAGTTGGTGGCCGAAGGCCTCGCGGTGCGCGTGCACGGCCGGGGTACGTTCGTGGCGGAGCGGGCCTACCGCTCTGAGCTGCGTCTGGCGTCCTTCCACGAGGACATGCGCAGGCTTGGGCTCGAGCCGAGCACCGTGATCCTTTCCATCGGCCGGGACGCACCCGCGCCCGCCACGATCACAGCCCTGGAGCTTGGCCCGAACAAGGATGCCTGGCACGTGCGACGCCTCCGGCTGGCCAATGGCACACCGATCTCGGTGGATGACGCCTGGTACGACGCCGAGCTTCTGCCGGACCTGGACAGCGTCGACTTCACGTCTTCGATCTACGAGACGCTCGCCGTCCAGTACGGCTACCCGGTGGACCGCGCCGAACAGATCGTGGGGGCCGGCCGTGCGCCCGCGGAGATCTCCACGCTGCTGGGCATGAGTAAGGGCGGTTCGGTCATGACCTTCGACCGCACCTCCTACAGCGGCAAGCAGCCGATCGAGCACACATACTCCTGGTTCCGTGCCGACCGGTACCAGCTTCACATGACGCTCGCCGACCGTTAGAAAAGTCCGCTGTGGTCGGTGTACGACCGGGCTGACCAGCAGGTGTCGACGTTCCGTGGGCGGGCCGCTCCGCGTCCTTGCCCTGAGCATGAATTTTCATGTATGCGACATATGCCCGTTACCCCGGTTCTCGCGTATTGCGCGACCCCTTCCGCGGGAGGCCAACAGACTGCTCCAGTCCGACAGCGACACCGCGGGCGTCGAAAGTGCGGGGGTCGTCACCCTGGAATACCCCAGCGGAGTCGTCGCCACCGTGGACTGCAGCTGGAGCCGCCCGCCCGAGCACCCCACGTGGGGCGGCCTGACCATGACGTGCGTCGGCGACCGTGCCATCGTCGAGTTCGACGCTTTCCCCCAGCTCCTCGACGGATTCGACTCCGCACAGGCCCGTCCCCGCTGGGAGCCCGGAGCGGCAGACCTCAACCAAGCGATGCTCGAAGCCTTCCTCGATGCCGCCCGCACCGGCCGACAGGCTCAACCCGATGGGCAGTCCGGCCTGCGCACGCTCCAGATCGTTCTGGCCGCCTACCACTCGCTCGCGACCGGTCAACCTGTCGCCCTGCAATCGAACGAGTTGTGTGCGTAGGCCGCTTACGCATATTCACGGATGCTGATGTGAACTCAAAAGCGCGATGATCAGCATCCGATCTGAAGGGGGAGGGCGATGATTGCTTACTCGGGCCTGGGGTGTCTGCCCATCGCACTGCTGTCCGCCGTGTTGGCTGTCTGGTTCTGGATCACCGACGCGAGTGACGGCGACTGGGCGACCGCCTGCCTTGCCGCGGTTCCGATCGTCCTGGTGCTCGGTCTGATCAATCTGTTGACGGCCTTGGCCGTCAACCGCGCGGAGGTTCCGGGACGCGATTTCGCCGTGTGGACCTCCCGGCACCGGTCCGGGGGTACGCCTCTGCAGAGTTACTCGCCCTACTTCCTGGGGATGGCCGGTCTCTTCTTCGTCGGACGGCCCAGTGGGTGCATGTGCTCGTCGCGGTTGCCGAGTACGCCGCTCTGACCGCCGCCTACTACATCGTGCCGGAGCTCCTGCGGCGCCCTGCCAAGGCTGAAACCGTCGCGCAGCGCCGGGAGTTCGCGCAGGCTCGCGGCTGGGCGTTCAGAGACCGGCTGCCGGCTCTCGCAGGGCGGTGGGCGTCCGGCCCCATGCAGCGACTGTCCACCAACGCGGCCGAGCTCTTGAACAACCCGCCCAGGTGAAACTCCGCGTCCACTTCGCCGTGATGTCCGGCACCCACCAACGCGTCACCTTCACGATCGCCGATGCCTTCGAGCCCGTGCCCTTCGCACCATTCCGGGCGTGGCAGCAGCTCCATGTGACCGTCTGCGCCGTGCACTTGGACATCGTCTTCCCGTCCATTCGGATCGTGCTGCGCGGCACGGGCACCCGGCGCAATCGGCACACGGTCGAGGTCGACACCCTCCGGCCGGACTTCGCCGAGGCGCTGGTCACGGAGGAGACCACCGCGGCGATGCTGGCCGCAGGGGTGATGGAGTGGTCGATCCAGGGCAGGGACGTACTCGTCGTGCTGAGGGACCAGCCGGACGACACGGAGGACGGCGATACGGAGGACGAGCCGGCCGACCACGATCTCGATGCGGTCCGTGCGGTCGAACGCCTCACCACTGTCATCTCCCGGCTGCCCACCGACCTCGGCCCGTGGGCGGACGACGTCGTACCCGACCTGCCTCTGTCCGGCTAGGTCCTGTCGGTGGGAGGACGGGCTGCCCACAGGGGGTGCAGCTCCGCCCAGTGGGTGACTCCGCCGGCGTGGGCCACGGTGCCATGTTGAGTTGCGACAGCGGTGACGATGCAAATGCCGCGGCCGTGCTCATCGTGCAGCCCTTCGGTTCGCTGCTTATGCATCGGCCCGCCGTCGGTGACTTCGATTCGAAGGATGCCGCGTCGGCAGGTCACTCTCAGCACGGCCGGTGGCAGTGCATGGGTGACAGCATTGGTGACCAGTTCGGAGATGACCAGGAGAGCATCTTCGACTACGTCCGGTGACACGTTCCAGCGGCCAAGGAGAGCGTCGACACGGCGGCGTGTACGCCCGACGTCCCGGGCGGCGTGGATATCGGGGCACATGAACTCGCGGTCATCGGTATCGACAGCCGTTGCGTTGATTGCCATGACGACCTCTATTTCCCAGTAGCTGTGCGCGTCGCCGGGCCTTTTCTCCTTGGCGGGCACTGGCACTACCGAAACCTTCTGGTCATAACCAGTTATTACCAGACTGAGCTCGATGTGGGGTGTTGTCAACAGCTGAATGGCAGGGGATTCGCCGAGCCTGCCCGAGAGTCGTCCGACTGCGAAATGCTGGTCCCCGAGCTGGTCCCCGAGCTGGTCCCCGAGCTGGGCCCCGAGCTGGGCCGGGGAGCAGTGGGGAAGCGGGGGGGAGAAGACGTCCGTGGTCATCGGGGAGAGACCTGCCATCGAGGAGCCGCGCCTGGCCGTCCGGCGCCAGTCGTCGTCCTTGTGGTCACGCCGCCGTCTTCTGGTCGTCTTCCTGCCAGTACTCGCCGCCGTTCTGACGGGTGTAGCCGTACTGGCGGTTTCGGGAAACATCCTGCTGCCCTTCGAGCGGGTCGTCACGCTCGAGGGCGAGATGGCGTCCAAGCGGGACTTCTTCGAGGACGAAGAGGTTCAGCGCCTCCTGTTGAAGCACCACATACGGGCCCACATCACCAGCACAGGGTCGCGCGAGGTGGCCATCCGGGACATCTCCTGGAACGCCGACGACGCGGTCCTGGAAGTGCAGGCCATGGCGATCTTCCGGTAGCCGGAGCGCGCGCCGTACCGCGTCCCGGACGGCGATCAGACGAAGTTGACCTCGGCGCGGCGCAGCAAGGGATCGTCCACCAACTGCCACAGAGGCACGGCGTAGTTGCCGAAGCCGTAGCGGCCGCCGAAGTGCAGGCCGAGGACGCGGTGGTCGGTGAGGTCGAAGACGGGGGAGCCGCTGTTGCCGCCCAGGGTGGAGCAGTCGTGCTTCATGACGTTCTGCTCCGGCACGAGCTCCGTGGTGGTCCCGGGCTGCAGGCGTTTGACGTTGTAGATGTCCATGAAGATCCTGCGCATCGACTCCGGTTCGTTGCGACGCCCGTCGTACGCCGGATAGCCGACGCAGTACACCGGACGACCCGACAGGTCGCCGGGGGCGTCCGCGGCCACCGCGAGAGGGGCAGGCAGCGCAGTGGCGCCCCCGGCCGGCGAGACCCGTAGCAGGGCCATGTCGACGTCCTGATGGATGCCGAGCACCTCGGAGATCTCGTACGCCGGTCCGCCGCCCGCCGGGAGCGCGCCGTACTCCTCGGCCATGTCGATCCGGGCGCTCATGCTCTGCTGGAAGGTCCAGCCGATGCCGTCGGCGCGGGCGAACTCCAGGGCGACATGACGATTCGTCATGATGGCGTCGGGGCCGACGAGGAAGGCGGTGCCGACCCAGTCCAGGCTGGCGTGGCCGGAGACCTCGACCCGGCCGACGTGGGCGATCGACTCGCGGATCGCGGCCCGGTGGCCGTCGAGGACCGCCCAGTCGCCCTCCTGGGACGGGAAGTCCTGGTGCTGGACGAGGATGGCGGGTCTGCCTTCGAGCAGGACGATGGCCTCCATGCCGAAGGACTCGTCGTCGCTGATCTCGTCCGCGCGTCCCTCGGCGAGCTTCTCCAGACCGTTCGCGCCCGCGGACAGAACCCGGTCCCGTTCCTGCTGGGCGAACTGGGATATCTGCCCGGCGGGCTGGCTATGTCCTTTGGCTCCTCGATCGCCCCGAGGTGCCAAACACACGTCACGCCTGGCAGACCTGGCTTGAGACGGGCTCAGCATGCGGGCTTGCCCGACCCGGTCGAGGCCGAGGTAACTTTTCCTCGGCCGTGTCCTGCTCGCGCTCGCCCTCGACCCTGAGGACGCCGGGCGCCCCGTCGTCACGGATGGCCGCTTCATCGACTGCGGCCGCTCCCAGGGCTATGCCCAGTCGCGGCTGTACGAGCTGCGCGAGCTCGCCGCGTACGCCCAGGCCCGAGGCCTGCGCGTCACCTGGGGCTGACGCCCCGCCCCACGGGGGCGGGGCCCGAACCACCGGCGGCGGGGGAGTGGCACCCCCGCCGCGCCGAGAACACACTCCGAGAAAGGGCACCCGTGATGAGCGCGCACACCGCCGAGACCGTCAGCCAGTCCGTCAGCGTCCTGACCCTGTCGGTCCGTATCGCCGAGTCCGGCAGCATCACGCACCTGCCGGAGACCGTCCGCCCCTTGGGCTGGGCGGCGCAATACGCCGGAGCCGAACAGCCCTGGGAGCGGGTAGCAGAGGCCCGCGTGAACCAGGAAGCCGCCCCGCTGCTCGCCGAGATCGCGAGGGCCGAGCCTCCGGCCGACGTCGCGCACCTGTACGCGTCCGTGGAGAGCTGGCGGCGCGCAGCGGCTGCGGAGACGCGCCGCACGGCCAAGGACAAGGCGTATGAGCGGGTGGTGGGCGAGATGCGCCGGGAGGCTCTGGCAGCCATCGACGCCAAGGGTGCGGCCTTCCGGCCGGTCCAGCGGCAGGAGTCGCCTCGGGTGTTCCGCGTACAGAGCGAGTGGACCGTCAGCGGAACCGACCACACGGCCGTACGGGAGGCGTTCGCGGCCGGCCTTTCCGGTACGGGACGAGATCCTGGCAGACGCCCAGAAGCGCATCCCGCGCGTATCCGGCACCGTCCGCGCCGCCGCCGACACCCCGGAGCGGGTGCGCAAGGCGTGGCAGCGGGACCGCCGCAAAGGCACTGCACCGAAGCCCGCCACCGGCTGCTACTCGCCCGGTAGTTGGGTGACGTGGCAGCACCCCGAGATTGGCCAGACGCTCACCGGGATCGTCACCAAGTGGCTGCTCGGCGAGCGGACCGACCCGATCCGCCGCACGGTGATCCCCTCGGACGGCAGCGAGCCGGTCGTGATGGAGCTGGAGCCAGGTGCCAAGCCGTCCGAGGGTTCGTGGCGCGTGGTGTACGGGGAGGGGCTGTCGAGCCCGGTGGAGCGGGGCGCGCATCAGAGCGAACTGGTCGGCTGAGGCGGAAGGCAGGAAAGGTTCCTTCCTGTGTCGCGGCGTGGCAGCCGGTGCTGGCCGGCCCGCGGTCCCGCCCCTGCGGCCGCAACGCCGAGCCGTTGTGCGGGGGCTGTGGGAGCGGCGCTGTGGCACCACCGCCGACCGGGCCTCGTTCATCCCGCTCCGTGGGAATGTGAGCTACCGACGGAATGCGGCTCTGATGGCGCTCTATGAAAATCCCCACCCCTCTGCTCAGGGCCTCCTCACACCTGCTTGCTCCGATTCCCCACACAGCATGTGGGTCGACCCTCGTGGCGGGGTGCGCCCAGGATGGTGCCAAGCGTGTTCCTCAACGCGCCGATGGGATCCGCAGGTTGACGGTCAGGGTGAGGCTGCCGGGGACCGCGTCGAATGCGTTGCGCATGTCGATGGCGAGGTCACTGCGGGCTGGTGTGCCCGGTCGGTTGGTCCATCTGTCGAGCGCGCAATGGAAGGCGGCGACCAGCAAGTCCAGGGCGAGCTGCGGTCGCAGGTCGTCGGGGGCGGCGAAGTCGAGTCGGCGGTGCAGGGTGTCAAGCGCCGTGCGGCTGGTCTCGTGGCAGAAGTGCAGGCCGTGCGCGTCCATGGACGGGGTCTCCTCGGTCAGCCGTCGGCTGAGCAGGACACGGCGGGCCCAGCCTTCTTCGGTCATCCGCTCCAGCGCGGCAAACAGGGTCTCCTGAAGCATCTCAGCCAGCGGACGGCCGCCGGGCTCGCGGGTTTCCAGATCGTCGAGGAAGGTCCGCCACAAGTCCTGTGTCGGTGCCATGGCCACGTCTTCCTTGCTGGCGAAGTTGCGGAAGAACGTGCGCTTGGAGACGTCCACCGCATCACAGAGCTCGTCGAGGGTCACTCCGCTGAAGCCCCGCGTGGTGAACAGCTCCAGGGCGGCGTCGATCAGGGCCTGGCGCGTGCGCATCTTCTTGCGCTCACGCAGCGGAGGCCGGCTGGTGCCGGATGACGGAAGCTCGGCAGTCATGGCTCGATCGTACCCAATAGGCAAACGCCTCTTGCACGCGAATGCCACTGAGTGGCATAACTATGGTTCTTGATCCCTAGCGAAGGGGACACCCCCATGCGTGCTCTGCTCGTTGACCGCTCCACGCCTACCGGACTGCGCCTCGGCCAGGTGCCCGATCCCGAACCGGCCCCGCATCAAGCTCTGATTCGGGTGACGGCGACTTCCCTCAACTACGGTGAAGTCCGGTTCAGCCTGCAAGAAGCGCCCGACGGCGCCGTCCTCGGCTGGGACGCGGCCGGGGTGGTGGTGCGGGCCGCCGCTGACGGGTCCGGCCCGGCGGCCGGCACCTCTGTGGTCACGCTCGGCATCGACGGCGCGTGGGCGGAACTCCGTGCCGTGGACACCGCCTGGATCGGCACGGTCCCTCCCGGAGCCGATCCGGGAGTGGTCAGCACGGTCCCCGTCGCCGGAGCCAGTGCCCTGCGGGCCCTGCACCGTACGGGCCCACTCCTGGGCAGGCGCATCCTGGTCACCGGCGCCACGGGCGGCACCGGCCGGTATGCCGTGCGGCTCGCCCGCCTCGGTGGAGCCCATGTCATCGCATCCACTGGAGACCCGGAAAGGCACGGCGACAGCCTGCGGGCGAACGGGGCGCATGAGGTGGTGGCCAGTCCACTCGAGGTCAAGGAGCCGGTGGACGGCGTCGTGGACATGGTAGGCGGCCAGCAACTCGTCGACGCGTACAGCATGTTGGCTCAGGGAGGCACTCTGGTCGCCGTCGGGCACTCCGCTCACCAGGGCGAATCCTTCCCCTTCGGCGCACTCTTCGGCGACCACGGTCGGCACAACCGCTCAATCGTTGCCTTCGCCCTGCCTGCCTGCACGGGCCTCGCGCCCGACCTGACCTGGCTTGCTCACCGTGTCGCCGCCGGCGAACTCGACCCGCAGATCTCGTGGCGCAGCAGCTGGGACGGAGCCGCCGACGCCATCGACGCCCTTCTCCAACGCCGCCTCCACGGCAAGGCAGTCCTGGACATCGCCTGATGCCGATGCCGCGTCGGAAAAAATTCACGGATCCTCATCAGCAGTGAGCGACGCCATGCACATCGTCCTGGTCGACACTGCGATGGCTGCGGCCGGCCAGGGCAATGTCCTCGCCTCCCGCCTGATTCACCGCGCCCACGCCGAAGCTGATTGGTTCCTGTATGCCCCATCACCGGAGGTACGGAGGGCTACCGCACAGCCCGCGGCTACATCCACGCCGACACCGTGGGTGACACGGATACGCAGCTCACCGTCCACCTCATCCGCTGACAGGGCAGGAGCGGCATCCCCCGAGCGGCTCGGCCATCTCGGGGGCCGCTCGTGGACGCCGAGCTGTTGCCCGGGGAAGATCGCCCGGGTCATCAGCCTCGGGGAACAATGGGACAGTCATGAGCGCCAAGGGAACGATCGTGAAGCGTGGGTGACCGAGGTGAGCGGGAAAGCCGCCAGTAGTTGAGCTCGGGCGGGGTTGACGCGGGCCGTGTCCTTACGGTTGCTGTCGGCGTTGGTGGGGTGACGCGTGCACTGGTTTGGACCCCTACGTCGGACCTGTGCAGTCCGCGGCTCCGATTCCCGCCCGGCGTCGGGGCCGCGTCAGCCCCCCGGTTCCCTCTTCCGGGCCGGCGTGATCGAAGGCCCTGGTCTCCCTCGGGACCAGGGCTTCGAGGCGGTGTTCCGTACAGACCGGTTGAGGTGCTGGGCTGGTGAGTGTGTGTCTGCGTCGGTGTAGGTCTTGAGGGCGTCGGAAATGAAGTGGCGGGTGCTGTCGGGGGCCGCTCCAAAGGCCTCGCCGCGAAATCTGGGATTGCTTCAGTGGAGGAACACCCTGAGTGGCAGCCCCTGGGCTTCGGAAGTACGTTCACCGACAATCGGCGGATTCTCATATCTGTCACGCACCGGAGAGGCATTGCTGTGAGCGAAGACATCTGGGGTTATAGACCGGGCGCGGGATATCAGAAGGGGATCGACCTCATCGGTTACAAGGTCGAGGCCACTGATGGCAGCATCGGCAAGATCGACAAGCACTCCGAAGACGTTGGTTCCTCCCACGTCGTTGTCGATACCGGTATCTGGATTTTCGGCAAGCACGTGCTGCTGCCCGCCGGGACCATCGAGCGCATCGACAGGGCCGGGGAAACGGTCTTTGTCAACCGGACGAAGGATCAGATTAAAGACGCGCCCGAATTCGACGAGGCCAAGTACACCGGCGAGCCCAGCTACCTGGAGCAGTTCGCCCGGTACTACGGCCAGCCGCACATGTAGGGGCGGGGTCACCCCACCAGCGCTGCGGCACGGCCCACTGCGGTGGATCCCCTGCGCTGCGTCAGTGCAGGGGTGGCGTCTCTCCTCACTGCACCCCTCAGGCGTGTGCCGGTCAGTCGGTGGACAGGGCCTCGAGGAGGTCGCCGACTTGGGGGTCGGGCAGAGCGCGGGCGACGTCGGCCTGGGCGACCATGCCGACCAAGTCGTGGCCGTCGATGACCGGTAGCCGGCGCACCTTGTGGCTGGCCATGGTGCGCAGAATCTCGCCTGCGTCGTCGTCGGCTCCGATGGTCACCGCCTCGCCCTGGGCGAGTTCGCCTGCCTTCGTCTGCCCGGGGTCCTTACCCGCGCCCAAAACCTTCACCACAATGTCGCGGTCCGTCAGCATGCCTTGAGGATGAGGCGGTCCGGGTCAGGCGGCGGCCCTGAATGGGCCGGGCACGACCGGATACAGCGCAAGGCCGTTGAGCTGGTTCGCGGGCAAGTGCCGGGCCACAGGGGGGCGGACCGGCCAACGCGGAACGGGCTGGGCGATGCGAACGGTCGCGCTGGTCACGCGCAGGACGAGCCCGGTCACGTTTTGCGGTGACCAGCGCGCGCCCGCGGCTGTGGCTGGGCTGTTTGCCCGTCGAGCCACCGTGGGTAGGTCGGCCATGACGTGGGCGATGTCGACGTAGTCTGGGCGATGGGAATCAATTGATCATGCGCCTTCTCAACGATGTCCGTCGCCTCGACCGGCGCCTGACCCGCCAGGCCGCTTCATGGGAATCGGCCTGGGCGCGGCGGGCGTTGCCTGCGGTCGAGTCCGCGGC
Organism: Streptomyces sp. V1I1; assembly: GCF_030817355.1. Lineage (NCBI taxonomy): Bacteria > Bacillati > Actinomycetota > Actinomycetes > Kitasatosporales > Streptomycetaceae > Streptomyces > Streptomyces sp. V1I1. The sequence goes on along the minus strand of NZ_JAUSZH010000001.1, from coordinate 604,819 downwards.
CGAAGGCACCAAGCTGTGGTGGGGCATGGCGGGGCTGATGGCTGCAACCGCGGGCCGTTCGGGGCGCAAGGCCGCTGCGGCGGGCGTGCTGAGTATGCTCACCGCGCAGCTGCTGGCGAATGCGGTGGGCAAGCAAATCTCGGACCGGCGCAGGCCGCCCGAGCAGTTGATTCCGCACGGCGACGTCGAAGACCGTCCGGACACCTCCTCCCTCCCCTCCGGGCACACCGCCGCCGCCGTGGGCTTCGCTGCCGCAGTGACGGCCTCTTCCCCGGCGTGGGGAGTGGCCGCCGCGGTCCCCGCCGTGATGGTGGCTCTGGAGCGCGTCCACAGCGGCGCGCACTATCCCAGCGACGTCGCAGTTGGCACCACCATCGGCCTGGCCAGCGCCTGTCTGATCAACCGCGCACCCCGACTGCTGCTCCGCGGGCTGCTGCCATAACGCCTCAGGCCCGGCTGCCGGCAGCCGAATGAGTCGGCCCGGCTCGGGTACCCACCGACCAGATCACGCCGCGCAACCCAACAGCAGTAGGCGCTCACGGCGACTCGCTTGGAGGCCGCCGGCCAGGGCCCGGCACATGCGACGCCGACGCCCCAGGGCACCACCGACATCGTGACCGAGGGGATCTGACGTCCGCTTCTCGTACCTGACTCCTGCCCCCACCGGCCGAGCAACGGAAGGAAGTCACGACGATGAACAGTCCACTGGACAACCCGCCGCGCCAGGAGTCGGTGGGCGAGCTGGTCAAGCAGGCATCGGAACAGATCTCCCAGCTGATGCGGCAGGAACTGCGACTGGCGCAGGCGGAGATGCAGCACAAGGGCAAGCGGTTCGGGATCGGGGGCGGGCTGTTCGGCGGAGCGGGCGTGGTCGGATTCCTCGCCCTGCAGGCTCTCGCGGCCACCGCGATCGTGGCGCTGGACCTGGTCTGGCCGCTGTGGGGCTCGGCGCTGACCGTGACCGCCGTCCTGCTCGCGGTGGCCGGCGTCCTCGCTGCGGTGGGCAAGAAGCACGTCAGCCAGGCCACCCCGCCCACCCCCGAACAAGCCATGGAAGGCGTCAAGAGCGACGTGGCCGAGATCAAGGAGAGGGCACACCGATGACGGACAAGTCCCAGGACAAGGACGCAATACCCACCGCCGAGGAGCTGCGTGAGCAGGTGGAGGGGACCCGCGAGGAACTCGGCGAGACGGTCGAGGCGCTGGCCGCCAAAGCCGGCATCAAGGCACAGGCGCAGCAGAAGGCTACGAAGGTCAAGAGCCAGATGCAGGACAAGGCCTCCCATGCTCTGCATGCGGTGCAGGACAAGACTCCTGAGCCGGTACGCGACAAGGCCGCGCACGCCAAGCAGCAGCTGACCGAGACTGCCCACATGCTCGGGGAAAAGATCCACGACAGCACCCCGGAGCCGGTGCGCGACAAGGCCGGCCAGGCCGCGCAGCTCGCGCGCGGCAACCGCAAACTGCTCATCGCCGGCGCGGCCGCCCTGGCTGTCGTCATCCTCGCCTGCCGCAGGAGGAGGAGCTGATGAAAGCGTCCAAGGTTGCCTACAAGCCGGTAGGCCTGGCCCTGGGCGCGGTAAGCGGTGCTCTGGCCGGCGCTGTGTTCGTGCTGAAACGCACCGTCAAAGAGTTCAAGGACGACAACCAGACCGACTTGGCGGCCGCCCCGACCTACTACGGGGTGCTGGCGATCTTCCCGGCCCTGCTGGCTCTGGTATCGATCCTGGGCCTGCGCTGATCGACAATGTGGGCAGTCTGGCGCCCGTTCCGTCCGCGACATCCTGAACAGCATGCTGACGCAGTTGCAGAGCAGCCAAGGCAAAGCAGGCATCGCTCCGATCATCGGCATCGCGGTCGCCTTGTGGTCGGCCTCCGGCTACATCGCGGCCTTCATGCGCGCCTCCAACGCCGTGTACGACATCGGCGAGGGTTTGGAAGACCCTGCCCACCCGCCTCGTCATCACGATCGTCGTGGTGCTGCTGGCCGCCATCGCGGTCGGCGTGGTCTTCACCGGCGCTCTGGCCAAGAAGGCGGGGGAAGTCCTCGGGGTGGGCGATACGGCCGTCACGGTGTGGAACATCGCCAAGTGGCCCGTGCTGATCTTGTTGTTCAGTCTGGTGATCGCCCTGTTGTACTGGGCGGCCCCGAACGTCAAACGAGGTTTCCGCTGGGTCAGCCCCGGCAGCATCCTGGCGGTGGTCATCTGGATCGTTGCCTCAGCCGCTTCGCGCTGTACGTGGCGAACTTCTCCAGCTACGACAAGACATAGGGCAGCCTCGCGGCGGTCATCAACTTCCTGATGCTGGCTGTGGCTCTCCAACATCGCGATCCTCCTCGGACTGGAGTTCAATGCCGAACTCGAACGCCGGCGCGCCATCGAAACCGGCCACCCCGCGGAGGAAGAGCCCTAGGTCGAGCCCCGCGACACCCGAAAACTGTGACGGGCCGGTGGACGTTCCAGGCCGGGGGTCAGGCGGCCAGCCTCGGGATGCGGCCGATGCCCTGCCTGCGACCGGACAGACCGGCACCTCGTCCGCATGACGTTGCACCGAGGGAGGCCCGTTGGGCGGCCGGCAGACGCCGGGCCGACAGCCTCACCCACGTGCCGCCCTTGCTGTGGACGGTGGAGCAGCGTGGGTTCCGGTACGGCGTGCAGATGGCGCTGGTGTGAGGTGTGGCTGGGCCGGCCCAGCACGCGTTCTTCGTAGCGGCCCAGGGCGAGCAGGGCGCACAGCAGCAGAGGAGGTAAGAGGAGAGCGGTGACAACCACGAGGTTCCTTCCGGCCAGGGCTGGTCCCTGAGCCTCGAGTTGCCTTCCGTGTCTGCCGGAAACCCTTTCGGTGTCCGTCAATTGTCGGGCGGTGATGGTTACCAGCCGTTGTGGGCGAAAGGCCGGTACGAGCGGCCGTCCGCGCCCCGAGGGCGCAGGGTGGCTGTAGCTCCCTCAGTTCGGGCATGTGCTCGAAGTGCATGGCGGTGGACGAATCAACGCGGCGCCCCCTCTTCAGGCGATTGATGTTGCCCTCGACGGCGCCTGAACTGTGGGGCAGGGAGAGTCCGTTGCGGACGGGGCACGCATGGGCCCCACGCCGCTGACGCCGGCTTGGGACACCGTTCCGCGACGCCTGCCGTTCGCGGCAGGCGCACCCACCGCGGCGAGCAGCACCAGGGAGGGCGTCCCCGAGATCAGGGTCCCGCCTCCAGGACACCGAAAAGTATGGTGCGCGCAGGCTTGCACTCCGGCTGACGAGCCCTGGGGAATACACCCTTGGACCTGGCCTGGACAATGGCCGTCGGTGCCTGCGTGGCCTTTCACGTCTCCGCCGGACCCCTCCATGCGCACGCGTGGCATGGGCACCGCCCCGTTGCACCCCTGGGGGGAATGTGCGGCACGGCGGGCGAACACACAGGCAGGATGGCTCCCGTTGGCGTGCTCGCCCGCTCGAACATGCTGCTGCCCGCTCGGTCCCCACTGACTGCAGCCCACCAGGACCGGACCATCGGGACCCCGAAAAGCGCAAAGAGACTCACTCAGGGGAACTCGCGCAATACGACACACACCACCTCGGTGATCACGGTGGCCACGGCGATACCGATTATCGCGGCGCGTCCGCTCCGCGACGTCAGCCGGTCTGTCAGGCGTTGGCGCTTGGCGACAGGGCTCTCGTCGTCGGGCCCAGGCCGGCGCCAATAGGCCGCCAGCACGGGCGGACCTGCCGCGGCGTCATCACGGTGAACATTAATGCGCTGCCCAACGAGTGACAAAAGGTTCAGAAACCTTCTCTCGGGGCGGGTGTACCGCAGCCCGCCGTTCACAGCTTCGAGCCGGATCTCCAGGACACCGCTGGTTCCGACGGTGCGGGTGGCGTCGTCGCAGGTGCAGCACCACTCACCGTGAGATAGAACCGCCTCATGGATGACGTCCCGAAGGCCGAGCACTTCCCGTTGTCGGACATCTGCGGTCTGTGTCACCGAGCCGTCGCAACGGGTACGGGAATGTACGCGATGGTGCCTGACTCCTCCGCCGTCCACCCTTCCGATGCTGAGCTGGACGGCCGACGCATCGTGAGCGCCTGCGGCCCCGAACACCTCGGCGAGCTTCAGCAGCGCTACCACGAGCGGCCCTTCGTCAACGAGGAGCTGTGGGCCGCGAAGATCGACCGCGCCCTCGCACAGCACCCCGAAGGACTCAGCCCCCTGCGCCTGGCCGAGACGACCGGCCTCAATCTGCTTCAGATCGAAAAAGCCGCCTTCTAGGCCCTGCGAGTCCCCGGCCAAGAAGAGTCACAGTCGAAGCAGGTGCCGCCCAGCCCCGGACCATGAGGAGGCTCGGGGTCGGTACGCGCCCTGCGCCCTCGCCTTTACCCGCGCGTCCAAAACCTTCACCAGAATGTCGAGCTCGGTTATTCTGCGCCGCCAGCAGTACGGTTTCCTCGGCACCGATGCACTCGGTACCACTCTTCATGATGTCCCGGCAGGCGACTCCGGTGAGTGGTTGGTGACAGGGCAACGGGCCACCCTCATAACGGAGCGCACGGCAGAGGTGACCCGTACGGGCGCGGGCTGGCTGACCGATCGGCCCTGACCTCTGACCGCGCACTGCGTGGCCGCAGCAGGGAGCCCCTTGGAGGCGGTGGAGTTCCGCCGTTGAGCTGGTCCGCGGGCAAGCTCCGGGCCAAGGGGGCGGACCGGCCAACGCGGAACGGACCAGGTTCATTCAGCCCGAGTGGCGCGAACCCGGTCACCTGGAGAACCCGGGGCCTGTCGGCGCAGTGCTTGCTCAAGGGCGAGACGGATAGTGAGATCGATTTCCCCGGTGTACGACCAGGCGGTGAGGGCTTCTGCGAGGCAGCGCAGGGTGAGGTGGGTGTGCTGGGTGACCTCCTGCAGGACACTCCATGCTTGATCAGGCCGGATGCGGCCCAGGGCCATCACGATGCCCGTCGCCTGGTCAATGACCGCGTGTGAGGGCAGGGCCTGCTGCAGCGGTCCCACCTCGTCCTGCACCATGGCCACCGAATCCTCGGGCGCCGGTGCGGGGTCCTGGGCCGGGTTCTCCCAGGTCGTGGGTTGCGTGTCGTGCGCCATGTCTCCTCCCTGGGCCTTCGGAACGGTTGGCAAGGGCCTGCGCGACTTATGGGCCGGTACCAGCAGCAATCGGCCGGACACGTGCCGTGGCGTCGAACGCTCCCGGCCGGAACCTGGTTCAGCTGGCAGCGAGTACTGAATCGTCCTCGGGACGGGCGCCGGGAAGCTGGTGGCGCGCGGCGATCAGGGCGGCATCCACGTCGCAGGTTCCAGTCGATACGCACAACGTGTAGGCCACGTCCTCCATGCGCTGCCGCACCGCAGGCCCGCCCTTCTCAGCATTCAGCGCCCGCAGCGTCTCGTACTTTTCGACCAGGTCCGTCAACACCGCCGGGTGAGCCATCAGCATGATGCGCCTCCTCCACAACAGGAACCACCCCCGTCGCCTATGAGCCGCATACCCGCGCCCTGCATCTACATGCGGCCGCTCCCCTCCACGCCAAGCGCTCCAGACTATGGAGTGGCTCGGCGAAGCCCTGGACAGCGCCGTCACACCCCGTCCAGGGCTTCGTCCTTACCCAGGGTGCTCCCGACGTGCCCACGTGCGCCATAGGCTTGATCTTTATCTCGGTGATCGTGAGTTCGCGTTCGACGGTCTTGCCGACGTCGTAGCGGGGTGCCCGGCGGTGGTTCTTGGCACTGGGTGGCCGCCCCGGGGCCTGTGCCGGTGGGTTCGGGAACACGGGCCGGGCAGGCGCGTCCCGCTGTCGTGGATCATGCGAGCCCGTCGGCACCGCGGGGACCACGAGAGGCTGCCGCAGGTCAGCGAGAACCTCATCACCCGGGCGACCATCACGCTGACGACCCGGTGCCTCACCCGCGAACCGGCCCGAAAGACGGCACGGCCACCGGCCACCCCAACCCGATGCCGATCGCCACCTGACCACGAACAACATCATTCTCATCGTGGAGAGGACTGCTCCAGCAGCGCCGGGGGGAACGACACGCCGCCGGAGCAGTCCTCACCACGGACGTCTTCCCGCCGCCTCACCGTCCAGCCCCAATCTCAGTCGCACGAGCGACAGGGCGAAGACGCGTGCGACCCGCCGGTCGCTCCTGGCCCACTCGCAGGTCGCCGCATGCGCCCGGACGATAGAGGCATGACGAATCCCACCTACGCCGGCGACGCCTTGCTGATCGCGGGTGAGCTCCAGACCTCGCGGTGCTCGCCGACGGCCCCGGCGGCATGTGCGAGCCCCTGCCGGAGGAGACCTTCGCGCTGTCCGCTCGCACGGCCTGTCCGCGCGGGACTGCGCCAGCTGCGGCACGCCGGTCACCGACCGGCACCCGCACTGGCCGGGCGTGTGGGTCAGCGTGGAGAACGAGTTCGGGCCGTCCTGCGACCGCTCGCGGATCGGCCGGGACGATTCCCTGCAGCGGATCGCGCACGTCGTCGACGCGGCCCAGGCCCGCCCCGCCGGACATCTGACCGGCAAGGAGCAGAAGGTCCAGTGCCAGCACTGCGACGCACACGTGACCGAGCAGCACCCCGACTGGCCGGGGGTATGGACTGAGGCCGGCGGATACAGCACACCGGTCCGCGCGGTGGTCGGATCCGGGTGCGACGACGCGCAGGCGTACGACCTGATCGACTGCGTCTACCCGCACGTTCCGGTCGGTGGGCACAGCCCGGCCGCCGCAGCCATCGCCGCGGCCAAGAAGGCCGGCTACTTCTTCCAGCCCTGACCCGGGGCGTGTCCCGAACGCCGAAGGGGGCCTCACGGATGAGCCCCCCTCCGGTCATCTTTCAGCGCAGGCGTCCGAGGTGGATGACGCTGATGCGGACCTGTTGGTCGCTGATCTCGTACATCACGCTGTAGATCCCGACGTGGATGCGCAGCACGTCGGTGCTGCCGAACGCGCCCTCGGGCCGGGGGTCGTGGGCGAGAGCGTCGACCGCGGTGAACACCTGCCGGACTCCCTGCGGGTCGTCCTTGGCGAACCGCTCGGCCTGCGCGAGGGCCTCGGGCTCCCCAGACCTCGTACCTCACGCCTCGTCGCCGAAGACGCGGCGGTACGCCTCGTCGTGCGGGACGCCGGCGCTTTCTCCCCGGGCCTGGCGCGCGCGGTAGGCGGCTAGGGCCCGCACCTCCTGCAGTTCGAGGGCGTCGGCGGGGCTGACCAGTATCGCGATGGTCTGCCCGTGGTCGGTGATGGCGACCGGTTCACGGGTGGCGCTCACCTCGCGGGCGATGGCGCCGAGCCGGGCGCGGGCTTCCACAATCGAGTAGGTGGTCTCCGTCATGCGCACCACCTTCCGGAAGTGTGCACAGTCCGGCTCCCTTCCGCCGTCACCCTCCCGACATTCGGAACACACACCTCGACCCGGCCCGGGCCGGGTCGGCTGAGCGCGTCGTGCGGACAGCCGTCGGCCCTCCCGTGGGAGGCCGGGAGGGACGGCGCAGCCAGGTGACAGCGCAACCGACGGGGTGGGCGTGGGTCTCCCCCTGGCGAGGGCCAGAAGGATCACCGCGTCAGCATCGCACCGGATACAGCCGCACAACAGGTCAGTGTCTGGAATAGGCGCACGGGTACGGGTACGTACCCGTACCCTGGTGGGATGGGAAGGAGCACGATGATGTCCGATGCCAACGTCCGTATCCCCGAGGAGGCCAAGGACCGGCTGGCCGCTATCGCAGCGGCGGAGGGTCTGTCGCTGCGCGCGTATCTGGCCCGTCTCGCTGAGACGCTGCTGACGCCCGAGGAGCGTGCCGAGCGGGCGGAGAAGGCCCTGGCCGCGTTGAAGGAATGGAACGGCTACGCGCCGACCGCTGCCGAGGAGCAGGACCTGGACAGCGAGCTGGACCGGCGCCTGGCTCAGGTGACCGGCCGGTGAGCGACGCCATGTACATCGTCCTGGACGACACCGCGATGTCTGCGGCCGGCCAGGGCAACGTCCTCGCCTCCCGCCTGATCCACCGAGCCCACGCCGAAGCGGATTGGTTCCTTTACGCCCCGGCGTGCGCGTTAGTCGAAGCCGATCGCGCCCGGCCTGGCACGGCCGAGCATCTGGCCTCCCTGCCCGGCATCACTGTTCTCGATCTGGACCTGGCTGCCGCCCTGGCCGTCGCGCGGCAGGAGACCTGGGCTGCGGCGCACAGCCAGTACGCGGCGCAGCCCACCCCGGACCGTCCCGACGGCGCGATCATCGCCACCACCGCCCCGCACCGGTGGGCAGGGGAGCCGGTCCGCGTACTGGACCTCACCCCCTGATCGGGGAACCGACGAATGCGGCGCGTGAAGTGACGGAATGCCCGCCGGGGGCTCAGCGAGCCGGGGGCCGCCGCGAGTCCGGCGACGCTCGCGCTGCGGTGCGTTCCCAGTTTGGGAAGGCGGGACTTGCTGGGCGCGGTGAGGCCGCGCGCGTCGCGCTGCCAGTACCGGAGCGCGCCGGTACGACGGTGGTGGACTGGCGCTGTTCCACGAGCGGAACAATCTGCTGCTGAACGGTGATGTGGGGCGGGTGCCCGGCATCGTGGTGGCAGGTCGTGGAGGGGCTGGAGGAGATGGTCAACGCGTGCAACGACCTGTGGCGGTCGGGGGCGTCGGGGGAGTCGCGCAGGTTCCGGAGGGCTTGAGCCTCGTGCCGCACGGGCCCGTCCCCGTCGGTCAGTGCGGCTCGGGCTTGGTGTACGTCGGCAGGTCGCCGGTTCCCGACACCTCAAACCCGCGGCCCTTGTTGTCGAGGACCTTGCTTCCGCGCTCCCCATCGGCCACCCACTCCACTTCGACCGTGAAGCGTACGTGCCAGTCACCGGGGTCGAGCCTGAGGCCGAGCTGCTCGGGGTCACTCTCCGAGAGCTTGAGAGGGAAGTCGACGGTTGTACCGTCGTCCCCGGCTGTCGGCAGGACTTTCACCGGAGACTTGGAGAGACCCACTTCGAAGGGGCGGGTCATCATGCTGCCTCCGCACGCCCGTTCGCCGACGATGACTCCGGAGGTGGGCACCGCCGTGCGTTTCAGGACCTTGACCTTCACCCCCGTGACCACGACGGCTTTGGGCGTCGGAGTCTGCAATGTCAGCACCAGCTCGGGTGGATAGCCGTCGCCGTCGTACACATCCACTCCTGCGCCGCCAGCGCTGTCAGGGCTCCGCCTCACCTCGTCCAGCGTCGCGTCGGTATACCTGGCACACCCGACAATGCCGTCGCTGTGCACCGTCACACCGGGTGGCTCCGGGTCGTTGACCTTGCCCCACACCCAATCCCACCCGCCCAGGAGCACCGTTGGGACCAAACCGGCCAGCACAGCGAGCCAGAAGGTGATCCACAGCGCTCTATGCGGTGAGGGCGACGGCGTCCGCGGCGGGTAAGGCGGCATCGGTGGAATCCCGGCCCTCCCGGGATCGGGAGGCGTCGGTGGCCGCCCGCCCGGCGGCACAGGTGTGCTTCCCATCCGTGGTCCCCCCAGCTCCGTGCCGCTCAACCGCGGTATCCGTACGCGTGTCCACCATGGCCCGACCCGTGTCACCGTGCCGGTTCTTCACAACTTCTCTCACCCGAACCGGCGACACCACCGGCCGGGAGTTCACAGGGAACTCTGGTCCGGCGCCGTGACGGCCGCGCCGTGCTGATGCGGCCGCTGTACGCCGACTTCGACACCGACCTCGCCCACCTCTTCCCCGACGAGGTCAACCGGCTCACCGACTACGAGATCCGGGAGCTGGACAAGCGCGGCCTGTGGGGCGACTGGAACCGGCCCCGGAGCCCGGCGAGTTCGGCCCCGCGCCCAAGGAAGACGGCGACGACGACGAAAGCGGCCGCCGGTCCGGCAAGGGTGGCAAGCGCGGCCGCAGTGAGCAGCGCCGCGACACCGTCACCTCCGCCCGCCAGGCGCTGGAGGCCATCCAGAAGCTCACCAACGCCTGAACCCCTGTCCCTTCCCGGGCAGGCCTGCCCGAGCACGGCCGGCCCGGGCACACCGTCACGAAGAAAGGCCCACGCCCGTGGCCATCTCGCTCTTCCCCGCCGTGCTCCTGGGCATCGTCGTCGTGTTCCTGCTCAAGCAGGGCTACGTCCGCGTCGGCTCCGCCACCGCCTGCAGCGGGGAACTGACGAAAGGCGCCTTTGCGAGGTGACGAAATATCCCTCGGCCGTCAGCTGGGCGACTGCCGCTTAGCCGAGTCGCCCGGCCAGACGAGGGCCTTGCCCTGGAGTCAACTTTGCGGCAGCGGCTGACTTCTAGGGCCAGTTCGTGCGTCCCCATGCCACCAGCCTGTTCAAGCCGGGGCCGCCGGCCGCGACATTGATGCGGCCCATGTCCTCGTCATCTGCCTGGAACCCGGATTGAACTGCGGTGATGCGGGGATCTTGCTCACCGAAGAAGGCGAACATCGGGCCCCCGGAGTTACCTTTGGTGGTGTCGCCGCGATGTTCGATTTCGAGGCCTCCGTTGATGTCGTCATCGGTGTCCAAGACCGGAATGCCGCCCTGGAGGCTGGCTCCCACGAACCACATGTTGATGGGATAGCCCATGTTGTTCCACCACGGCTTCCCGTTCCAGGCAGGGTCGTATTTCTTTGTGCCGAAGTGACCCAGTCGGTCCGCTGTCCCGAGGGGTTCGTACAGTCGGCAGACGGCCCAGTCGTACCCGGCCGAGTCCCCGCCCGGGAAGTTCGGGTTGAAGCCCCGCACGTCCGATACGAAGGATTGGACGCCCGCACCGTGGAGGGACTGGCCGTTGTAGTACGCGGGCACGAAACGCATCCACCACTGTTCGGATTGCCACGGCACCACATGACCCGCCGTGATGAGAAGGCGGTTGCCGACGAGCGCCCCTGAACCGTGGTTTCCCTCGTTGTTGATGACTTTCCCCACGCAGCCTCAGGGAAAGCTCGTCTCGGCCAGTTCCGTCCGGTTGTCTGGGTCGAAGACGGCTTCCGGCTGAACCAGACCTCCCCTCAGTCGCCGGATCGGCTCTACTTCGCGGCTGGGCAGGAAGCGCGGTACATAGAGCAGGTCGAGCCACTCGGGGCGACATGCACGCAGATCCACGTCGGGATCGATGTCGGACAGCAATTCTTCCGGGTGGATGCGGGTGGCCGTTTTGCCCGGTAGGGGCACGTCGCCTTCGGGCCCCACCGGCACTTCGACACGCCATAGATTCCCCTCGGCCCCGTCCATGCGGTGGACTTCTGGCTCTGGGGGGCTTCCATCGGCGAAGACGTGGATGCGCTGGTGATTGGCGAGTTCAACCATCGCCGGAGGCCGTTCGCCGGTTCCCAGACTGGGCCGCATCTGCGCGAGTTCATACGGCGTCAGCGGCCGCTCCCCGTTTCCGGCGAAGCGCAGGCGATCCATCGTCCGCTTCTCGGTTGGCATGATGTGCCTCCGTGGCGACTAGAAGATGATCAGGCTGGGATGCTTGCCGTGCCCAGATGCGACTGGCCGACGCTGGTCGGGAGCCCGTTCGGGACGGATCAGGTGTATGCGGCCGCTCGCACAGAGACGCAGCAGTGACGGCGTGCCTAACCCTCTTCCAGGACACCACTCATGAGCCGGAGTCGCATCTGGGTACCTGGGGTCTCACCACCCGTTGCTGGGTGGCCTCTTCCGGCTCTCGGTTCGGCTTTGCAACAGGTCGGCGCGTCAAGAGGGTCTTGTGCACCATCAGGCACTCGACACAAGTTCTGGTTGAAGCTTCGATCGACAGGCCGACCGCGGAGTCACAGTGGCTCGGCGCGTACCGGTCGACCTCGGACTTCGGCAGCGCCCGGGCGCCCCTCGCCGGGCAGAGCCAAGATCGACGGCATCACTCTCCCGTAGACGTCGCTCCCAACCTCCAGGGAATCGGAGGGTCTCAACACGGGAGTCACACCGACCCCTGGCGAAGAAACTGCGGGTAGACGAATTTCGTCGGTACCCCGCAGCCTGTTCGGCTTCACCCTCGCCTCCACCGGCCTGGCCCCGGTCATCTGCGGCGGCCTCGCCTCGCTCACCGGCTTCATCTCCAGCATCTGACCGGGAAATTCAGCCACCTTCCGGCATCACCGCAGTAAACAGCCAGGTACTGGCGCATGCTTCTGTCGGGCCCCACCACGCAAGGGAGGACACGAGGGCATGGCACCCCTGCACCACACCTGCTGGAGCTGCGACGAAGACTGCGCGTGTACGGCGAGGGGTGTGATTGCTGCGACCTGGTCGAAGTCCCCGATGAATGGGACTGCTGGAACTGCGGCGCGCTGAACTACACCCCCGACTAGTTGTCCCGTAACTGCTGGTCACGGGTGAGAAGATCTTGTGATGGCTGGTGTGATCACGGCGTCGGAGCCGTCCTGGATAGCCCCGTTCACCGGGCTGAGCCCGCGGCAGTTCGGCAAGCTGGTCACTGCGATGCGGCGCGAGGGTGCGAACCCGGTACGCAAAGGCCGGCCGTGGAGCCTGCCACTGGAGGACCGAATCCTGCTAGCAACGGTCTACTGCCGTACGAACTTGACGCTGCGGCAGCTCGCCCCGCTGTTTGGGGTGTCGAAGTCGGCCGCCGACCGCATCATCGGCCACCTCGGGCCGTCGCTCGCGCTCCAGCCCCGCAAGCGGTTTCGCAAGGACGCTGTGCTGGTCATCGACGGCACCCTGGTCCCCACGCGGGATCACACGGTTGCCGAGCAGTCGAAGACATCTCATGTCGCTGGTGGGCCAAGGCCGCCGTCGGCCGGACCACGGTCATCGCGGCGGCGGCTACCGGGGCACCGGCCTGATCATCCCGCACCGCCGCGAACGCGGCCAGACCGAACTGCCTGCATGGAAGGAGGAGCACAACACCTCCCACCGCAAGGTCCGCGCCCGCGTCGAGCACGTCTTCGCGCGGATGAAGACCTGGAAGATCCTTCGCGACTGCCGCCTGAAGGGCGACGGCATTCACACCGCGATGCTCAGCATCGCCCGACTGCACAACCATGCCCTCACGGGATAACTCCCGCCCCACACGAGACACCTTCAAGAGAGGCCCAAGAAAGACGGCTCCCCACCTCGCTGGCCTGGAGGATGCTCAGTCGAGACAGAACTCGTTGCCCTCGATGTCCTGCATCACGATGCACGACTCGTTGGTGCCATCGGCAAGCAGCGTTCGCACGTGTACCGCGCCGAGCGCGACCAGCCGTGCGCACTCGGCCTGGAGTGTGGCGAGGCGCTCGTCACCCACGAGCCCGGTGCCGGCCCGTACGCAGAGATGCACCCGATTCTTGACGACCTTGCCTTCGGGAACGCGCTGGAAGAGCAGCCGCGGGCCCACACCTGAGGGATCAATGCAGGAGAACCATTGCACCTGATGCTCAGGCGGCAGCGAGCGATGGTAGTCGTCCCACGTGTCATACCCCTTCGGCACCGGCGATACGACGTACCCCAACACCTCGCACCAGAAGCGAGCGACGCGCTCGGGTTCTGCGCAGTCAAAGGTGACTTGGAACTGCTTGATCGAGGACATCGGCGCACCATAACAGGGGGACTCTCTTGCTCATTCACCGGTGTGGATCCGCGTGTTGCCGGGAGAACAGCCCTCACCAAGATCTTCATCGACCTTCTAGCGGGGCGCACTGCCCACCCATCGCAGGACGGCTGAGACCGTTGTGTCGTCCAGTGCGGAGAGGACGTTGATGGCGTCCATGTCACCGGGAAGCGGCGCGATACCCGCGGTGGTCAGCACAGCGTGCAAGTCCAGGCGGTGGCTGTCCTCGGCCGCCAGCGTGAACGGCAGTCGCTGCCGTGGATCCGGCGCGGACAGGAAGTAGTCGCCGAGCTCATCGACAGCTCCCGCGATCTCGGGCTGGTCGAAGTCCCGCACACCGGGGAAGCGGTACGAATCGATCGCCGACTGCGGCGTCGTCAGCGGAGGTTCAGAAAACTGCCAGGCGTTCATCAAGGCCTCCTGGGTCGTCGTCACTGACCAACAAGAGCCCCGCTCGGCCGCGTTCAGTTGCAGGCGATGCCGAACACCACCCGAACGCCCCCAATAGCATCTCTTCACAAGAACACGGCGCCACCCTCTGGCCGTCGGCGCCCGGCCGAGCCGGGCGCCGCGCCAATGGAATGAGCCTTGCTTGCTCTGATGTATTCGGGGCGCGTCGGCCGCCGCGGGACTGCCCGCGTACCCGAGTCGACCGTGTCCAGGGCCTATGTACTGAGCAGACGGTTGAAGAACGAGCGGTAGTGCTGGAGCGCGACCCGCAGCTCCTCCGTCGCAACCTCCTCGCCCCGGTCCCACTGGACCTCCAGGCCCTGCTTGTGGGCGGAGAACGACCTGGCCAACGTCTGCATCACGTCAGCGACCAGCGCATCGGCCGAGCGCACCGCGTCCCGTGGATCGTCGACGAAGGTGCTCTGGATGTCCCGCCACTTGCCGCGGTACTCATCCGTCTCCTCGGGGCCGAGCAGTGCGCGGTCCTCTTCATCGGCCTCCTGCACGACCCCGGATTCCTGCGGTGCCTCCTCAGGTTCGCCGACACGGTCCTCGTCGACGGCATCCGGACCGTTCACCGGCTCCTCCTGCTGTTCCGTGGCACCGGCGGACTCTCCGGGGTAGACGGGGGCCTGCCGGTCCTGAGACTCCGCCCGGGGATCCTGGGGATTGGCGATGCTCTCGGTCGTGAGGCCTTCCTGGCCGGGCGGGCGACCCGTATCGCCCGGATCCCGTATGCCGTCTCGTTGCATGTCTCTCACCTCATCCGGCTCAGAAGCGGTCGTTCCGCGGGGTACTGCCCCGGTCGCTGAGCAGTTCCTCGAACAGTGCGCGGTAGTGCACCATGGCTCCTCTCAGCTCTTCGGTGGTGGCCTGCCCGTCACCGCTGCGCACGTTGATCTCGTGGGCGGTGCGGTAGTGCTCCAGGGTGCGGCCGTGCTCCACCGAGAGATCTGCCAGCTGCTGCTGGTATCCGTCGGTCGGATATCCGCGCTCGGTCATGAGCCGGGCCACGAGCCGGTCCGCCTCGGCGACCGCCTCGCTGGGGCGATCCACGAAGCGTTCCTGGACGCTGCTCCAGTCGGCCGCGTACTGGCGTTGGACCTCGGCCGGCAGTTCCTTGATTTCCAGCTTGTCGTGGCGTTGTTCGCGGGCACGCAGCTCGCGCTCTGCAGCCGGTCGGCTGTCCTGCTCCTCGACAGTGCGGTCGTACTCCGGGCCGAAGCGCTCCCGCAGGTGCCGTCGGCGCGACAGAGTCCACAGCGTCACGGCGATGATGATCAACACCACTGCGACGGGGACGATGATGGCGACAAGAGTGCTGGCAGACATCTGTTCCTCCAAGGGCGTGGTCAGAGTTGGTCAGAACCTGACCTTGCCGGGTTGCGGCCCAGCTACCACCGGTACCAGCGGGACCTTCCGCCCCCGGCGGTCGTGCCGCGCATGAAGAAGCCCAGCAACCAGAGGACGAGCACCGCCAGTGCGATGTACCAAAGGACTTCTACGGCGAATCCGAACCCGAAGAGAATCAGGATCAGAAGGAGCACCAACAGGATCGGGACCATGTCGATCATCTCCGTGTCTTGACGTTGCGCGCCGTTGCGCACGTTCCGCTTTCAGGCACGCGGGTTCCCAGGATGCGGAGAATTAGGCATCGCAGTTTGTCCCACTTCATTCGGGGCAGTCGAGAGTCAAATGGGCGGGGGGTGTGGTGTCAGCATGCTGACACCCTGGCTGAGAAGGCTGGATTGTCCGATGAGAGCGCCCCTCGAAGAGCCGATCCGCGGTTTCAGTCAGCTCGAGTTGCTGAGCGTCACTCTGCAAGCTGAGGGTCGCGAAGGGCTCGACGTCCCGCTGCCCGCACCCGGGAAGGCAGAAACCACGCTGCTGGAGTCTCCATTCGCGCTCAAAGAAGGCGCGGAAATCCGCATCACACTGGGCTTCCGCCTCCGGCAGGCCGTCGAAGGCCTCAAGTTCACAGTTGTGCGGAAACGGCAGGGAGCGGTTATCGGGACGACCGAGGTGATGCTCGGCAGTTACCGGCCGGGCGGCCCGTACGAGCTGGTGCTTCCGCCGGAGCGGCTGCCGACCGGTCGCTTGGCCCGCGACACCTACCAAGTGACCGGGACGTTCACGGACGCCGACGGAAACGAGTTGGGTCATGAAGCCCATTGCTTCGAGATCACGAAGGAATGGGAATGAGGACGGATCCGTGGCGGCGTGGTGACGTAAGCCGCTCAGTCCTCGCTGCCCCCGGCGAACTGGAAGACGAGTCCGAACACTCCCGCCGCCAGGACACCGAACCCGATCAACACCAGCCATAGGCCGTACACGACGCCGACGGCCAGTGCCGCGCTGCCTGCGGCGGCCAGCACGGGATAAGCGCTCTGCGGCGGGAAGAACCCGAGAGGGCCCGCTCTGTCGAGGATCTCGGCCTCCTTGCGGTCCTCCGGGCGGAGGCCCTTCCTGCGGTATGTCGTGCCGAAGAAGAACGCGACCAGGGACGCCATGGCGAACGCCACGGTGAGCGCCGCGATGCCGGCAGGCTCCTTGGACCACACGGCGTACAGCACGTCGGTCGCGAGGAAGAACAGTGCGACCCCGGCGAAGAGGTAGGCCTCGGTCTTCATGCGCTTCCTTCCCCGTGCGGATCCGGCGTCGGCCGGACTCGTCCAAGTTCGGCGGGGGGCCTCTCCGTCGCCTCCGGATGATTCATGTCGAAGGCCGGTGAGTCGGAACGTACACGGGGCAGCGCATGGAAATTATGCCGAGGTGCTGGGCAAGGTGTCGCCCATTCCAGGGACCGGCCGAAGCCCCATGGATCGTCGACCGCGATTTTGGGCCCGTACTGAGTTGTGCGCCACACGTTGTAGAGAAATGGCAGAGTGGAAAGGCCCAGCAGGAACGAGCCAATGGTGGAAATTGTGTTCAGGAGTGTGAAGCCGTCCGCGGCGAGGTAGTCCGCGTAACGGCGGGGCATCCCCATTTCTCCGAGCCAGTGGTGGACCAGAAAAGTGGTCTGAAATCCAATGAATAGGGTCCAGAAGTGGATCCTTCCCAGTCGCTCGCTGAGCAGGCGCCCCGTCCATTTCGGCCACCAGAAGTAAAAGCCGCCGAACATGGCGAAGACGACAGTGCCGAAGAGTACGTAGTGCAGATGGGCCACGATGAAGTAGCTGTCCGTGACGTGGAAGTCCAGCGGTGGAGAAGCGATCATCACCCCGCTGAGGCCGCCGAGCAGGAACGTGACCAGGAAGCCCAACGCCCACAGTATCGGTGTCTCGAACGAGATGCTCCCGTGCCACATCGTGCCGATCCAGTTGAAGAATTTAACCCCGGTCGGCACCGCGATGATGAACGACATCATCGAGAAGAAGGGCAGTAGCACAGCGCCCGTCGTAAACATGTGATGTGCCCAGACCACCGCGGAGAGCATCGTGATGGTGATGGTGGCCCCGACCATTCCAACGTATCCGAAGATCGGCTTACGGCTGAAGACCGGAATGATTTCGGTCACTACACCGAAGAAGGGCAATGCGACGATGTAGACCTCGGGATGGCCGAAGAACCAGAACAGATGCTGCCACAGAAGCGCACCGCCGTTGGTCGGGTCGAAGATATGGGCCCCGAACTTGCGATCCGCCTCGAGCGCCAGCAATGCCGCGGTCAGCACCGGAAAAGACACCAGCACGAGAATGGAAGTGAACAGCACATTCCATGTGAAAATCGGCATGCGGAACATAGTCATACCCGGAGCGCGCAGGCACACGATGGTGGCGATGAAATTGACCGACCCGAGGGTGGTGCTCACTCCGGCCAGCACCAGACCCATCGCCCACAGGTCAGCTCCCTCGCCGGGGGAGTACACCGGCCCGTTCAGCGGGGCATAGGCGAACCATCCGAAATCCGCCGACCCGCCAGGGGTGAGGAAACCGGAGACGACGATCAGCGCACCGAAGAGGTACAGCCAGTAGGACAGGGCATTGAGCCGGGGAAAGGCGACGTCGGGTGCCCCGATCTGCAAGGGCATCACTGCGTTGGCGAATCCGGCGAACATCGGAGTCGCGAAGAGCAGCATCATGATCGTGCCGTGGATTGTGAACATCTGGTTGTACTGCTCACTGCTGACGATCTGCAGCCCGGGGCGGGCCAGTTCGGCCCGGATCACCATGGCCATCAAACCGGCCAGCAGGAAGAACCCGAACGCTGTGACCATGTAGAGATTGCCGATGACCTTGTGGTCCGTGGTCGTCAACCAGCCTCTGATCCGATTCCCGACCACGGTCCTTTCCTTTACGGCCACAGCCGTTGGCGTCACAAGGGGGCCGTGGACCATCCGTGGGTCCTCCGTTCGCCGACGGTGAGAGGGGGGACAGGCGGCCCGTCCCAGGGGTTCGCGACGGGCGCTGCATGCTATGACCGTTTCTCCCGCATTGCGGAGCGCCGCCACCCACTGTTCCAACCCGTGTCGGAGACTGCCCTCGTATGGGTGAGGGGGCGGCCCGATCAACCGAATCGCGGCCGAATCCGCTGGAGCACGTCAGGGGGCAGGAGCAGCTCATGATCTTCTTCCGGCGGGCACGACTGACCGCACGCGCCGTGAAACGCCGCACCCAGCTCGCCGCGGGACGGACTGCTGAAGGGCTGGACGCCCGGCTGCCGCTCGGCGAGGGCGGCGGTCTGCTGCGCAAGGCGTTCCCCAATCATTGGTCCTTTCTGCTGGGCGAGTTGGCGCTGTACAGCCTGATCGTGCTGCTGCTGACCGGTGTCTACCTCACGCTGTTCTTCAAGCCCGAGATGAGCGAGGTGGTGTACGACGGGTCGTACGCACCGCTCGACGGTGTCCGGATGTCGCAGGCCTTCGATTCCACGCTGAGCATCAGCTTCGATGTCCGCGGGGGGCTGCTCATCCGGCAGATGCACCACTGGGCGTCGGTCATCTTCGTCGCCGCCATCGGTGTGCATCTGCTGCGGGTGTTCTTTACCGGCGCGTTCCGCAAGCCCCGTGAAGCGAACTGGATGATCGGTGTCACGCTCTTCGTGCTGGCGCTGGCGGAAGGGTTCGCCGGTTACTCGCTCCCGGACGACCTCCTCTCCGGCACGGGGATGCGGATCGCTCAGGGCATCATGCTGTCGATTCCGGTGGCCGGGACCTACATCAGCATGTTCGCGTTCGGTGCGGAGTTTCCGGGGGAGGTCATGATCACCCGGCTGTACGGGTTGCACATCCTGCTCCTGCCGGGTCTGCTCCTCGCCCTGGTCACGGTCCATCTGATGCTGGTTTTCTACCTGAAGCACACCCAGTGGGCGGGCCGGGGCCGCACCAATCGCAATGCGGTCGGCAAGCCGTTCTTCCCCCACTTCATGGCTGCTTCGGGCGGACTGTTCTTCACCGTCCTCGGGGTGATCGCGGCCCTCGGTGGGCTGGCACAGATCAACCCGGTCTGGGCGTACGGGCCTTACCGAACCGACCTGGTGTCGACGGGCTCGCAGCCGGACTGGTATGTGGGCTTCCTGGAAGGTGCGCTGCGACTGGTGCCGCCATGGGAGACGGTGGTGGCCGGGCACACGGTGATGTGGAACGTCCTGCTGCCCGCGCTGGTCCTGCCCGGCGTCCTGTTCGCCGTTCTGTACGCGTATCCATTCGCTGAGGCGTGGGTGACGCGTGACCGGCGCGAGCACCACTTGTGCGACCGGCCGCGCGACCGGCCGGTGCGCACCGGGCTCGGTGTCGCGGGTATCGCCTTCTACGGCGTGCTGCTGCTGGCCGGCGGCAACGACGTGGTGGCCTTTACGTTCCGTATCTCGCTCAACGAACTGACGTGGGCATTGCGTGCCGCTCTGGTCGTGCTGCCGATCGTCGCGTTTCTCGTGACCAAGCGGCTCTGTCTCGCGTTGCAGGAGGCCGAGTTCGAGGGACTGGCCTCCGGCGTGGAGACCGGTAACGTGCGCCAGACGGTCGAGGGCGGCTTCGAGCAGGAGCACCGGCCCCTCGATGTCGACAAGCGGTATCTGCTGACGCACAGGAGCCTGCCCGCGCTCAAGGAGCCGCCATCGGGTTCCGGTGGGGAGGACCTGCGGGTCGAGCGGTTGCGGGAGACACTCGGCAACTGGTTCAACACCAGGTCAGTGGCGGAGAGCCACGACACCGGCAGGGGAGGCGAGAGGGCTGGCGAACCGTCGGACCACCAGTCCGGGCACCCATGATGAGCCCCTCGCCTCGGGCGCGCAGCGAACGGCCGCTCTCAGCCGCACCGGACCGCCGCACCGGAGGTCAGTGGCCAAGGGACTTTTTGAGTTCGGACTTGTTCATGGACGAGCGCCCCTGGATATTGCGGCGCTGAGCCTCCGCGTACAGCTGGTCGTAGGTCGGACCCTCGGACCCACTGTGGGAACGCTGCCCGCCACGCTTCGAGGACGACATGTCCTGTGTGGAGCTCTTGCTGGCCGTACGGGACTCACCAGCGCGTGCACGTTCCTTGTTGACCGTGCGTGCGGCGATTTCCTTGGCTCGCTTCGTGCTCTCGCCTCGTTCCTCGGCGCTCTCCTTGATGTGTTCGTACTGTCGTTCTCGTTTGGAACTCGAGCCCCTCGGCATCGCTGTCGCTCCTCTCACAGAGCTGCATCGGATCGGGTGTGCCCCCTCCCTGACGGCTGAGGGCCGCGCCATCCACAGTGCGTCTCCGATCCTCCCGCCGCAAATGGGGCACTGGACCGCGACGTCTACCGCGAAGTGCCGCGGCCTGAGTCGAACGGCCGGCGACTCCTGTTGCCTTGGGCGTCCACCGGCAGCTGGTAGATGGCGAACGCGCGGCCGATGACCGGCTGGGCGACATTGCGCACCCGTACCCCGCCGCTGGTCATGCCGTGTTCCTTGCCCATGTGGGCATGGCCGTGGACAGCCAGGTCGGCCCCGGCCTCATCCACTGCCTCGGCCAGCAGGTAGCTGCCCAGGAAGGGAAAGATCTCCAGTGGCTCGCCCGCCAGGGTGTCCGGGACGGGTGCGAAGTGCGTCAACGCGATCCGTACGGCACAGCCGCGCTCCCTCAGCCCGTCCAGGGCATCGCGCAGGCCGTCCGCGCAGCGCCGGGTGTAGCGGATGAATGCCTTCATCTCCGGTTCGCCGAACTCGTCGCCGCTGCGTCCGGCGAATCCTCCGCCGAAGCCCTTGGTTCCGGCGACGCCGACCAGTACCCCGCCGATGTCCAGGATCGTTCCCTCGCCCTCGAGGACGGTCACCCCAGCCCCGGCCAGTACGTCCGTCACCTCGGCCTGCTGGTCACTGTGATAGTCGTGGTTACCCAGGACCGCCACGACCGGCACGTCCAGTGCGGCCACCTCCCTCGCGACTACCTCGGCCTCGTCCGCCGTGCCGTGCCGCGTCAGATCACCGGCGAGCAGCAGCAGGTCCGCGCACTCGCTCAGGGTCTCGAAGGCGGGCCGAAGCACCCCCGCGCTGTCCGGCCCCAGGTGGATGTCGCCGACCGCTGCTACACGGATCACGCCAGCTCCTCGGGATGGTCGGGGGCATCGGAGCAGACCACGAACAGGTCTTCACGGACCGGGATTCCAGCCAGCTCCTCCTTGGCGATACGCAGGATCTCGTCCCGGGAGGCGGCGCTGGCGACGGTGCCGGAAAGCAGGACGCTGTCTCCCCGTAGCTCGATCCGCACTCCCAGCTCTGCGATCGCCCCGCCTGCCAGGCGGTCCCGCAGGTGGGCAATGCGGTACTCGACGGTGTCCGAGCCGGTCATGGCATTGCCTCCCGTCGTTCGATGACGTCCAGACGCTCGAGGAGGTAGAGGAAGGCGTCGGGCATGGGCGAAGCCTGGTGTTCTCGGCGTAGGCGGTCCCAGTCGATCTTTTCCCGGAGTGTCCTGGCGATGGGCAGTACAGACCCGAAGTCGCAGTGGTGCTCCGAGAAGGCATGGAGCAGGCTGCCCATCAGGTCGGTCGGGGACAGCACCGGCATATGTACGGAGTCCACGGGCAGGGTCTCCGCCCGGTCGAGCAGCTCTCTGGTCACGGGCTGCTGCGCCAGTTCGAGGATGAGGTCGATCTCCTCACCGTGGCTCCTGGCCTTGATCAGCCAGTCCTCGGGCGCGATGCGCACCTCGATACCGTCGGCCTCCAGCGCCTCGGTCACGGCTTGGGCGTCCTCGCGCAGAATGCAGAAGTCGGTGTCGTGCTGGAGGCTGGCCGGCACGCCGTGCGCGTAGGCGGCAACACTGCCGGCCAGAGCGAATGGATACCCGCCGCTCTTGAGCCTGCCGGCCACCTGCTTGGTGGCCTCCAGGATGCTCTGGGTGCGGTCCGGTGGCAGTCCCGGTGCCCCGCCACCGGGGGTGTCCTGTGCGTACTTCTTCACGGGTACCGTCCTCGTCATGGGCCGGGTGGGGATGATTCGGGTACCCGGCCCGAGGCAAAATGACCCGCCCCGAGGTCGGGCTATTTCCGCAGCGAGAAACGGGCAAGCTGTGCTGTTGGAGCCTTGAGATACCGCTCTGCCTGGAGGACGGCATCGCGTGCCGTTCGTTGCCCCATGAGGATGCACAGGGTGTACGCCACGTCTTCGAATCGAGCGCGGGTGTCGTTGTGCATCGGGTTGGCAAGCATTCGGCGCTCCAGTTCCCTGAACCGGATGAGGAGACTGCGAACACGGCCTTTGTCCGGCAGCAGCATCTCGAATCCTCCATCTGTGAAGGGCCGCGCGCGGACTGATCTCGAATGCCGCGCGTGGGTGCTCCTGTGAGGTGGCGGCAGAGGGGGTAGAGGTACGGGCGGCTCGCACACGTCGACGCCGTAATTCCCGACGTCTCGATAGGTGGCGGCCCCCGTTGTCCGGGGCCGGTCGGCCCCATGGAGGCCAGGTCCTTGCCCGATCAATTGATCGGGAGCGTCGGCCTCAGCTGCTCACTCTCCGCCTCCGGAGTGAGGTTCTCCACTTCAGCCCGTCCCTGCCAGACGGCAGCGGGCATCGGGTGCCGTCGGCGGTCGTTTCGCATGCGCAGTGGATGCGCCTGGGGTGTACGGGCCGGCCTCAGCCCGCCGGTCTGATCACTGACCGGGGACGTTGAGTTCGCCGCCGCGGTAGAAGCCTTCCCGCTCGTCGACGACGTACGGGGCCATGGCATCACGCCGTTGCTTCTCCCCGTCGGAGGTCCGCCAGGAGTCGCACGCTTCCCGGGAGTCCCAGAACGACACCCCGGTGATCTCCTGCCCGTCCTCGGACCAGTACGCGTAGGCGCGGCGCAGGCCGTGCGGAGTCGAGCCCGGTCGCCATGCCCTCTCGAACTCCTCCAGAGTGCCCGGCTTGATGCGGCGCGTCGTGACCCAGACGAAGTAGTCCTCCATTGCGGCCTCCTGCGGAACGTCGGTTCGGAGATGGCGCTCCCCGGACCACGGTAGGTCGCCTCCGCGGCTTCCGCCTCCGCGGCGAAGCCCCAGGCCGCCGGGGCGGACGGCGAACGGAAGGTTTGTCAGGGCCATGGCGCTCATGGGAGGCCCGGAGGACCGGCATCGCGGTTGTGCCGGGCCCGGTCAGGGCCGATTCTGGAGGTAATGAACCGGGCTGGTGTGGCGCCATGAGCGCGTGGAAGGCGGCCAAGAGCGCCGATTTCCGTGGTCCGCTCGACGTCACCAGGGCTGCCACGGTGGTTCTCGACGCCCAGGACACGGTCATCGGCTGGGGGCCCGCGGCCGAGGATCTCCTCGGCTATCCGCCGCACGAGATCATCGGGAAGCACCTGGATACGTTCCTGCCGCCCCGGCAGGACTCCGGATTCACAGCTGCTCAGGCAGCCGAGCCGACCATGGGGCCCCGGTTGAGCGGAAGCGACATCCGCGTCGCCCGGCACCGGGACGGCCACGAGCTGCTGCTCGCAACAGCGGTGTCCCCTCTGACCGGTAGTGGCACGGCGGCTCGCGTTCTCGTCGCGGCCGAGCTGGAGCATCTGCGGCTGTGGGAATCCGGGCTGGCTCTACTGGAGGGGCTCGCCACCCAGTCGCCCGTCGGTCTGGCCATCTACGACACCGACCTGCGCCTGACGTGGTGCAACGCCGCGTACGAACGGGAGATCGGACAGCCGTTCGCCGAGTTCCGCGGTATGCGGGCCGATGAGCTGTACTCCGAGGGCAGGTTTTTGACCGAGGGGTACCCGGACACTCTCGATGCGGTGATGCACTACGTAATCGACACCGGCGAACCGATCCTCGACCTCCACTTCCGTGGCCAGCCACCCAGCGAGCCCGGAACGGACCACCTCTGGTCATGCTCCTACTACCGGCTCCAGGACGCCGACGGGCACGTGTTCGGAGTATGCGAGGACGCATTCGACATCACCGATCGCTACGAGGCCCAGAAGCGGCTGGCTCTGCTCGTCGAGGCCGGCCGCGGAATCGGCAACTCCCTGGACATGATCGTCACCGCTGAGGAGGTCACGGATGTGGCGGTGCCGGGATTCGCGAGCACTGTCACAGTCGACCTTGCGAGGGAGGTCCGGGAAGGCGATGTGCTGGGCACCGGAGCCCCGGGAAGGACGGACCTCGTACGGGTCGCCTCCCGATCGGCCACGGCGAACGGCGGGGCGGGCGGTCCGGGGGAGTCGCGTCCGCCTTCTCCCGTCGATTACCCGCCAGGTTCACCCCAGTACCGCAGTCTCTCCTCGGGCGGACTCGTGCTCGTGGACGACACCCTGGTCGTGCCGTTGCGGGCCGGGGGCAACATGCTGGGACTCGTCACCTTCCATCGCGGCGCCCCGTCAGCCACCTTCGACAGTGGCGAGGTCGCGCTCGCCGACGAGCTGACCACTCGTACGGCGGTGTGCATCGACAACGCCCGACGCTTCACCCGTGAACGCACCGCCTCCATCGTCCTTCAGCGCCAACTGCTGCCGCAGCACCTGCCGCAGCCATCGGCGGTCGACCTGGCCCATCGCTACCTGCCCACGGACGACGTGACAGGAGTCGGCGGCGACTGGTTCGACGTCATCGCGCTCTCCGGTACCAGGGTCGGACTCGTCGTCGGTGACGTGGTCGGTCACGGCCTCCAGGCGGCGGCCACCATGGGACGGCTGCGCACGACCGTACGTGCGCTCGCCCAGCTGGACTTGGCCCCCGACGAGTTGCTCAAGCGACTCGACGATCTGGTGGGCCAGTCGGCGGAGGATCAGTCGGACGCCGCCGGCACGCCTGCCGACCCGCACATGGACGACGCCACCGGCGCCACCTGTCTCTACGCGGTCTACGATCCGGTCTCGCGACGATGCACCATGGCCCGGGCAGGGCACCTGCCGCCGGCGATCGTGGACCCCGACGGCCGCCTGTCCTTCCCGGACCTGCCGGCCGGCCCGCCGCTGGGGCTCGGCGGCCTGCCGTTCGAGTCCATGGAACTCGAGCTGCCGGTGGGCAGCCTGGTAGCCCTCTTCACCGATGGCCTGGTCGAAGCCCGCGACCGCGACATCGATCAGGGGCTGGACGTCCTGGGCCGAGTGCTCAGCGACCGCCGCGGGTCCCTGGAAGACGTCTGCGACCGGGCTGTGTCGGAGCTCCTGCCGGATGGCACGACAGCCGACGACACGGCACTGCTGCTCGTGCGTACCCGCGAACTCGATGCCGCGCAGGTCGCGGCCTGGGACCTGCCCGCCGAACCGGTCGCGGTTGGCCATGCCCGGGAGCTGGCTATCGGCAAGCTTCGCGAATGGGACCTGGAAGAGATGTCGTTCTCGACCGAGCTTGTCGTCAGTGAGCTGGTCACCAACGCGGTCAGGCACGCCGACGGGCCGCTGCTCCTGCGCCTCATCCGTGATCGCACGCTCGTATGCGAAGTCGCGGACACGGGCCACACCTCACCGCACCTCCGCCACAGTGCGGACGACGACGAAGGCGGGCGCGGACTGTTCATCGTCGCGCAACTGGTTCACAGATGGGGAACGCGCTACACAGAGTCCGGAAAGACCATCTGGACGGAACTGGCATTCCCGTCGGCGTGATGATCTTAGGACTGACCCGGCCGGCCGCCGTGGCGGCTCCTGGGTGACGGTTCGGTTGCATGGCCGCGGGACTCCGTTCCCCTCCGCCGGTTTGCAGCGTTGGGCCGGGTATGAACGTCTCCGGCAACGACCCGATCCCGCTTCCCGACGCCCGGCTGGTGGGCGCGTATTGGCTCGCCTCTGCGAAGCATGAGGACGACAGCTGCATGTGGTGTGCGCAGCTGCGCTCGTCTGATGCCCCGGCCCGTCGGGCACCCCCGGAGGGAAAACGTTCCCCCGCGGTTTGGGTTGTGCCTCCGGGGCTGCCTCCCCGTCCACAGCCCGGCCGCTGATGGCGATGCGGGCCGCGCCAACGCCAGTCACGGGGCCCGGGGTTGTCCCCCGGATCGCTGGCTTACTCGTTGACTTCACTCTTCGCCCCTGATTCAGTGGCTCATCCACTGAGCCACTGAATCGAGAAGGAAGGACGGCATGGAGGCGCTGCCCCGCGAGACCATCGTCGATGTCCTGGAAACCCGCTTGCGCGAGGACATCCTCGCCGGGCGGCATCCGGCAGGCAGCTATCTGCCGCCGGAGCGCCGACTCGCCGACGGATACGGCGTCACCCGCACCACCCTCAAGCACGCTTTCGGCCGCCTCGTCCAGGCCGGACTGCTGGAGACACGGCACGGAGTGGGCACCCGGGTGCGCGACTATGCGCGGCTCGGTGGGGCCGATCTGCTGCCCATGCTGGTAAGGCACAGCCCGGACTGGGTGCGCGAGATCTTCGAAGTGCGGCGCAGCATCGGCGCGTTGATTGCCGAGCGGGCAGCGGCGCGCGCCACCGAGGAACAGCGTGCCGAGCTGCGTGGCCTGCTGGCGGCGGTACGGGTGGCCGAGGGCGGGGACGCAGTGCAGCTGGCCGACATCGAGGTGCACCGGGCGCTGGCCCGTGCCACCGGGAATCGTGTCTACGTACTGCTGACCAACACCCTCTTCAACGCCTACGCGCCGGTGCGGGCCGCCCTCGTGGGCCCGTTCAACAGCCGCGATGCCGCACACGCCAGGCTGGAACCGGTGGTCGAAGCCGTGGCGGCGGGCGACCAGGCAGCTGCGAGGCGGGCAGCCGATGCGTATCTGACGGCGACGGAGCGGATCATGCTGGAGGGCCTCGCATGAGCAGGCGTACACCTGAGGGATTCCTGGGCACCCGGGGCACCGCTTTCCGGGAGACCATGCTCGGCACGGTCCGGCTCGACGGCGAGGACCGGGCCCGCCCGGTGCGCCTCGACCTGAGCGCCACGGCGGATCGCGTGCTGCGCCTGCGTGGCACGACCGACGCGCGGATCACAGGGCGGATACGTATCGCCGGATGGGCCGACGATCCTTGTATCGGGGGCGAGTTGGAGATATCACCGCTGGCCAGGCGGCGTATCCGCTACCGGATCTCGTTCACGGCCGGCGATCGCCGACTCACCCTCGACGGGTGGAAGTCAGTGACGCCGCGCCGGCCGCTGACGTCGATGACGGTGCTGCCATTCACGCTGTACGAAGAGGGAGTGCCGGCCGGCGAAGGCACGCTGCGCTTCCCGGTGACGACGGGGCTCGCGCCCTTCCTCGCGAGCTTCCGTTTTCCGCGGCAGGAGGACGCGGCTTCGCACATGGCGCCGCGCTGGAACGGCGAGCCGGGCCGCACCGAAGTCTGGTACACGACGGTGACCGACCCGGCGACCGGCACCGGACTGTGGCTGCACCACGAACTCACCGCACCGGCCGATGGGTCCGAACCGTTCGCTCACGGCTGGGCCGCGGTGTTCCCCAAGGACGGTCCGGTACGGCACGCCCGCTTCGGCCCCGCGAAGTGGACCGGGGGCGGGGACGGCTTCACCGCTGACGGCGTCCTTGCCGGACCCGGCCGGTTGTCCGGCTCGGCGGGCGCACTGCGCTGGGACCTGGCCGAACAGGCCGACGGGGCACCGCTGTTCACCTTCCCTCGCTGGTCCTGGCGTCGCCCTCTGCTGCCCGCGGCGCAGATGCTGCCGGCCGCGCGGGCCACGTACGCCGGGACATTCGGGTACGAGAACACGACCCTGACGCCGGCCGGCGCGCCCGGAGCCTCCGCCCGGATCTACGGCCACGGCAACGCGCACCGCTGGGCCTGGCTGCACGCCGATCTGGGATCGGGCGATGTGCTGGAACTCGTCGCCGCGGTCTCCACCCGGCCGGGGCTGCGCCGGCTGCCCCCACTGGTCTTCCTGCGGCTTCGCCGGGGCGGCCGCACCTGGCCGCGAAGGGCGGAGCGCACGGCGGTCGGCTGGGCCGGACTGGGCCGGTTCCGCGCCGCCATCGGTCTGCCCACATGGACGGTGACCGGGCGCGCGGGCCTGCGCCGTATCCGCGTCGAGGTCACCCAGCCCGAGGAGCGCACGCTCGCGCTCGACTACACGGACCCGGACGGCAGCCACGCGACCTGCCGCAACAGCGAACGTGCCGATGCGCATGTCCTGCTGGAACGGTGGCGGGGCGGCTGGCGGACCGAGGCCGAGTGGACCTTGGCCGGTACGGCACACGCGGAGGTGGGCACGCGATGAGTCTCGACGGTCTGGTGGCCGCGCTCATCGCCGACGACGGCACCGCTGACTGGCCCGCCCGGGTCCCCGGCAGGCTGGAGACCGTCATCGGCTCGATGCCGTCCCCCGCGCGTGCCGGGGTGCGGGCGGCGGCGGGCGCCATCGACGCGTACGCCGTGGCCCGGACCGGGCGCAGGCTGGCCGCCCTCACCGCCGCGAAGCGAGAGGCCGTGCTCGGCTCCCTCGGCGCGCGCCCCTCGCTCCTGCCGCTCCTCGACGTACTCAAAGTGCCCGTCCTGCTCGCTGCCGGAACCGAGCGCATGCTCGAACACGGCATACGTACACACGAGTTGACGCGCCAGGATTCCCCACTCGACTGCACGCCGTCCCGCCAGTGGCCGGCGCGCACCACCGCGGACGCGGTGGTCATCGGCTCCGGAGCGGGGGGTGCCATGGCCGCGCGGACCCTGGCCCGGGGCGGTCTCCGCGTTGTCGTACTGGAGGAAGGGCAGCACCACTCCACGGCGTC
Source organism: Streptomyces sp. V1I1 (assembly GCF_030817355.1). Taxonomy (NCBI): domain Bacteria; kingdom Bacillati; phylum Actinomycetota; class Actinomycetes; order Kitasatosporales; family Streptomycetaceae; genus Streptomyces; species Streptomyces sp. V1I1. The sequence continues at coordinate 575,767 of NZ_JAUSZH010000001.1, read as the reverse complement.
GTTCGGGCGGCGCACCCCGCTCGACCGGTTCGCCGAGCTCTACCGGGACGGCGGGGCAACCGTCGCCGTGGGCAGTCCGCCGCTTCTGCTTCCGGTGGGCCGGGCTGTCGGCGGCACCACAGTCGTCAACTCCGGGACCTGCTACCGCACTCCGGACCATGTGCTGACGCGCTGGACCGGCGACTTCGGCTTCTCGCCCGCCGAGCGCTTCGGCCCGTACCTCGACGAGGTCGAACGCACGCTGCGGGCGGCCACCCAGCCGCTGGACGTCCTCGGGAACAACGGCCGTCTCGCGCTCGCCGGGGCCGAACGTCTCGGCTGGCGGGCCGCGCCCCTGCGCCGCAACGCGGCCGGCTGCAAGGGGTCCTGCCAGTGCGTGGTGGGCTGTCCGACCGGCGCCAAGCAGAGCGTGCAGCTGTCGGTGCTGCCCGATGCCTGCGCCGCGCGAGCCCGCATCGTCACCGGCGCCACGGCGCGGCGTGTCCTGGTGGACGCAGACCGCCCGGGGGGTCCGCGCGCGGCGGGAGTCCTCGTACGAAGGCAGGACGGCGGCGAATTCGAGATCCTCGCACCACTGGTCGTCATCGCAGCGGGCGCCCTGCAGTCGCCGCCCCTGCTGCGCCGCTCCGGCCTCGGCGGGCACCCGCGGCTCGGCCGCAATCTCAGCGTCCATCCGGCGACCAGCGTCGCCGGCCGCTTCGCCGAGCCGGTCACCGCCTGGGAGGGAGTGCTGCAGAGCGTCGGCGTCGAGGAACTGCACCACGACGGGGTACTGATCGAGGCCACCGCGACCCCGCCGGGAATTGGGTCCTTCGTACTGCCGGGCCTGGGCAGCGAGTTGCGGCGGGAACTGGAGAGCGCCGACCGGCTTGCCACCCTCGGCGCGATGATCGCCGACCGTCCGTCCGGCCGTGTGCTGGGCAGGGAGCGGACCCTGCTCCGCTACGACCTGGACCGGCGCGACGGTGGCCGATTGATGCGCGCCGTACGCGCCATGGGCCAAGTCCTCTTCGCGGCGGGCGCGGAGGAGGTCCTCACCGGCATCCCCACCGCGCCCCGCGCCCGCTCGCTGACCGAACTGGACGAGATCCTCGCGCACGTGGGCCCGGGCCGGCTGCACCTGTCCGCGTACCACCCCACGGGCACGGTGTCCGCCGGTGCCGACGCGCAGCGCTTCCCCGCCGACCCCTTCGGGCGGCTGCGCGGCGTGCACGGGGTGCTGATCGCGGACGCATCGGTGCTGCCGGGCTGCCCCGAGGTCAATCCGCAGCTGAGCATCATGGCTGCGGCACTGGCGGTCGCCGAGGGCCACTTGGAGGCGTGCTCGTAGGGCGCCGGCAGCCGGGCGGCCTTTTTCACTCGCAGGCTCAGTCGACGGGCCAGGTGTGTGCCGGGGCGTTGAGATGCATGTATTCCATGTACTGCCGTGTCATCCGGCGCAGTGCTTCGTGGTTGTCGACATGGCTGGTGTCAACGATGTGGTGGAACATCTCTGCCTGCCACACCGCGCCGTTGCGGCCCGTGACGCACCGCTGCTCGATGATGCCCAGCAGCGGCTCCCGCCATGCCGCGTCCATGCCCGAGAGCTCCAGCCCGCGGTGTGCCATGGGCAGCAGGCGTCGCAGTACGAGTTCGGCGACCGGCACCTCGCCCATCCCGGGCCAGTACAGTCGCGCGTCGATTCCGTGTCGTGCCCCGGCGTGCAGATTGTCCTCTGCGGCCGAGAACGACATCCGTGACCAGACCGTCCGTTCCTCGTCGACCAGGGCGCGCGTCAGCCCGTAGTAGAAGGCGCCGTTGGCGAGGACGTCGGCCACCGTGGGGCCGGCAGGCAGCACTCGGTTCTCCACCCGCAGATGTGGTTTGCCGTGGGCGACGTCGTAGATTGGGCGGTTCCACCGGTAGATCGTGCCGTTGTGCAGAGTGAGTTCGGCCAGTGCGGGGACGCCGCCGCCGTCGAGCCTCTCCTGCGGATCCTCCTCGTCGCACAGCGGCAGCAGCGCGGGGTAGTAGCGCAGGTTCTCTTCGAAGAGATCGAAGACGCTCGTGATCCACCGCTCGCCGAACCACACCCGGGGCCGCACGCCCTGCACCTTGATCTCCGCCGGGCGGGTGTCGGTGGCCTGCTCGAAGAGGGGGATACGGGTCTCGCGCCAGAGCTCCTTGCCGAACAGGAAGGGCGAGTTCGCCGCCAGGGCCACCTGCACGCCTGTGATCGCCTGCGCCGCGTTCCAGTAGTCCGCGAACTCGTCCGGCGAGACCTGAAGATGGAACTGGGTGCTGGTGCACGCCGCCTCGGGAGTGATGGTGTCGGCGTAGGTCCGCAGTCTGTCCACCCCGTCCACCGAGATCTGCAGATCCTCACCCCGGGCCGCGAATATCTGCTCGTTCAGCAGCCGGTACCGTGGGTTCTCCGACAGTGCCGCCTCACCGACATCCGTCTGCTGCAGCGTCGGCAGGATCCCAATCATGATCAGATGCGCCCCCGCTGCCGCGGCACGCTGCTCGGCATGGTTGAGCGCGTTCCTGATCTCCTTCTCCCACGCATCGGGACCACCAGCCGTCAGCCGTCGCGGTGGGATGTTGATCTCCAGGTTGAACCGGCCCAGCTCACTCGACCAGGCGGAATCCGCGATCGCCTCGAGTATGTCGGTGCTCCGCATCGTCGGCTCTCCGGCCGCGTCCACCAAGTTGAGCTCGATCTCCAGACCCACCTGGGGCCGCTCCAGCTCGAAACGTTCCTCACTCAGCATCTGCGCGAACGCATCGAGGCAATTCTGCATCTTGTTCCGGTACTGGCGGCGGTCATCACGGGTGAACACCAGTGCCGGGACATCTCGTCCCATCGACCCTCCCGAGTCTCCTCGGCGGACATCCCTCCATCAGAGTCCCACTCCACAGCCGCCCGGACCACCGCGGGCAGCGGCTTCACGGCGGTCACATCGTGGGAAACTCCGGCGGCACCCCGACTGTGGGAGCGATTGCCCCCCAGATTGCGGCCTGAGCCCCGTCCAGACCGACCTTTGGGTCACCCAGCATCAGGCGGATGCCGAACCCGTCGCACAGGGCGAGCAGCAGCGTGCTCGTGGCGTCGACGTCGCAGTCGGCGAATTCCCCGGAGTCGATGCCGCGCTTGATCGCCTGGCCGACCCAGGTGTGAAGCTGGTCGTAGAGATCGATGGCGAGGTGCTGCGCGGTTCCGTCGCGCAGGGCCCGCACCCACAGCTCCTGCCAGAGCCTCCAGTCCTGCCGTAGCTCAGGGTCCGTCGGGAGGAGGCTGTTCAGGATGCGCGCCAGGACGAGCGAGGCGGGAACCGCGTGGGCATCCGCTCGAGCTCGACGCCTGTCGTCTGGGCGAAGGAGTACGTCATCGCTTCCGAGAAGAGCTTCTCGCGGTTCTCGAAGTGATAGTGGAGCAGTGCCGTCGAGACGCCTGCGTGCTCCGCGACCATGCGCATACGGATCTTCTCGAAGCCGACCTCGGCGATCACCTCGCACGCCGCGGCGAGAATCCGCTCACGTGTTTCGCGCGTGCGTTCTGCCATGGCCACGTCGGTGTCCTCGGGGGTCGATTCGGTGTCCCAGAGCGACGGGCGGGCTGTGGGCCCGTTGTCGCCGCGGCGTATCGGGCGGCTTCGGCACGGCATTCATCGGTACGTGTGAAAGCCCCTGCCCGACTTTCGGCCGAGCAGACCCGCATCGACCATCCGGGCCAGCAGCGGCGGCGGCGCGTACAGCGGCTCCCGGAACTCCTCGTCATCGACTCCGCGATGGCCTGCGTGGTGTCGAGCCCGATGAGGTCGGTCAGTGCGAGCGGCCCGAGCGGGTGGGCACAGCCCAGGACGATCCCCCGGTCGATGTCCTGGACCGACGCCGTACCCGACTCGTCCATCCGTACAGCCGCCAGCAGATAGGGGACGAGCAGGGCGTTGACGATGAAGCCGGCCCGGTCCCGGGCGCGCACGACCTGCTTGCCCAGCACCCCAGCACGCCGGAGGCGAACTCCTCCGCGCGCCGGGCGGTGCTCTCGCCGGTCAGCAGGGATAGCACCAGTTCGACCAGGGGAAGCACCGGAACGGGGTTGAAGAAGTTCAGACCCACCACCTGTTCCGGGCGCGCGGTGGCCGCCGCGAGCCGGATGACGGGGATGGAGGAGGGTTGGTCGCCAGAATCGCGTCCCGGCGTTGCACGGTCGCGTCGAGCCGGGCGAACACCGCCAGCTTCGCCGCCTCGTCCTCGGCCACGGCTTCCACGACCAGGTCCCGGTCGGCCATCAGGTCCATGTCCGTGGTCGTCGAGATTCGCGCCAGCGCCGCATCCCGTTCCTCGCCGGACAGCTTGCCTGCGGCGGTGGAGCTCGCCGCAGTCGCGTATTACAACGCGGGCCAGAACTGCACAGCCCCGACGCGACTTCTGGTCCACGCCCGCGTGCACGACGCGTTCGTTGCGGCGTTCGCCGCCCACACGGAGAAACAGCGACCGGGCACCGACTTCGGCCCCCTCAACAGCGCTTCCCAACTCGCTTCAGTGGAAGGCATGTTGAGCAGGCTGCCAGACCACGCCGAGATCGTCACAGGGGGTTGCCGGATCCAGCGGCCCGGTTACTTCCACGGGGCCACCGTGGTCGCCGGTGTCCGCCAGGCCGACGAGATCGTGCAGGATGAGATCTTCGGCCCGGTCGTCACTGTGCAGCGGTTCGCCGACGAGGACGAGGCGCTCCGGCCGGCGAACGATGTGCGGTTCGGTCTCGCGGCCGGCGTATGGACCGCGGATCACGACTGCGCCATGCGGGCGACCAGGGCGCTGCACACCGGGATCGTCTGGGTGAACACCCACGGCACTACCGTGTCCGAGATGCCACACGGCGGAGTCAAGCACTCCGGCTACGGCAGCGACCTGTTCATGGCCGGTCTGCTGGACTACACCCAGGCCAAGCACGTAATGCTATGACCCCGCCCGTCGGCGGAGACGGTTCGTCAGTGCCTTTACGAGTCCGTCCCTCGGTCGGCGGCCGGGGGCAGCAGCGGATCCGGCTCGCGCGCCCGGCGCAGCGCCCGATGGACCGACCAGAGGACCGACACCAGCGGTACGGCCACCACCGCGCCCAGCACTCCGGCAGCGATGGCCCCGCCGATGACCGAAAGCGCGACCACCACCGGGTGGAGCCGGACGGCCCAGCTCATCACGATCGGGTGCAGGAGATGGCCCTCGATCTGTCCGATGATCACGATGAGGGCGACGACCATGGCCGCGATCAGCGGGCCTTTGGCCGCCAGGGCCACCACGGCGGCGATCGCGAGGGCGATGGGTGAGCCGATCAGCGGAATGAAGGCGGCAAAGAACTCCAGCATGGCCAGCGGGATGGCGAGCGGCACGCCGAGAGCGAAGAGGGCGACCCCGACCAGGATCGCGTTGGTCGCGGCCACAAGGACGATGCCGTGGGTGTAACCGGTGAAGGTCCGCCAGGCCGCGCGGCCCGCGGTCGACACGCGATCCCGGGCGGCCGGCGGAAGCTGGTCGCAGAACCAGCCCCACTGCCGGTCGCCGGAGTGGATGAAGAAGACCGAGCAGAACAGGGCCAGGGCGAACACGGTCAGGACTTCGACCAGTCGGCCGGCGCCGCTGATTGCCGTACTGATGAGGGTGGTCCGGTGGCTGGACAGGAAGTGCCCGATCCGGGACTGGATGTCGTTGAGTGCCTCGGGGTTGAGCCGGAACGGCGGCCCCTCGAACCAGCGCTCGATCCTGCCGAAGCCTGCCTTGAACTCCCGTACCAGCCCGGCCTGCTCTCCCGCCACCGCCTCGCCGACCAGCGCCAGGACCCCGAGGACGACGACGATGCTGCCGAGCAGGGACACGGCGACGGCGAGCGGTCGCGGCAGGACGCGCCCCAGGAGGTCGGTCACCGGCCGGAGCATCGCGGTGATGACCATGCCGAGGAAGACCGCCACGGCGATCTCGTGGAACCGCCCCAGCACCGAGAAGACAACGTATACGAGGGCACCGACAACGAGGATCCGCCAGGCGTAGGCGGCAGCCGTCTGAAGGGCGGGGAACACCCGCAGTTCGCCGCCGGGGCGTGAGTGGGGCGGCGGGCGCAGAGTGCCCGGTTTCCCGGCCGGACGCCGGGTGATGCTGCGTAGCGCCTGACGCGACGCCGTGCGGACCCGGTGCCGGCGCCCGGCGGACGTCGCGCCGAGGTCCGGGTTGCTGGGCTGCGGATCCGAAGGCGTGGACATCCACAAGCTCGTACCACCGGGGCCCCTTCGTGCCACGCCACCGGCGCGATATTCGCCCGAAGGGGTATCGCTGTGTCAGCTGACCTGTGGGTGAAGGGGTAGCGTCGCCCATACGGTCTTGCCCCGCGGCGGTGTCAGTGACCACGACCAGGTGTCGCTCAGTGCGCTGATGAGTCTGAGGCCCCGGCCGCCCACTGCGCAGGCGTCGGCGTCGGCGTCGCGCGGACGCGGCGGATCGGAGCTCGGGTCGGTGACCGCGCAGACAAGGTCGCCGGGGTGCAGGAAGATGCCGAGCCAGACGGGGTAGTCCCCGTCGTCGGGCGAGGTGGGGTCCAGCGCGTGCTGGACGGCGTTGGTGACAAGTTCGCTGACGACCACCGCGACGTCAGGAACGAGAGTGTGCAGCGCCCACCCATTGAGGGTCGCGGCGACGAAGTGCCGTGCCTGGGGAGCGTTTCGAAGCTGTCCGTCCAGGCCGCATGCGGCGAATCCGACCGGGCTGTTGCCTTGGACCAGTGCCCATTCCGGCTCGCCTGAACGGGCTGATCCGGTCGGCAGTTCCGCGTCAGGCTCGGCACCGCAGAACCGGCCTCCGTGCCGGGTGCTCGTGCTCATTGAGGCTGACAGGTGGGTGGTCACTGGCCATGTCCCCCTGAGGGCTTGGGACTTCGACGCTGCGGCAGCCGCCGTGGAACGAGTATGGTCTAGCACCACCCGAGAATGCAATTGCATCTGGGATTGCATTCAATGGGGGGTTGAGGCGAACGAACTTGCGAACGGTGAGGGGCTGTTGCAGTGGAGTCTTTCTTCAACGGCATGCAGGCAAGTGCTCTGAGCTCGGCGATGTGGACCAAGAGCAGTCACAGCAACGCGACAGGGAACTGTGTGGAGATAGCGGAGTTGCCTGGTGGGCTTGTGGCGATTCGTAACTCCCGTGATCCGCAGGGGCCGGCGCTGATCTATACGCGGGATGAGATTGCGGCGTTCGTGGCGGGTGCCCGAGGTGGCGACTTCGACTCCGTAATCGGCTGAAAGAGGCCCCTGGGAACGTCAAGTTCCGTATGGGGGGAGTGGCTTTGGTGGATACTGGCGTCTCCCTAGCGTCCGCAGGAGCGCCCGATGGCTGCAGCCGACCCGAATGCGTCGTTGTTCGTACGACCGCTAGGGGCGGTAGAGGACAACCCGACTGCGCTGAGGCTGATCCTCGGCGGCAAATTGCGCGAGCTGCGCGTCGCCGCCGGGCTCGACCCCGTGGACGTCGACGGTCGGCTCGGGTTCTCGCGGTCGAAAACCAGCCGGATGGAGCTGGGGCGGCACAGCTGCAAGCCTGCCGACGCCCTGGCCCTTCTGAGCCTCTACGGGGTGGACCGCGAAGAGCGCGTCGCCGAGTTCCTCCACCTGGTGGACCAGTCCCGCCGGACCGACTGGTGGCGCTCGTTCAGCGACGTCCTGTCCGACTTCTTCACCCCGCTGGTCGCTCTGGAAGGAGCGGCCGAACGCATCCGTACGTACGAGCCGTTCTACGTGCCCGGGCTGCTGCAGACCCCCGCGTACACCCGCGCTGTGATCCAGGCCGGACCCGGCCATCTCCTCTCACATGAGGTGATGCGCCGGGTCGATCTGCGGCAGGAACGGCAGCGGCAGCTGGACCAACCGGATGCGCCGCGACTGTGGGCGGTGATCGACGAGTCCGTCCTGTTGCGGGCGGTCGGCGGCCCGGACGTCATGCGCGCCCAGCTCGAGCACCTCGTCAAGATGATGGAGCGCCCCCGGGTCACCCTGCAGATCGCCCCGCTGGATGTGACAGCCGCGGTCGGAGTCGGCACCGGCGTGACCTGTCTGCGCTTCGCCTTGAGCGATCTCAAGGATGCCGTGTACGTCGAGCACCTGACCGACTCGACGTTCACTCAGAAGCCGCAGGTCGTAGAGGAGTACCGGAACATGCTGGACCGGCTGGGGGCATGTGCGCTGACGCCTGCGGAGTCACTCGCGGTGCTGCGCGAGCGTATTCGCACCCTCTGACGTGAAACGGCGGCGGCCCGGGTACTGCGCGTCGAGGGCGCAGTACCCGGGCCGCACACGGTCTGAGGTGGGCGTTCGGCGTCACCCGACCCGAGCGAGGCCGCCCCACTCGATCCATTCGTCGGTCTGCTGGATCGGGGCCAGATCGCTGTCCGGTCGCCAGGTCGAAACCTCCACCAGGCCTGGCTCAAGAATCTCCAGGCCGGTGAAGTACTCGGTGACTTCGCGTTGCTCGCGCACTCTGCCCCAGTTGCCGCCGGTGGCCTCGGCCATGAAATCGGTGACGAACTTCCGGATCTCCGGCCGGTCGCTGACGAGCTGGCACACGACAAGGAAACTGCCCGGCACCAGGCGCTCCGCGACGCGCCGGACGAGGCCGGCCGGGTCGTCCTCGTCCGGGATGCAGTGCAGGACCGATACGAAGAGAGCCGCGACAGGTTGACTGAAATCAATCAGTCCCATCGTCTCCTCATGGCCGAAGATGCCATCGGTGTCCCGCATGTCGGCCTGTATGACCGCAGTGCGGTCGTTCTCGTCCAGCAGCGCTCGACCGTGGGCCAGCACGATGGGATCGCTGTCGACGTAGACCACCTTCGAGGCGGGATCGACGGCCTGCGCGACCTGGTGGACGTTGTCCTGGGTGGGAAGACCGGAGCCGTGGTCGATGAACTGCCGCACGCCGTACTCGCTGGCCAGCAGTCGCACCACCCGTTGCAGGAACCGGCGGTTGTTGACCGCCAGCACCTTCGTACTGGGCACCTGCTTCAGCAGCTGCTCGCATGCGTCGCGGTCCGACTGGTAGTTGTCGTCGCCCCCGAGAAAGTAGTCATACATGCGTGCCACGCTCGGCACTGTCGTGTCGATGGCGCTTGGGCGCAACGGCTCCCCTTGCATCCAGTTCTCACCCGCGTCTGTCGTGATCAGGTTTTGTAGGACGACCATGCTAGGGAGCGCGCGTGACGTGGCATAGGCCACGCAAGGGGGGAACAGGAGCGCGCCATGCTTTTCAGCCATGCCGCTACCGGGTGCGGCGGACCCTCAGGACGTTGTCCATACGCGTACCGGGTCGGCCATCGGGTCCCTCAGCCCTAGGTGAACACGACCTCATCCTCACCGCCGGCCCGCGCGGCGGGTGGCAAGCCATCCGGGGGATCTCCTGTTTCCGCCACGACGCGTTGCGCCGGCAGCGGCAGGGCAACGATTACGTTCGCCGGGACGACGGCGCTGCGCGGGGTGACCAGCCACCCGGTGACCGCTGGTCCGGGAGGTGAATGGTGGGGCGCACGAACGGACAGGCCCACCCGGCATGGGCGCGGGGCGAGGCATCGCCACGCCCCGCCGGTCGTGGCGCCGCGCGGCGGCTGCGGTGCCTCACCGTGCTGCCCCTGCTGGCCGGGCTGCTGTCCTGCGGCTCCAGTGAATCCGACGGCCCGGTCAGCCTGAACTGGTACAACTTTCCCGACGACTCAGGTGCCCTGGCCGAAGCGGCGAGCAACTGCACCCGCGCCTCGGGCGGGCGGTACCGCATCGCGTACAACAAGCTCCCGCGCGGCGCGGACGGCCAGCGTCAGCAACTCGTCCGTCGGCTCGCCGCGCACGACGCCCTCGACATCCTGGGCCTCGATGTCACCTGGGCCGCGGAGTTCGCCGAGGCCAAATGGATCCTGCCGTGGACGGGCAGCAACCGGCGCAGCGCCACCGAGGGTACTCTCGAAGTGCCGCTTCAAACGGCCACGTGGAAGGGCAAGTTGTACGCCGTCCCGTACAACACCAACACCCAGTTGCTGTGGTACCGAAGCGACCTCGTGCCCAGGCCCCCCAAGACCTGGGCCGAGATGCTGGACATGGCACGCGACCTCGCCAAGGAGGGCAAGCCCCACTACGTCGAGATCCAGGGCGCCCAGTACGAGGGGCTGACGGTCTGGTTCAACACGCTCGTGGAGAGCGCGGGCGGCTCCATCCTCAACGCCGCAGCCACAGCACCCTCGCTCGGCCCGCCCGCGGTCCAAGCGGCCACGATCATGCACGACTTGGCCACCTCTCCCGCCGCAGACCCCTCCCTCTCCAACCAGATGGAGGACCAGAACCGGCTCGCGATGGAGTCGGGCACTGCCGCCTTCGAGCTGAACTACCCGTTCGTGTATCCGTCGATGAAGGCGAACAAGCCCGAGCTGTTCAAGAGTTTCCGCTGGGCGCCGTACCCCGGCGTGGACCCGGGCCGGCCCTCGAAACCCACGATCGGCGGCATCGACCTCGCCATCGGCGCCTACTCGCGCCACCCCGGCCTCGCGTTCGAGGCCGCGCTGTGCCTGCGCAATCGCCAGAACCAGATGACCGCGGCGCTCAAGGGCGGACTGCCGCCCACGCTGCGCGCGCTCTACACCGACAAGGCACTCGCCAAGAGCTACCCGTTCGCCTCCGAAGTGCTCTCGGCCCTGGAGAACGCCAGCGTCCGCCCCCAGACGCCCGCCTACCAGAACGTGTCCATCGCGATCTCGCACACGCTCTCCCCGCCCTCGGGGATCCAGCCCCGCAGCGATGTCGAGAACATCGGCAGCCAGATCGAGGACGCCCTCCAGTCCAAGGGGCTGATCCCGTGAACACCCCGCCCCCCGCGACGTCGACGGCTCCGGCTCCGGCGCCCGGCAGGACCGAGGCACTGTCCGAGGGCGCACGACAGGAGCGACGGCTGGGCCTGCTGCTGTGCGCGCCCGCGGTGGTCGTCATGCTCGCCGTCACGGCCTACCCCATCGGCTACGCGATCTATCTGTCCCTGCAGCGCTACGACCTGCGCTTCCCGAACCAGGCGCGTTTCGTGGGCCTGAGCAACTACGGGGCCGTGCTCTCCTCCGAATTCTGGTGGGAGGCGTTGTGGGTCACGCTGTTCATCACCGCCGTCTCCGTAACCGTGGAACTCGTCCTAGGCTTCGCGCTGGCCCTGGTCATGCACCGTGCCATTTTCGGCCGGGGGACCGTGCGTACCGCGATCCTGATCCCCTACGGCATCGTCACCGTGGTCGCCGCCTACTCCTGGCAGTACGCCTGGACCCCGGACACCGGCTACCTCGCCGCACTCCTGCCGTCCGGTGATGCCCCGCTGACCGAGCAGTGGCCGGCCATCGGGCTGATCATCCTCGCCGAGGTCTGGAAGACCACCCCCTTCATGGCACTTCTCCTGCTGGCCGGACTCGCCCTGGTGCCCGAGGAGACGCTGCGCGCCGCCATGGTCGACGGCGCGTCCGCCTGGCAGCGCTTCGCCCTGGTGACGGTGCCGCTGATGAAGCCGGCCATCCTCGTGGCCCTGCTGTTCCGCACCCTGGACGCCTTCCGGATCTTCGACAACATCTACATCCTGACCTCGGGCGCTCATGGCACAGGCTCGGTGTCGATCCTCGGCTACGACAACCTGTTCACCGCGCTCAACCTCGGCATCGGATCGGCAATCTCCGTGCTCATCTTCCTTTGCGTGGGCCTGATCGCCTTCGCCTTCATCAGACTCTTCGGGGCTGCCGCCCCCGGCTCACAGGAGGCGGGACGCTGATGGCCAGCGCAGGCAAGCGGCACCTCACCGGCTGGGCCATCGCCAACACCGTAGTGATCGCCTATGCCCTGTTCCCGGTCTGGTGGATCGCGGCCCTGTCGTTCAAGGACCCCAGCACCCTCACCGACGGCAACTTCGTCCCGGAGAAGTGGACGCTGGAGAACTACCGCGGCATCTTCGAGACCTCGGAGTTCACCCGTGCCCTGATCAACTCGATCGGTATCGCCCTGATCGCCACCGTGATCGCCGTTGTGCTGGGCACCATGGCCGCCTACGCCGTGGCGAGGCTGCGCTTCCCCGGAAAGAAACTGCTGATCGGCATGTCCCTGTTGATCGCGATGTTCCCGCCGATCTCCCTGGTGTCCCCACTGTTCAACATCGAGCGCATCCTGGGCATCTTCGACACCTGGCCGGGGCTGATCATCCCGTACATGACCTTCTCCCTCCCGCTCGCGATCTACACCCTCTCGGCGTTCTTCCGGGAAATCCCGTGGGATCTGGAGAAGGCCGCCAAGGTCGACGGGGCCACGCCCGCCCAGGCCTTCCGGCTGGTGATCGCGCCTCTGGCCGCGCCGGGCGTGTTCACCACCGCGATCCTCGTCTTCATCTTCTGCTGGAACGACTTCCTGTTCGCGATCTCCCTGACCTCGACAACGAGGGCCCGCACAGTGCCGGCGGCGATCGCCTTCTTCACCGGGAGCAGTCAGTTCCAGCAGCCCACCGGTTCGATCGCCGCCGCCGCGGTAGTGATCACCATTCCGATCATCGTCTTCGTGCTGCTGTTCCAGCGGCGCATCGTCGCCGGACTGACGTCCGGGGCCGTCAAGGGCTGACCGGCAGCAGCCCATCGTCAGGACAAGGAGCACCGACCGTGGCCGAGATCGTTCTCGAGGGCATCACCAAGAGGTTTCCCGACGGCGCCCTGGCCGTGCGGGACGTCAACCTCACAGTCGGCGACGGGGAGTTCGTCATCCTGGTCGGGCCCTCCGGTTGCGGCAAATCCACCACGCTCAACATGATCGCCGGACTCGAGGACATCACCGACGGCACCCTCCGCATCGACGACCAGGTCGTCAACGACAAGGCGCCCAAGGACCGCGACATCGCCATGGTCTTCCAGAGTTACGCCCTGTACCCGCACATGACCGTGCGCGAAAACATGGGCTTCGCCCTGCGCCTGGCCAAGGTCGACAAGAACACCATCAGAACCAAGGTGGAGGAAGCCGCCCGCATCCTCGATCTGACGGTTCATCTGGACCGTAAACCCGCGAACCTCTCGGGTGGCCAGCGCCAGCGCGTCGCCATGGGCCGCGCCATCGTCCGCAATCCCAAGGCGTTCCTGATGGACGAGCCGCTGTCCAACCTCGACGCCAAGCTCCGGGTGCAGATGCGCACCCAGATCTCCCGCCTCCAGCAGCGGCTTGGCACCACCACCGTCTACGTCACCCATGACCAGACCGAGGCGATGACGCTCGGGGACCGCGTTGTCGTCATGCGCAGCGGCATCGTTCAACAGGTCGGCACCCCGCAGTACCTCTACGACGAGCCACGCAACCTCTTCGTCGCCGGGTTCATCGGCTCACCCGCCATGAACTTCCTCTACGCCACCCTGGAGGAGAACGTGCTGCGCACCATCGTCGGCGAGATCCCCCTGTCCGACGAGGTACGCCAGAGCCTGGAGCGCCAGAACGCGCCCCGGGACCTCATCGTGGGCTTGCGGCCCGAAGCCTTCGAGGATGCCGCACTGATCGATCCGGGCCGGCCGGGGACCACCTTCACCACCACCGTGGACGTGGTGGAGTCCCTGGGTTCGGACGTCTACGCGTACTTCACCGAGGAGGACTGGCAGCCCACGGCCACCTCGGAACTGGAGGAGCTGGCCGCCGATTCAGGCCTCACCGAGACGGGGGGCAGCGGCCACCAGATTGTCGTCCGGCTCAATACCGCAACGCGGGTCCGCGAGGGAAGCCAGGCCGAGCTGTGGGTGGACACGTCGAGGATCCACGTCTTCGACCCACGCACCGGTGTGAACCTCACCCACCGTGAGAACAGCGGTGGATGAGTGGCGGGTTCAGAGGGTGGTGATGAGTCCGCCGTCGATGACGAAGTCCGAGCCGGTGATGTTGCTTGCGCGGTCGCTGGCCAGGAGCAGGACGAGGTCGCAGTAGTTGGTCAGGGCCGCCTTGCTTGCGCAGTAGTCGATGATGGACGGGTTGGGCAGGAAGGCGTTGACCGAGCTGACGGTCACGATGGCGCCGGCGCCGCGGTCGGTCAGATGGGGCAAGGCTGCTCGGGTGGTGCGGACGGCGGCGAGGAAATTGATCGTCAGGCTCCAGAACCAGTCGTCGTCGTTGACGGACAGGGAGCCGCCGAGCCGTGGGCGTACGGCGCCGACGTTGTTGACGACGATGTCCAGCCCGCCGAAGAGGGAGACTGCCTCGTCGACCAGCTGGGCGGGGCCGTCGGCGGTGGTGAGGTCTACGAGTACGGGGCGGACCTGGGAGCCGGCCGCGAGTTCGGCCAGTGGGTCCGTGAGAGTGCGGGCGCCCGCGGCTACGCTGACGCCCTCGGCGGCTAGCGCCTGCGTGATTGCCAGGCCGTTCCCTTGCTCGCGCCGGTGACGACGGCCGCTATGCCTGCCAGGTGCAGCTCCATCGGGACTCCAGGGGTGGTGGGTGCCGGGCAACGCTGGATCGGGGCGGCCCGAGGCCAAGGATGCTGCCCCATCCAGGGGCGTGATCGGCACTTTTGCGGCGTGCGCCACGCCGCGGTACCTCTCCCGGCTGACGCCTCCGCGAAGCGCCGGGCTCTCCGTGCTACCTCCATGTCCGAGGGAGCCGGGCTGGTCTACAGCACCAAGCTGCTGCGGCAGATCGTTGAATGCCACGAGGTGAGCGAACGCCACGTCGCTCCCGGTTACTTGAAGGTCCATGATGTCCAGGTGCCCGGTGGCAGGGTCGCCCTCGCGGGTGGATTCGGCATCGGGGGGCCGGCGGCCGCCACCGCCATGGAGGAGATGGTGGGAGCCGGTGTGCGACGGGTCGTCAGCATCGGCGGAGCGGGCGGACTGCATCCTGCCCAGGTCATCGGCGATCTCGTAGTCTGCGATCGAGCTGTACGGGACGAGGGCGTCTCCTACCACTACCTGCCGCCGGATGAACGATATGTCCGCCCGGACGCGGCGTTGACCTCCCGGTTGCCGAAGCCGTCGAGCAACGTGCCGACGGCGTTCTGAACGCAGTGGTGACACAGGTCACTCGGTCTTCCGGTGCACCCGATGGCTCGTTCTGGCGTCTATCTCGGTGTCAGGCAGGCGTCAGCGAGCCGCGCGAGCGGGTGTGTTCGCGGGGTTGGCCGCGTAGCTGGCGGCGTAGTTGTCCGGAAGCTGCCCCTGCCTGGCGCACACAGGCTTCCGAATTATGACGGTATGTGATGAAACCATTACGTCGTCGATACGTACTGTTACTTACGTGGCATGAGTGGGGCTGTGGGCGGGCCCTGTAGGGGAGGGAGAGAAGCATGAGACCTTTTGTGTGGAACTATGCGCGTCCGGCTGAGCTGTCACCGGTGATCGACCAGTATGCGTACGACCCCATCCTTCAGCTGAACGTTCTGTCCGACGGGCGTCCGGCCATCATGGACAAGGCGTTGCTGGCGGCAGTTGGCACCACCACCTCGAAGGCCGGTTCCGCGACCCACTTCGACGACTGAGTGACCGTACGCGATGACGGTGCTGATCCTGACTTCCGAGCAGGATGTGACCGCGGACATGGTGGTGGCTCAGCTGCACGACCGAGGCGTTCCTCTGGTGCGGTTCGATCCCGGTGACCTTCCGGGTGAGGGGGCTCTGTCGGCGGAATATGTGCGGGGCGAGTTCCGCGGCTATCTGTCGGCGGGCGGGCGTGTGGTGAGTATGAGTGGCCTGCGTTCGATATGGATACGCAGGCCCAACGAGCCGGCGGCGCACGCCGCGGAACCATCCGCGTGGCTGTCCGCGGAAAGCGGGCAGGCGCTGTACGGGATGCTGGACTGCACGACAGCACGCTGGATGAACGATCCCGGCGCTGCGGCGAAGGCGCGTAACAAGCCGTGGCAGCTTCGCCTTGCCCACCGGAGCGGGTTCCCGGTGCCGGCCACGATCATCACCACCTATCCGCAGATCGCGCGTCAGTTCGCGGAGCAGTACCGGTACGTAGTGGTGAAGTCCGTGTCGGGCAAGCCGCCCAACGATCCGCCGATGGCGCTGCCCACCACATTGGTGCCACCGGATGCGGACTTCGCCGGTGTTGCCGCCGGTCCCACGCTGCTGCAGCGGTATATCCCCAAGCGCGCCGACATCCGGCTGACCAGCGTCGGTGACGAGCAGTTCGCCGCGCGGAAGGTCTCGGAGCCCGGGCAGGTGGACGGACGGTACGGAGACACCGGACACGCCTGGGAACCCGTCGAGGTGCCCGCTCGCATCACGCGCGCCGTTGCCGCCTACAAGGATCTCGCCAAACTCGCCTACGGCGCCTTCGACTTCGCGGAGGACTCGGAGGGAACGTGGTGGTTCCTGGAGTGCAACCAGGGAGGTCAGTTCGGCTTCGTGGAGTTGGAGACCGGGCAGCCGATCGCCGAAGCGGTGGCCAGCTGGCTGAGTTCCACGGCCGCGTGATTCGAGCTTAGGGCGGAGCGTGCGGGTGCAGGCCAGGGTCGAGGTATCGACCGGCCGCTTCGACTGACGGCCGCTTCGACTGACGGCCGGGGTGGCGTCGACCGGGGCCGCCGTCGGTCGACACGCCCTCCAGCCGTCTCCTGCCGCCGGCCGCCAAGGGCCGCCCGGGTGACCTGCCCGGCTCCACGGCAAGACGAGCACCGGTGCCCTGGCTCTCCGCTCCTATCGTGAAAGGTCACACCAGCGGCGGCGTCGAGGCGGGCGAGACGTGACGGAACCGAAGATTCCCCGGCAGGGGCTCTTCGTTGCCGTCCCGGGGCGTCAGGCGACGGTGCCCTTGCCCTGTGCCAGCAGCCATTCGCGGTGCAGGGCGCCAAGCGGGATGCGGTGCTCGAAGACTGGCGTGCCGAAGATGGACAGCTGCAGTTGCAGCCACCCCGTCAGATCCACGCCGCCGTATATCTTCCATGCCCCCACGACGGACTCGGGCGTGGCCTCAGCGCTGGCTTCGCCTCGTACGTACGGGGCGAGATCCGCGGTGAGGCCGACCGCGCCGTACAGCCCGACTGTGGCCTCGGCGCCGAGGGCGGCCTTCACCGTGCCCGCCGCCGCCACCTTCGCCTGTACCGGGGTGCTGGTCATGTCGGACGTGCTGACCGGCTTCCAGCCATCCGATTTCGAGTAGCTGCCGCCGATCCGGAAGCCGCCCTTGAGGTCTTGCTTGACGTCGACGCTGACGGTGCCGTTCGCGGCCACCTGGACGTACGCCGTGAGGTCGAGGTTCACCACGACCGGCACGGGCCCGACCTGGATCACGGGATCGGCGTGAAGCTTGGCGAAGGGAATCCGCACCGGCTTGCCGCCCGCTGCCGCCCTGCCCTTCAGCTGCCACTGTGACGTCCAGTCACCGGTAAGACCCAGGAACGCCGAGTCCGGCGTGAGAGCGGAGGACCCGTCGTACGAGAACTCGACCTCGGGGGCCAGCTGCACATAGCCCGCGACCGACGCCGACCCCGACACGGGGGCGCCTTCGGTGACCGGGAGCGGAAGCGACCCCCCGACGTCGATCCGCAGGCTGCCCAGGGGCACCTTCGCGCCCTCGGGGCCGACATGGATGTTCCCGGCCTTGGCCCAGGAGACCTTCACGCCCTGGACCAACGGCTCGACGTCGACACTCGCCGGATCGACCGGTACGGTCCCGTCGGCCTTGTCGTCGCCGAGCAGCGCGCCGAGCGTCGCAGGCTCGGTTTTGACCTCGGTGCCCTTCCCGGTCTTTCCGGCCACGCCGGTGACCTTGGCGAGCAGCCCGTCGGGAGCCCCGGGCGCGGGCCCGCTGGCGATGACGTCCCCGACGGCGGGGACGTCATCGGCGGAGGCGGTCGCGGATGGCGCCTTTTCCGCAACGGATATGACGGCCCGTCGGCTGCTGCGGTCGTAGGACGCGACCCTGAGCGGCGACTTCTTCGCCTTTCCGTCCTCGCCCGCACGGGCGACGTCGGTCGGCGCCCCCTTGGGCGTCCCGGCGACGGCGAGCTGCCGCGCGGGGTCGGGGACGGGGCTCACGATGCTGGTGGGACGCGGCGCACCGGCGCCGGCCGCAGCCGGGGACGACGCCCCGGTCTCGGCCGAACACCCGGTGGTGAGCAGGGAAACGGTGGCCAGAGCCGCCAACAGGGCATGCCTGGCAGACAACTTACGCACGTGGGAAACCTCAGGGCGTGTGGTGGGGGGGGGTACGCGCAACAGGAAGGAACTCGCGAATACCAGCGAGTAACAACTGGCCCTGACAATCCCACACGACCATGCCCACCGCGGAGACTCTTCACAACCTCGCCCATGACGTACGTCACACCAGCACCACGCCACGCAGTGAACGGGCGGTCAGGCGGGGCCGGTTGGGCATCGGCCCGGGCAACTCGACGAGAGCTGCCCGTCGCCCGGGGGACGCCGCTCCCTCGTCTTCAGGGGCGGCGGAGGCGTTGCTTCGCTGAGGGCGGGGCTGGCGTGGCTCGACCGAGCGAAGGAGCAGAGTGGTCGACTGTCCGGCCTGAGTTCCTCGAGGCGTCGGCGCCGTGGCGGACTCCGCGGGTTCGAAGGGCGCATCACGGCTGCCCCGGGGTTGCCGTTCTCCGGGACGAGCCGGCGTCGCAGGCAGTGTGGCCGCTACCAATCCTCGAGGCCCAAGAAGCCCCCCGTTGGTGTGACGCGAGGCGTCCGGAATCACCTCCGAAAAGGGCCCTTCGACTCTCACCCGTACGGGCTAGCAAACGCGGCGGAGCCCTTGTCTCCGTTGGGCTGTCCCCATGTCGGAGTTGCGTCGCCACGGGAGCCATGAGTCGGTTGGAGTCGTGTTCTGCCAGATCTCACCATCAGGAGGAGACATGAGCACTGCGCAGAAGGGCCAATCGGCCGAGAGGCTGTCCGTGGTGTACGCAGTCCACGTCATTGAAGGCGGCGAGCAAGGGTTTCGGGACGTGTACGAGCGGATACGCAAGTCCGTCGCTCGTGTACCCGGACACCTCGTCGACCGACTGGGAGAGCCCCTCGACGACTCCCGGCAGTGGGTGATCACCAGCGAGTGGGAGACGCCCGAGCACTTCTTCGCATGGCAGCAGGGCGAGGACCACCGCGCACTGGTGGCTCCGCTGCGCGAGTGGGTCGACCAGACCCAGTCGCTGCGGTTCCGGGTCATTCAGGAGACCGTGGGAGGGAAGGCATGACGCGCCCCAGCGGCCCTGTCGCCGTCCTCGGTCTCGGCACGATGGGCACCGGTCTGGCCACCCGCCTTCTGGACCAGGGCATTCAGGTACGGGTCTGGAACCGCACCGCGGAGCGGACTGGTCCGCTCGCCAAGGCCGGCGCCTTCGCCGCAGCCCACCCGGCCGATGCCGTCGAGGGAACGAGCGCTGCCATCTGCACCGTGGCCGACGGCGAAGCCCTCGGCGCCGTGCTGCGAGGACCGGACGGGGTCCTGACCGGGGCCCCGTACCCCGGCGCCCTGGTCTGCGCCAGCACGGTCGCCCCCGAAGAGGTCGTCCGCCTCACCGGGAACACGCACTCCGTTCTGGACGTCGGCATGCTGGGCAACCGTGAGCACGCCCGCACCGGCGAGTTGCGGCTGTTCGTCGGCGGCGAGGAGCGGGTCTTCACCGCGGGGCGGCCGCTGCTCGAACTGCTGGGCAAGGAGGTCGTCCACCTCGGCGAACTCGGTTCCGGCATGCGGATGAAGCTGCTCCTCAACCTGCTGATGGGGATTGAGGTGCAGGCTCTGGCCGAGGCCGTCGAGTTGGCGGCCGCCACCGGACTCGACCGGAAACTCGTCCTCAGCACGATCGCGGGCAGCGGCTTCGCCTCGCCGGTCATGGCGTTCAAGTCGAAGCGCCTGGCAGCCGGGCACTTCGACAAGCCGGACTTCCGGCTGCGCCTGATGGCCAAGGACCTCATGCTCGTCGCGGACCAGGCCGTCGCGGCCGGGCTGCGACTTCCGCTCGCAGCCGCAGCCGCGGAGACCCACGCCCGCGCTACCGAGCAGGGATTCGGCGACGAGGACTGTGTCGCGGTCACCCATGCCCTCACACCGAACCCGGGAACTCACACATGATCATCGACATCCACGGGCATCTGTCCCCACCGGAGGCCGCCCGACGCTTCCCCATGCCCCCCAGCCTCACCGACGTCGACGGAATGCTCGCCGCCCGCGCTCAGGCCGGGATCGACCTCACCATCATCGGCAGTCCGGTCGGCGCCGGCGCGATGGCGCGAGTCCCCGGCGTCGACAACTACGCGCAGCCACGAGACCGGCTGCGAGGCTTCCACGCCTGGATGTCGGGCCTGATCGCCTCGTTCCCGGACCAGTTGCGCGGGTACGTGTACGCCAACCCGTTCGGCGACGACGATCACCTGGAAGGAGTCCGGGAGACGCTGGCAGACCCTGCCTTCGTCGGCATGATCACCACCTCCAGTGTCCACGGCGAACTGCTCGGCTCTCCGCGAGCCGACTCCTTCTTCGCGCTGGCCGCCGAGATGGGAGTGCCGGTCCTGGTGCACGCCCCGGCCGAACCGATCGGCACCGAGCGGGTCGACGACTTCGGCTTCGTCGAGCAGATCGGCCGGTTCGGCGACATCACCATGGGCATGGCCATGATCGCGTTCGCGGGATGGCTGGACAAGTATCCCGGCCTGCAACTGATCGGTGCCACCGGCGGCGGCGCTTTGGCACTGCTGCCGGAACGTCTGCAGACGGCGGCGCGTCCCCGGCACTGGGGCGGGGGCGCGCCGTCGGCGCCGCCTTCCGCCCCGCCGGCGGCCGACCCGGCCGCGGCGCTCCAGCGCATGTACGTCGACACCAGCACATTCAGCCCCGCGCACCTGGGCCTCAACGCGGAGGTACTGGGGCCGGAGCGGCTGCTCTTCGGCACCGACTCACCACCGATGTCCGTGCCACTGGAGGAGTTCATGCGCATGATCGAAAAGCTGCCGATCGACAAGGCGTCCCGGCAGCTCATCCTCGGCGGCAACGCCGAGGCCCTCTTCGACCTCAGGAGCCGTCCGTGACCACCGTGGAAGACCCTGTCGCCGCAGCCGCGCGGTGCACCCCCGAGTTCAGACGGAACCCGCACCCCGTCTACGCGCACCTCAGGGACGAGGCGCCCGTCTGCCCCATGCGGCCGCCGCACGGCGTCGAAACGTACCTGATCACGCGGTACGAGGACGCGCGGGCCGCCCTGTCGGATCCGCGGCTGAGCAAGGACATGTACGGCGCCATGGACGCCTACCGAAGGATCTTCGGTGACTCGTCCGTGGCACTGGACGACAACATGCTCAACTCCGACCCGCCCAAGCACACCCGGCTGCGCAAGCTGGTCAACTCCGAGTTCACCCCGCGCCGCGTGGAGGCGCTGCGGCCCCGGATCCAGGACGTCGTCGAGACGCTGCTGGACCAATGCCCGACCCGGGAACCGGTCGACCTGCTGCCCGCGTTCGCGTTCCCCCTGCCGATCACCGTGATCTGCGAACTGCTCGGCGTGCCCCCGGACGAGCGGTCTCAGGTGCAGGGCTGGTCCACCACGGTGGCCAACACCGGGTTCGGCGAGGAATCCAAGAAGGCCCAGCAGAAGGCGGAAGAGAGTCTGCACACGTACTTCGCGGATCTCCTCGCGCGTAAGCGCAGCAGCCCGGGTGAGGACCTGCTCAGCGCCCTCACCGTAGCCCGGGACAATGACGGCGGGCTCACCGAGAGCGAGCTGATCTCGACCGCGTTTCTGCTGATGTTCGCGGGCCACAAGACGACCGCCCTCCTCATCGGCAACGCCGTCTACCACTTCCTCGCCAATCCTGCGCAGCTCCGCGCCGTTCAGGAGAACCCGGAGCTGGTCGGGCCGGCGGTGGAGGAGCTGGTGCGCTACGACGGCTCGGTGGAGACCGCGACGTTCCGTTACGCAACCGAGGATGTAGAGATCGCCGGGACGCGGATTCCGAAGGGCGCCCTGGTTCAGATCGCGCTGACTTCGGCCAACCGCGACCCGCTGAAGTTCGACTCGCCGGACCAGTTCGATGTGACGCGACCGGAGAACGCGCAAAGTGCCCATCTCGGGTTCGGCCAGGGCAGTCACTACTGCCTGGGAGCGCCTCTGGCCAGACTGGAGATGCAACTCGCTCTTACCGGTCTGTTCAGCCGTTTCCCGAGGTTGGCTCTGGCCGACCCCGCGAGTGAGGCGCGCTGGATGGAGGTTCCGTTCCCGGCCTTCCGCGGTCTCGCGGAGCTGCCCGTCGTGCTCGATCCTGCTGTGCCGTGACCGACAGTGGGGGGATGTCGGGGTCCTACGCGGCCGCCCCGGACCCCGGGGCGGCCGCGACAGACTTCGGCTCCCATGAGCGCACGTAATTCACCTCGGCAATTCACCTCGGCAATCAACCGTGGACCGCGCGGCAGCGTGAGTCGGCGGCACCGGCGGCGCAGAAGAGGCCGTGGGGCTTCCCGTCGACAGTGACGTGGACCGCGCTGTACGGCATCCGCTTGACGACGACGGGCGCGCCCTTGCGGTAGGCCCGGTCCGTGGGGTGATTGGTTGCCTCGATCCTGCCGGTCAACGGACCGGTGGGTGCTTGGGCGGTGAGCTGCCCGGTTGCCTTGCCACCCCGCGCCGTGTCCGGCTCACCTGCCCAGACCGTCAAAGCACGCGGCGCGGGGCGTGCGCGGCGGGTGTCATACGGGCTTGACGCGGCCGCGCCATGCGCCGGTCTCGTCGCCCCTCTGCTCGATGTACTCCTTGAAGCGGCGCATGTCGCCCTTGACGCGCCGGTCGATCAACCCGGCCATGTCCGCGGTCTTCTCCGCCGCCCCGCTCGGTTCGACGTCCATGACGAGCCGCACGCGTGTGTGCGTGTCGTCCAGGCGCTGGAAGCTGACGATGCCCTTCTGCTGGGTGTCGCCGCCAATGGTGCGCCACGCGATGCGCTCGTCCGGGAGCTGGTCGACGATCTCGGTGTCGAACTCCCGTCGTACGCCTCCGATCTTGGTGGTCCAGTGGTTGTGTACGTCGTCCACCTGCCTGACCTCCTCGACGCCCTCCATGAAGTTCGGGAACTCCTCGAACTGCGTCCACTGGTTGTAGGCGGTGCGGACGGGGACTTCGACCTCGACCGTTTCCTGCACCGTGCTCATTACTGCGTCTCCTCTCACCGGATCCGCGGGGCAGCCTGTCTGCCGCGCGGGTACTCGGCGACTTGCAGGGGTACCCACTGCCGGCCGGATATCACGCCGGCCGGGTCATCGTGGCGCCCGGTGGAGTGCTTCGGCGGCCGCCCGAAGGTCCGAGACGAGGCCGGTGTAGGCGGCTTCGCGGTCGTCCGAGCGCAGGACGGCCGAGGGATGAAGGGTCGCCACCACGTACGCCTTCGGCTGCTCGCCGGGGAGCGGGATGAGCGCGCCCCGCTCCTTGCTCACCCGGAACGACGTTCCCAGCAGGGCCTTGCCGGCGGTCGCACCCAGCGCGACGACCACGTCCGGGCCGACCATGCGCAGCTCCGCCGCCAGCCAGGGGCGGCACGCGGTCATCTCACGCAAGTCCGGTGACTTGTGGATGCGGCGTTTGCCCCGCGCCTCGGTGAACTTGAAGTGCTTCACCGCATTGGTCACGTACGCCTCTTCCACGTCGATGCCCGCCTCCCGCAGCGCCTTCCTCAGCAGGCCCCCGGCGGGTCCGACGAACGGCTCGCCCTGCCGGTCCTCCTGATCGCCGGGCTGCTCCCCGACGAGCATGATCCGTGCCGCCGCGGTTCCCGCTCCGAACACGGTCTGCGTGGCGTTCTCGAACAGCGGGCAGCCCTGGCACTTCGCCGCGGCGCGGCGGTGTGCCGGAATACCGCCACGGCCGGGCAGATAAGGGGTGGCGTCGTACTGCTGCCCAGGGCCCTCGGTGTCGGTGCGGCTCATCGACGTCACCTCCTGGGCGCGACGGACCGCCTTCACCGCTTCGGGGTACCCCGCCGACCTCGAACATCACGCAAATCCTTGAATGCCTGCAATTCGGGCACCCGCTTAACCGGGCCCTGCCGCTCGCCGAAGATGAATAGTGATTTGAAGGCTTACATGGTGTTTCGTAACGCGGACTTGCGGCTACCCGCAATGTCATGGCAGGGATTCAGCGACGCAGACGCGAGGAAGCGCAGCCCCAGGATGGCCGGCATGAGCCCGGAGCCGGGGCAGCGGGCGCCCGGACGGACAGGCCTGTGGGGCCCGATCCGCAGGTGGAGCGGGATGCGCCGAGCGAACCGACCGACATGCCCAAGAAGTCGTGGTGGGCGGTGCTTCGGCGGACGGTGGCGGAGTTCAAGGACGACGAGCTGGCCGACCGGGCGGCCGCGCTGACCTACTACGGGGTGCTGGCACTCTTCCCCGCGCTGCTGGTGCTGGTCTCGCTGCTGGGGATCGCGGGTGAGTCGGCGACAAAGAGCATCCTCGACAACCTCAAGCAGCTCACCCCCGGCTCAGCCCGCGACATCATCACAGGCGCGGTCGAGCAACTGCAGGCCAGCAGCGGCACCGGATCCATCCTGGCGATTGTCGGTCTGCTGATTGCGCTGTGGTCGGCGTCTGGGTATGTGGCCGCGTTCATCCGCTCCTCCAATGCCGTCTACGACATCCCCGAGGGACGGCCGGTGTGGAAGGTCACCCCTCTGCGCCTGGCTCTGACGCTGGTGCTGATGATCATGGCGTGCGTCAGCGCGCTGCTCGTCGTGTTCACCGGCGGCCTTGCCGAGCAGGTGGGTACGGCGATCGGGATGGGAGACACGGCGCTGACAGTGTGGTCGATCGCCAAATGGCCGGTCCTGGTCCTGTTGGTCACCATCATGATCGCGATCCTGTACTGGGCGTCGCCGAACGCGAGGGGCCGTGGCTTCAAGTGGGTCACCCCGGGCAGTTTCCTGGCCCTGGTGATCTGGATGATCGCCTCGGCCGGCTTCGCGCTGTACGTGGCGAACTTCGCCTCCTACAACAAGACCTACGGCACCCTGGCCGGGGTGATCGTCTTCCTGGTCTGGTTGTGGATCACGAATCTGGCGATCCTGCTGGGTCTGGAATTCGACGCGGAGCTGGCCCGTGAACGCGCGATCATCGGTGGCCACCCCGAGGGCGAGGAGCCCTACGTCCAGCCCCGCGACACCCGCAAGTGGAGTGAGGAGGAGCGCAAGGAGACGGGCAGCGACTGAGCCGGGATGTGGATGCCGGTTGAGCAACGAAAGGCAGGTCACGACGATGAGCAGGTCAGTGGACCATCCACCGCCGCGGCAGGACACCGACGCCTCTGTGAGCGATCTGGTCAAGCAGGCGTCCGAGCAGATCTCTCAGCTGATGCGGCAGGAGCTGCGGCTTGCGCAGGCGGAGATGAAGCAGAAGGGCAAGCGGTTCGGGGTCGGCGGAGGTCTGTTCAGCGGAGCCGGAGTGATCGGCTTCATCGCCCTGCAGGCGCTTGCCGCCACCGCGATCGTGGCTCTGGACCTGGTCTGGCCGTTGTGGGTCGCGGCGCTTGTCGTAGCCGCCGTCCTGATTGCGGTGGCGGCCGTGCTCGCCGCCGTGGGCAAGAAGCAGGTGGGCCAGGCCGGCCCGCCCACCCCCGAGCAGGCCATCGACAGTGTCAAGGCCGACGTGGCCGAGATCAAGGAGAGGGCACACCGATGACGGACAAGTCCCAGAAGGACTCCACGCCCACCACTGAGGAACTGCGTGAGCAGGTGGAGGTCACCCGCGAGGAGCTCGGTCAGACGGTCGAAGCGCTGGCCGGCAAGGCGGATGTCAAAGCACAGGCACAGCAGAAGGCGGCGAAGGTGAAGAGCCAGGTGCAGGACAAGGCCGCCCACGCTCTGCACAGGGCCCAGGACAAGACCCCCGAGCCGGTACGTGAGAAGGCCGCGCACGCAAAGCAGCACCTGACCGAGAGTGCCCACGTCCTGGGAGAGAAGATCGAGGACAGCACTCCGGAGCCGGTGCGAGCAAGGGCGGGTCAGGCAGTCGAATTGGCGCGCGGTAACCGGGTCCTGCTCATCACCGCCGGCGTGGCCGCGCTCGGCGTGTTCGTCCTCATACGACGCAGCAGGAGGAATTGATGCAAGCGTCGAAGGTTGCCTACAAGCCGGTCGGCTTTGCACTGGGCGCCTTGAGCGGTGCGGTCGCCAGCGCGGTCTTCAAGCAAGTGTGGAAGGCCATTGGCCATGACGAAGACGCCCCGGACGCCACCGACCAGGACCGCAGCTGGCGGGAAGTTCTGATCGCCGCCACGCTGCAAGGCGCGATCTTCGCCGCGGTCAAGGCTGCGGTCGACCGCGGTGGCGCCAGCACCGTGCACCGCCTGACCGGAACCTGGCCCGGCTGACCAGGCCTGGGGTGCGGCCGGGGGCTCACCGCAGGCTCAGCCGCTCCCGCCCCCGCCCCCGCCCCCGCCTCCGCCCCGGCCTCCGCCCCCGCCCCGGCCTCCGCCCCCGCTCGTACTTCCGCCGCCGTTCCTGCGTTGCGCTGTGCTGAGCTGGGCTGATGCGCTGTCCAGGAGCATCTCCAGCGCGGTGGGATACGCGCTCTGGTTCATCCGGGCGACCAGCAGGTGCGCGGTCGCTGCGATGTGCGGATGGGTCGCGGCAGGCAGCCTGGCGTATGTGGCCTGCCAGACTTCCTCGTCCGCCGCGCGTGCCGCCGCCGACAGCGCCAGTGAGGCTGCGTCCAGCGCGGCGAATGCCAGGCTCTGGTCGATGAACGCCTGATAGATCCGGACCGCGTCGGCCTCCGCGAAGCCGGCTGTGCGCAGCAGCCCCAGGATCGTCTCGTCAGCCGCCACCTCCCACCCCTTGCCGCTCACCCGGCTGGCGGTCAGCACAGCCGCCTGGGGATGTCCGAGATACGCGGTGTGGATGCGCAGCCCCAGCTCCCGCAGGTCGGTGCGCCAGTCGCCAGTGCCCTGCCACCCCGCCAGGGCACGTCCCACGAGCACGTTCCCGATGGCGAGCGTCAGGTCGTCGATGCCGCTGAAGTACCGGTACAGCGTGCTCGGGTCCGCCCCCAGGGCAGTGCCGAGGCGGCGGACGGTCAGGCCCGCGCTCCCGTGCTCCCGCAGCATGCGCAGCGCGGTCTCCACGATCAGCTGCTCCGAGAGCACCGCGCCGTTCTTCGTGGGACGCCGCCGCCTCCGGGACTCCTCCGGTACCACGGGCTTGGGCACGGCAGGCTCCTTCCACGACCATCGCCATGACCCATCGACCTTATGCCAACGCCATTGACGTTAACAACGGTGTGCGCGTTGGATCGGGTTCAACAGGCACCGCGCCCATCAGCAGCGCCCTGCACGCTGTGTCTGGAAATGGAGCTTTGTCATGCGTGTTCTTCTCGTGGGGGCCGGCGGCGTCGGTACCGCCATCACCCGGATCGCGGCCCGCCGGTCCTTCTTCGACCACGTGGTTGTTGCCGACTATGACCTCTCGCGCGCCGAGGCCGCCGTCGCGGCACTGGAGCCGGACGGCCGCTTCAGCGCCGAACGGATCGACGCGAGCGATGAGGCCGCCGTCACCTCCCTGCTGCACCGGCAGCGCTGCGACGTCCTGCTTAACGCCACCGACCCCCGCTTCGTGATGCCGCTGTTCCAGGCGGCCCTGGCCGCCGGGGCGCAGTACCTGGACATGGCGATGTCGCTGTCCCGCCCGCACCCGGAGCGCCCGTACGAGCTCTGTGGCGTCAAGCTCGGCGACACCCAGTTCGAGCGCGCCGCGGACTGGGAGAAGGCCGGATCCCTCGCGCTCGTCGGCATCGGCGTCGAGCCGGGACTGTCCGACGTCTTCGCCCGGCATGCCGCCGATGAACTCTTCGACGAGATCGAGGAGATCGGCATCCGCGACGGGGCGAACCTCACGGTCGACGGCTACGACTTCGCGCCCTCGTTCAGCATCTGGACCACCATCGAGGAATGCCTCAATGCGCCCGTCGTCTACGAGGCCGGCCGTGGCTGGTTCACCACCGCCCCCTTCAGCGAGCCCGAAGTGTTCGACTTCCCCGAGGGGATCGGACCCGTCGAGTGTGTCAACGTCGAGCACGAGGAGGTCCTGCTCGTGCCGCGCTGGGTGGACGCGGGACGCGTCACCTTCAAGTACGGCCTCGGCGAGGATTTCATCCGCACGCTGCAGACGCTGCACCTGCTGGGCCTCGACCGCACAGATCCCGTGCCGGTGCCCGCGGCGGACGGATCGGGCACGGTCCGCGTCTCCCCGCGTGACGTGGTCGCCGCCTGCCTGCCGGACCCGGCAGCCCTCGGAGAGCGCATGCACGGCAAGACCTGCGCGGGCACTTGGGTCAAGGGCACCAAGGACGGCCGCCCGCGCGAGGTTTACCTGTATCACGTGGTCGACAACCAGTGGTCCATGCGCGAGTACGGCTGCCAGGCGGTCGTGTGGCAGACCGCCATCAACCCCGTCGTGGCCCTGGAACTGATCGCCGCAGGCACCTGGTCCGGCAGCGGCGTCCTCGGCCCCGAGGCCCTCCCCGCCCGGCCCTTCCTGGATCTGCTGACGGAGTACGGCTCACCCTGGGGCATGCGCGAGCAGTGAACCCTGAGATCAGCACACTTCAGCGGCGCTGCAGAGCCTTGACGTTGTTCCCGAACGTCCATCCCTTCGACCCGTCCCAGTTGATCGACCAGGTCATCAGTCCCTTCAGCCCGTTGTTGTAGTTGTTCCAGGCCTGCGACACCAGGTTCGGCGACATGTAGCCGCCTCCGGCGCCCGGTTGTGCCGGCAATCCCGGAACCTGCTTGTCGTAGGGGACCCTGATCGTGGTGCCCTGGACGACCAGACCCTTGTTCAGGCAGTCCGTCTGGGCGGTGAATCCTTGGACCGTGCCGGCGGAGTACGAGTCGCCGGAGCACCCGTACATGCTGCCGTTGTAGTACTGCATGTTCAGCCACCAGAGCCGGCCGTTGTCCGCGTACTTCTTCACAATTGGCAGGTACGCGCCCCAGATCGAGCCGTATGCCACGCTGCCGCCGGTGACGTAGGCCGTCTCGGGCGCCATCGTCAGGCCGAAGTTGGGGGGCATCTGGGCGAGCACGCCGTCGATGATGCGAACGAGGTTGGCCTGCGATGTCGACAGCTGGTTGATGTTGCCGCTGCCAATGAGGCCTGTCTCGATGTCGATGTCGATGCCGTCGAAGTTGTACGCCTTCAGGATGGGCACCACCGTCTGGACGAACCGGTCGGCGACGGTGCTGGAGCTGAGGTCGATACCGGCCGTCGCACCGCCGATGGACATCAGGATGGTGAGACCGGCCGCCTTGGCCCGGCACATTTCGGCCGGGGTCGCGACCTTGACCGTCGCGTCCATCCCGTCCTCCCACAGGACAGTGCCGTCGGAGCGAATGACCGGGAATGCCGCGTTGACGACGTTGTAGCCGTGATCACGGATGCGGGTGTCGGTGATCGGAGTCCATCCGAACGGTGGGTGAACGCCGTTCGCCGCGCCATCCCAGTTCTCCCAGTACCCCTGGAGCACCTTGTCCGAGGGCTTCGACTTGACCGCGCATGTGTCAGCCCGCGGTGCACTCGGCGCCGCGGCGACCAGCATCTGCACGACGCAGGCCACCCCCAGGCCGACCGACAGCAGACGTAACCTACGACCGATCATGCTGTGCTCCCTCCGCGATGTCTGGCTGTCACCGAGTCGGCAAAGGTTCGGGATCGATTGAAAGCGGAGCTCACCAGCTGCCGCAGCCGGCGGTGATCGTCGCCGCCCTCATGGAGCATCGCCGCTCCTCGGACGAGGGCGATCAGCTCCCATTCGTCCGGTATCCGGCCCGCCTTCAGGGCAGGCCAGTGCTCAGGGTCCTTGGTCAGATCCTCATGGCCGAGAACGGCCTTCGCGGTGGCGAGGTCCGTGGCTGCCCAGGCTGCTACACCCCCGGGCAACTCCACCGGAACCAGGGGGCCCTGAGCGCGAAGCTGTCTCGCTTCGTCACCGGGGTCAGCGTTGGGATCGAGCGAGTAGAGCTTGCGGTGGGTCAGGTCCATGAACACTCCATCGGTAGGACAGCGGACTCGGAAAGTGCGCCATTCGTAAGGCAGTTCTGATCCAGAGTCTGCCAACTCGCCATGTGACCAAACGGCCAGGCCCTCTCGTGTGGCGCGGAACGCCGCGAAAACTCTGCGCAACATCCCTCCCCGTATCCCTTGATACGGCTGGACGGCGCGAGGCCGCCCGCCCGACAAGAGGAGCCATGAATGCTGATGCTTACGGCGCGGAGAAACCGATGGCGCAGCGCCCGCCGGATGCTGGCCGTCTCCGGGGTGGCAACGGCGGCGGTCGTGTCGCTGGCAGCGTGCGGCCGTAGCGACGGCGAAGGCGGGGACGAGGCCGCCGACAGCGGCAAGGACAAGAGCCTTCAGTACGCGAAGTGCCTACGGGACCAGGGCGTTGACGTTGCGGACCCCAAGCCCGGTGAACAGGTGAACCAGTTCCCCGCAGACCTTCCACGGGCCAAGGTGGAAGCCGCGCAGGATGCATGCAAGAAGTACGCCCCTCAGGCGCACACCGAAGAGGAGATGGCCGATTTCCAGAAGGAGGCTCTGGAACTGGCCAAATGCTTCCGGAAGAACGGCGTCGAGGTCGACGACCCGGTGAACGGCGCCTTCATCCCACCACAGGGCGAGGCGGCCCAGAGCACGCCGACGTTCAAGAAGGCGATGGCGGCATGCAAGCAGTACATGAAGGGCGAGGAGCGGGACGTGAGCGGCCAGTGAGCCGGAAGCGATGGCCGAAGACCGTGCTGGTCACGGGTGTGGTGGTGCTGGCCGGGGGCGGGGTGTCCGTTGCCGCACTTGGACTGGGCGACGGTGCCGACACGACGGCCGCGACACATTCCGCCCAACTGCCGTCTGCCACCGGTGAGATCAGCCGCAGCGATCTGGCCGCCTCAAAGCTGGTCGCGGGCGAACTGGGCTACGGGGATCCGGTCACGGTGAGCGGCCGACTGCCCGGCACGGTCACCTGGTTACCGGAGCCGGGGTCGACGGTGGGGCGCGGGGATACGCTCTACAAGGTCGACAACCAGCCCGTGACGCTGATGTACGGCACCGTCCCGATGTACCGGGACCTGGTGCCCGGCACCGAGGGGCCGGATGTCGAGCAGCTCAACGACAACCTGCGGGCGCTGGGTTACGACGCCCCCGACGGGGACGACTACACCGCCCGTACAGCTGCCGCACTCCGCGCGTTCCAGAAGAAGCGGGGCGTGAAGACGACCGGCGAGCTCAAGAATGGGCAGGCCGCCTTCGCCTCCGGACTGATCCGTGTCGCCGCACTGGAGGCCGCCGTGGGCGATCCGGTGAACGGCACAATCCTGAGGCACACGAGCCGGGAGAAGCGCGTCAGCGCCGAACTGGGCGTCGGTGACCAGGGGTTGGCCAAGAAGGGCGCGTCTGTGGGTGTGGTCCTGCCCGATGGCACCACCGTCACGGGGAAGGTCGGCACCGTACGGACGGTGTCACCGCCCAAGGACGACGCCGCACAGCAGGGCGGCGGCGGTGAAAAGCCGCAGACCAAGGTCGAGGTGGAGATCGAGATCCCCGATCAGAAGAAGCTGAAGGGCCTGGACGCGGCCACGGTGGATGTGAAGTTCATCAGCGCCACCGCGCAGAAGGCCATGTCCGTGCCCGTCACCGCACTGGTGGCGCTGCCTGACGATGGTGGGTACGCAGTGCAGGTCGTCGAGGGCGGCGGCCGGACCCGTACCGTGCCCGTCACGCTCGGGCTCTTCGCCCAGGGCCGGGTCGAGGTCACCGGCAAGGGGCTGCGCGAGGGCTTGAGGGTGGGGGTGCCCAAGTGACCGCACTCGCCTCTGCCGCCGGCTCATCCGTCGTCGTACTGGAGGAGGTGACCCGTACGTACGCCGGGGGAGTCGCCGCGCTCGTCGGCGTCAGCCTGACCGTTCACCGCGGTGAAATGGCCGCGATCGTCGGGCCTTCCGGGTCTGGGAAATCCACCATGCTGAACGTGATTGGGACACTGGACCGGCCCACCTCGGGCGGCGTTGTCATCGACGGCCATGACGTGGCCGCCCTCTCCGACCGGCAGCTCTCGGCCCTGCGCGCGCAGAGCATCGGCTTCGTCTTCCAGCAGTTCCACCTCCCGGCCGGCGTCTCCGCGCTCGACAGCGTCGCGTACGGACTCCTCTACAGCGGCACCGGACAGCGCACGCGCCGCGAGCGGGCGGCGGCCGCCCTGGAACGGGTGGGGCTCGGCCATCGCCTCGACCACCGCCCGCACGAGCTGTCCGGCGGTGAGAGGCAGCGCGTCGCGATCGCCCGTGCGGTGGTCGGCGAACCGGCCGTCCTGCTCGCCGACGAGCCCACCGGAGCGCTCGACTCCAAGGCGGGTGCGGCGGTGATGGAGCTGCTGCACGAGCTGCACGAATCGGGCACCACCATCCTCGTCATCACCCACGACCGCTCCATCGCGGACTCGCTGCCCCGACAGGTCGCCATGCTCGACGGACGAGTGCAGTCCGATTCCGCCACCGCCACCGCCACCGCCACCGCGACCGCCACCGATTCCGTCGCGCTGGGGGCCACATGCTGACCCCGGCCCGTCTCAGCCCCGCCGACTGTGTACGTGTCGGAGGATTCGGCCTGCGCAGCCGCCCCGTACGCGTCCTGCTGTCCGCGCTCGGCATCGCCATCGGCATCGCGGCCATGGTCTCGGTCGTCGGTATCTCCAGCTCCAGCCGGGCCGAGCTGGACCGTACCCTCGCCCGGCTCGGCACGAATCTGCTGACAGCCACGCCCGGGCAGTCCCTCGACGGCGGCACGGCGAGGTTGCCCGAGGAAGCCATGGACATGATTGGCCGGATCGGGGGTGCGGAGTCGGCCACCGCGATCGGGACGATCGACGGCGTGAAGACCTACCGGACGGACAAGATCCCAAAGGCGCAGTCCAACGGGATCACCGCCGCGGGTGCCCGGCAGGATCTGCTGAAGTCGGTGGGCGCCACCATGGCGCGCGGCAACTGGCTCAACGAGGCCACGGGCGAGTATCCGGTGGCCGTCCTCGGTGCCACCACTGCGCAGCTGCTGGGCGTCACCGAACCCGGGCCGGACACCAGGGTCTGGCTCGGCGGCCAGTGGTTCACCGTCGCAGGCATCCTCGCCCCGGTGCCGCTCGCCCCCGAGCTGGACACCGCCGCTCTGGTCGGCTGGGACGCGGCCAAGAAATACCTCGGCTTCGACGGTCACCCGACCCTCGTCTACACCCGGGCCGCCGAGAAGTCCGTCGGCAGGGTACGGGAGTTGATCGGCCCGACCGCGAACCCGGCCGACCCCACCACCGTGAAGGTCTCCCGCCCCTCCGACGCACTCGTCGCCCAGCAGGCCGGCGACAAGGCTTTCACCGGGCTGCTGCTGGGGCTGGGCGGCGTGGCGCTGCTGGTCGGTGGGATCGGTGTCGCCAACACCATGGTCATCTCGGTTCTGGAGCGCCGCGGCGAAGTGGGCCTCAGACGCTCCCTGGGCGCCACCCGGAGCCAGGTGTGCCTGCAGTTCCTCACCGAGTCGCTGCTGCTGTCCGCGCTCGGCGGCGGGGCGGGCGTGGTGATCGGTTCGGCGGTCACCGCCGCGTACGCCGCTACGCAGGGCTGGCCGGTGGTGGTGCCGCCGTGGGTGATGGGAGGTGGGGTCGGCTCGACTCTGATGATCGGCGGCGTGGCCGGTCTCTATCCGGCGGTACGCGCCGCCGGGCTGGCCCCCACGGTGGCGCTCGCCGCGACCTGACCATCCTGATCGGCCACCGTTGAATCACATCCTGAGCAAGTAAGGGAGAACGACATGCGGGTACTTGTCGCCGAGGACGACGCGCTGATCGCCGAGATGGTCACCCTCGGGCTGCGCCGCCACGGATTCGCGGTGGACACCGTCCACGACGGAGCCGAGGCGGCACACAGCCTCCAGGTGACCGACTACGACGTCGTGGTCCTGGACCGGGACCTGCCCGGGGTGCACGGGGATGTTGTCGCCGCCGACCTGGCCGGCTCGGGGGCGAGGACCCGCATCCTGATGCTCACCGCGGCCGACGGTCTGCACGACCGGGTCCAGGGCCTCAACCTGGGGGCCGACGACTATCTCGCCAAGCCCTTCGAGTACGACGAACTCATCGCCAGGGTCCACGCGTTGTGCCGCCGCAGCGCACCGCCCCTGCCGCCGGTACTGCAGAAGTCGGGGGTGGTGCTCAACACCGCGCAGCGCACCGCCACGCGGGACGGCCGGGTGCTTGATCTCACGCCGAAGGAGTTTGCCGTACTGCATCTGCTGCTGGCGGCCGACGGGGCCCCGGTCGGCGCGGAGGAACTCCTTGAGCGTGCCTGGGACGAGCACGCCGACCCGTTCACCTCAGCGGTCCGCGTCACCATGAGCAAGCTGCGCGGCAAACTCGGCGAACCGCCCCTGATCCGGACCGTACAGGGCGTGGGGTACGCGCTGTGAGGGGCTTGACGGCACGTGCGGTGCGGGGGCGGGGCGGGGGGCGGGCGCGCGCGCACCGGGCCACAGTCCGTACCCGCATCGCTGCCGTCTACGGCCTGGTGTTCGTCCTGCTCGGCGGCATCCTGCTGGCCCTCGTCTACTTCCTGTCCCGGGCGGACGCCATGGCCAAGGCCAACGAGCTGATGGACCGCAGGCCACGGATGGTGCCGCAGGGGAACCCGCCGTCCGATGCCGGAACGGTCAGCCTCGAGCTCGCCCACTTCGCCTCCCGGCAGGTCCTGCTCTGGTCGGGCGCGGCTCTGCTCGTGATGGCGGTGTTCGCCGTCGGCGTCGGCTGGTGGATCACCGGGCGGGTGCTGCGGCCCGTGCACTCCATGACGTCCAGGGCCCGCCGGATCTCCCAGGAGAACCTGCACGAACGCATTGCTCTCGACGGCCCGCGGGACGAACTCACGGTACTCGCCGACACCTTCGACGCGCTCCTCGCCCGCCTTGAAACCTCCTTCGACAGCCAGCGCCGCTTCATCGCCAACGCCTCCCACGAACTGCGTACCCCGCTCGCCGCGCAGCGCGCAGCCCTCCAGATCGGCCTGGAGAACCCGACCCCCGAGGAACTGGCCCGGGTGCGACAGTCCCTCCTGGACGCCAATCGGCGCAACGGGCAGCTCATCGAAGGGCTGTTGCTCCTGGCGCAGAGCGAGGGGGGCATCGAGACCCACGAGACCGTGGATCTGTTGGACGTGGTCGCCGAGGAGGTCGCCTCCTGCGGGGCTGTTGCCGCCGAGGCGGGCGTCGTGGTCACTGTCGAGGCCGAGCGGTCGCCCGCGCCCGTACCGGGAGACCGGGTCCTGCTCGGCCAGTTGACGGCGAACCTGCTGCGCAACGCCATCGCCTACAACCAACCGGACGGACGCGTCGAGGTGGCCCTCTCCCGTGGCCGCCTGACCGTGACCAACACCGGACCCGAGGTGGAGCCCGACACCGTCGAGACGCTCTTCGAACCGTTTCGCCGGGGCCACGGCCGGGACCGCACCGGCGCAGGAGCGGACCGTGGCCATGGCCTGGGCCTGTCCATCGTGCGCTCCATCGCCACCGCCCACGGCGGCACCGCCACTGCCACTGCCCAACCCGGGCCCGGGGGCGGTCTACGCGTCGAGGTACGGCTGCCCTGAATTCCGCCCAGGGCGAAGGCGGCCCGCCGTCCACCGCCATGCGAGTCACAGCGGCGTGACGGCGTTTCAGGTCCGGGTCGGTCCGCCTCAGCGACGCGACCGGGAACGACAGGTCGGTTGGTATGGAACCGACGGGAGGTAGGTCGCCCACTCCTGCCGGGTGAGACTGCGACCGACGGCAGCGCAGAGGCGATCCTTGACGTCATGCAGGTCCAGGGGCCATCGGATGATCCTGCCGTCCTCCCCGCCGGAGACCAGGGCGCCGTCAGGGGTGAAGGCGAGTCCGCGGATTCTGGCGCTGTGCCCGTTCAGCGTGGCGAGGGAGCGCCGGGCGGCGATGTCCCACACGATGATCGAGTGGTCGTCACCGGCGGAGGCGAGGGTGCGGCCGTCCCGACTGAACGCGATGACCTGCACGGGGGCGGTGTGTCCGCTGAGCACGGCGAGCTCCCGGTGGTCCGTGGCACTCCAGAGCTTGACCGTCCGGCTGTCACCGGCGGTGGCGAGCAGCTTGCCGTCAGGGCTGACGGCGACGTCCTGCACGGCGCCCTGGCCGGTTTTGTCCCTGGCGAGGAGTTCACCGGTTGCGACATCCCACGCGTTGAGGAAGCCCCCCGTGCTGGCCGCCACAAGGCGACGGCCGTCGGGGGTGAAGACGAGCGAGGTGGCCAGGCGGGGCTGATACTTCGACGTCTTCAGGGGCGGCGACGTCAGGTCGTGGACGTCCCAGACGAACAGTCCGAGTGTGGCGGCAGCGAGGAGGCGCCGGCCACGGGGAGCGAAGGCGATGTCGGTGGAGGCGCCGACTCCCAGGGTAGGTACCGGTTCCGCCGCGCGCAGTCGGCGCCGGACGTCCCAGATCGTGACGATGTTGTTCCGCGTCACCGAGGCCAGCAGGCGTCCGTCGGAGCTGAACGCGACGGCCTGGACCTGGTCGGGGTGCCCGCTCAGGGTGGTGAGTTGCTTCCCCCGGGTGTCCCAGAGACGGACGGTCCTGTCGCTGCCGGCAGTGGCGATCACGGTTCCGTCCGGGCTGACCTTGACGTCTTTCATCTGTGCGTCGAATCCGCTGAACGGGGCGTTGCGCAGATCGTGCAGCACAATTGTCCCGTTGAATCCGGCGGAGGCGAGCATTGCACCGTCGCGGCTGAGGGCAACCGAGACCGTCTCGGTGCGGCCTCTGTCCTGGTAGGTGTGCACGGGCGCGCGACGCCGCAGGTCCCATATCGTGACTGTGCCGTTCTCGTCGGCCACGGCCAGCCGGCCGCCGACGGGAGCGGAGATGGCCCATCCGAAGGAATCCGGCAGGGGCAGTCGCGGCAGAGCGGCTGGCCGCTCCCGGTCGAGGTTCCACAGGTACACCCCCCGGTCGTCGGCGGCGGCCGCGAGCATGCGTCCGGAAGAGGCGAAGGCGACCTGGGCGACGTGTTCGGAGGGCAGCGAGGCAATCGGTCTGCCGGTCTTGACGGCCCAGACGACCGGGTCCCGCGTTCCGTCTGCGGAAACCAGAAGCTTGCCGTCGTGGCTGAAACTCAGCGACCCGACCGCGGGACCGTGTCCCTGTCCGCGGAGAAGGCGGCGAGACCCGGTGGTCAGGTCGTGCAGGGCGATGTCGCCGTCTCCGACTCCGATCGCGATCTTCGTACCGTCCGTACTGAGGGCCATGCCCGGGCCGATCCGATGCTCGGCGAGCCTGGTCATGGGCCGGCGCGTCCGGACGTCCCAGACGATGAGCGAGCCGGAGGTGCCGTCGACTGCGGTGGAGGCGAGACGTTTCCCGTCGCCGCTGAAGGCCACCTTCATGGGCCGGCCGGTGTGTCCTCGCAGAAACGCGATCCGGGTGCCGCGCACCGAGTCCCACAGACCGATCGTGCCGTCGCCGTTCGAGGAGGCGAGCAGCGTATGGTCCGGACTGAACGCGACGGTGTACACGGCGGGGCCGCTGATGTTGAGTTCGGTGC
Source organism: Streptomyces sp. V1I1 (assembly GCF_030817355.1). NCBI lineage: Bacteria > Bacillati > Actinomycetota > Actinomycetes > Kitasatosporales > Streptomycetaceae > Streptomyces > Streptomyces sp. V1I1. Next base: position 538,178 of record NZ_JAUSZH010000001.1, on the reverse strand, counting down.
GCCGCGGCGCCGCCGCGGCGCTCAGGATGCTTCCCCGGGTCGCGGCGTTCGGGTGCAAGTGGTCCGCTTCGACGGCCAGTAGGCCTGCCAGGTCCGGATCGGTGGCCAGGAGCGACCGCGCTTGCAGGGACAACTCGCCTGAGAGGGCGTCCAGTTGCAGTCGGCGTGCGTCCTGCCGCTGCCAAGCGGCCACGCCCCCGCCCAGTACCGCGAGCACGAGGAGTACGGAGATGCCCGCGATGAGGCGCTTGAGAAGTCGGGCATGACGCCGGGCGCTGTCCTGCTCGGTGGTTTCCTGAGCGCTGCTGGTGCGCAGGAAGGTGTCCTCGAGCTGGTTCAGCTCCCGGGGATGGTCCCTGGCCCAGTCGCACGCGGCGAGCAACTGAGCGCCCCGGTACAGGGCCCCGGCGTCCTGGTCCAGCGACTTCCAGGCGTGGGCGGCCTCAGTGAGCCGTCGGTGGATGATGAGGTTCGCCCGGTCGTCGGTGAGCCATCGATGCAGCCGGGGCCAGGCCCGGATCAGCGCTTCATGGGCCATCTCCACCGTGTCCCGGCCGATGACGACGAGGCGTGCTTCGGCCAGGCGGCCCAGGATCTCGTCGGCACCCGCCTCCTCGACGACACCGTCGAGTTCGGCGCGGGCAATGGGCCGCCGGGAGTCCCCGGTCCCGTCACCCAGCGCGGAGAGTCTGAGGAAGATCCTTCGAGCGGCCTGCTGCTGCTCTGCGGTGAGCTCGCTGTAGACGCGGTCGGCGGTCTGGGCGATTGCTCCGCGCACGCCGCCGCTGGCCTGGTACGCGGACAGGGTGAGGGTCGCTCCTTTGCGCCGGTGCCAGGTTTCCAGCAACGCGTGCGAAACCAGCGGCAGGGCGCCCGGTTCCTCGGCCGCGTCAGCGAGCACGGTGGCGAGCATGTCCGGTTCCACGCCCCACCCCGCCTGGGCGGCAGGCCGGAGGACGATCTCCCGCAGCTCGGTGCCGGACACCGGCCCCACGAGCAGCTTCGCTTCCTCTCCCAGAGCGTCCAGCAGATCCGGATGCTGGGCGAACTGCGCGAGGAAGTCGGCACGCACGCCGAGCACCACTGTGGTGCGACGGTCCGGGCCGTGGGCGGCATCCAGCAGCGCGGCGACGAACCGGCTGCGTTCACTCTGGTCGGCGCAGAGGGTGAACAGCTCCTCGAACTGGTCCACGACCAGCAGCGCCCTGGTCTCAGGCGGGCCAGAGACCAGGGCGCCGCGGATCGCGATGTCCAGCGCGGCCGGATCGCTGCGCAGCTCCTCCCGCATACGATGGACATCCTGGCCGGACAACTTCGCCACCTGGTCGGACAGTGCGTCGAGCGGATGCTCGGTGGGGGTCAACAGCATGGTCCGCCACCGTCCTTCCGGTTGGCGGCCCTCGGCGATAGTTCCCAGCAGCCCGGCGCGCAGGAGTGAGGACTTCCCGCTCCCCGAAGCCCCGAAGACTCCGACGAGTGGCAGCCGCTCGACCCGCTCCAGCAGTCGGCCGACCAGCCGGGAACGGCCGAAGAACCACTCCGCCTGCTCACTCTGGAACGGCGTCAGCCCCTGATAGGGGCAGCGCGCCTCGTCCGGCGTCGGCTCGGCCGAGGCCGCCGTATCCACCTCGGCGGCCACTGCCTCCCACCGGGCCCGCCATTCGGCCCGATCGCCGCCACACGCGTCGACGTAGGCCAGGGTGACCGCCAGTGAGGCAAGCCGGTCGCCCTTGGCGGCCTCCGCCAGCGTGCTCGCCGAATAGTGCGCCCGCTGAGCCAGGGCCCGATAGCTCGGACTGCCGGCCCTTTCGCGCAGCCGGCGTAGCTGCCACGCAAGGCGCTGGACGGAACCGGCTTCCGGGTCCAGGGGTTTTTCCGGACGCCCCACACGAACCTCCACGCAGGTAGTTGTACCTGGCGATGGGGCCGGACGGCACTGGATGCGTTCGCCAGAGCCCGGCCTGTGACCCCGGATGCCGGACAGCGATCAAGGAGGGCAGCGGTCATGTTAGGGCCAACACTCGTATTCAGTACGCAAGTTCGACAAGTCGGCAGAGGGCGGCGGCGCGGTTGTGACGCGCAGCGATCGATGGCCGCTCGCAGACAGTCCCGGAAAAGCTCCGGTGGTGCTGTCGATCCCGCCCTCTCCCATTCGACGCAAGGGTGAGAGGCAAGGAATGCCTCCGGCTCCACAGAGTCTTCGACGGCGGATGACCGCCCCCGTTTCAGGAGGACGCATGACCTCCATTTCGACCGCTCCCGCCACAGTCCGGGCCCTCAAGGTCCCTGGCGCGCGTCTGCATTACGAGGTGCGCGGCGAGGGTCCCCTTGTGGTGCTGGTCGGCGCCCCGATGGACGCCAGGGCCTTCGCGCCGCTGGCCGATCTTCTGGCCGTAGACCACACCGTGCTCACCACCGACCCACGGGGCATCAACCGCAGCCCGGTCGACGACCCCGACCAGGACTCGACCCCGCAGCTGCGGGCCGACGACCTCTCCCGGCTCCTGAGCCACCTCGACGCCGGCCCGGCCGTGGTCCTGGGCTCCAGCGGCGGCGCCGTCACCGCGCTCGCTCTCGTACAGACCCACCCCGAGCAGGTGCACACCGCCGTCGCCCACCGAGCCTCCGGTGGAGGAGCTGCTCGAGGACCGCGAGCAGAGCCACGCCCAGACTGAGGACATCATCGCCACCTACCTCTCCGGCGACGTGACGGGGGGCTGGGCGAAGTTCTTTGCCCAGGCCAACATCACCCTGCCCGAGGGTGCATGCGAGGCGATGTTCGGAGGAGAACGGGATCCGCAGCAGGTCGCAGACGAGCGCCGCTGGTTCGAGCACGAGCTGCGCGCGACCGTCCGCTGGCAGCCCGACCTGTCCGCCCTGCGCTCGGCGAGTACCCGCATCGTGGTCGGCATCGGCATCGGCATCGGCATCGGCAACGACTCGGCCGGGCAGGTCTGCGACCGGCCGTCGAAGGCGCTCGCGGCAGCACTCGGCATCGAGCCGACCATGTTCCCCGGCGACCACACCGGCTTCGCCGAGGACCCGGACCGGTTCGCCGCCCAACTGCGCACAGTCCTGCGCGCGAACCAAGTCCGAATGGCCGGCTGTCGCTGCGAGTCACAGCGGTTCGGATCAGCGCCCGGTCATCGTGCTGCCGTCGCGAACGCCGGTTTTTTGTCCGGTGTTGTTTGTCCGACGCCGCCACGCCTTCCTGGCAAGCCGTCTCCGGCACACGGTGGAGCCGGTGAAGAACCGATCGACACTCCGGGCGATCGCTCGAAGTGAATCAGGGGAGGACTCAATGCAGAACCGTCCACCGACCGTCAAGCATGTGTTTTCGATCCGAGGGCCTCTGCAGCACCGCGAACCATCTCGGCTCTCCGGGCCTCTTGTTGGTCGTGAAGGGCGCGCGCTGTCCCGGGCGAAGACCGTCGCCGTCTCCGCCCTGACACTGGCCGCGACGCTCACCGGGGCCGCGGTCGCGCCGACCGCGGCCGTCGCCGACGACGGCGACCGTAGGCAGACCGTCGGCTGCGAATCCCTGTGGGTCAACGACGCAGCGGGAGTGACCCATGCCAGGCTGCGGGACTGCACCGTCACGTGGGGGAAGAACATCTTCGACGGCTCCTACTGGCAGACGGTGAAGTTCCAGCTGCTTGACTCCCGCACTGACGGTGTGTGCGCTCGGGCACGAGTCATAGCGTCCGAGACCGGGGCCAGCGCGTCGTCCAGCGAGTGCAACGGCGTCTGGACGACGAAGACGGCGAACTTCAGCGGCCGGACCACAAACATCTTCATCAGGGTCGCTTACGGCACCAACTCCACGTACGGCAAGATCAGCACGAACGTCACGCCGCCGTCCGGTTTCTGAGAGTTGAGGGGGAAAGCAAATGTCTGAACGTCTGCAGAAGACGTCTCTGAGGGCCGTTGCGGCCTCCGCACTGACGGCCGTCGGAATCGGCGGGGTCCTGCTGCTGCCGGCCGCGGCGGTTGCCGATGACGGTGACCGTAGGCAGACCGTCAGCTGCGGCACTCTGGAGAGCAAGGACTCCAGCGGAGTGGTCCATGCGAAGATCCGGAACTGCACCGTCACGTGGGGGAAGAACATCATCGACGGCTCCTACTGGCAGACGGTGAAGTTCCAGCTGCTCGACTCCCGCACCGACGGTGTCTGCGCCCGGGCGAGAGTCGCAGGGGAGCATGGCAGCAAGGACTTCAGCGAGTGCAACGGTGTCTGGACGACGAAGACGGCGAACTTCAGCGGCCGGACCTCGGACATCTTCATCTCCATCGGGTACGGACACAATGCGTGGGACCTGACGCACTACAAGGCCGTGCTCGCGCCGTCCGGTTTCTGACGGTCTTACCCACGTCGTAGCGGGGTGCGGGCCGCCCGGTTCTCCGAGCCGGGCGGCCCGCTCAAACGACCAGCTCTCCGACACCCAGCATGTTCCCCTCGCTGTCGCGGAACCAGGCGCCGCGTTCACCCCTTGCGCCCTTGCTCGGGTAGTTCCCGTCGATCTCGGCGATCCCATCCCTGGTCCGCAGCCCGGGCAGGTCGACCTCCTCGAACACCACGCCGCGCCGTTTGAGTTCCGACACGACCGCCTCGATGTCGTCGACCTCCCACCCCATCTGCGTGAAGGTGCCGGGTGACTCTCCCGCCGATTGGAACAGGGCGAAGTCCACGCCTCCGCAGCGATACAGCAGCCCACCGGGCCGCTCGTCCACCGGCTCGAGACCGAGCTGTTCGGAGTAGAACCGCCGTGCTCGCTCCAGGTCCTGGGCGGGCAGCCTGGTCGCGACGCGTGCGCTGTCCAGGATGCTCCTGTCGTCTGTGCTCATACCCCACTGTGAGCAATGGCGAGGGCTCGCGCGCGGCAGGCGTCAGGTCGCCGTCGTCTCCCCGGTCACGGCACTGGGGCGCACTCGGGCGATGAGCAGGGCCACGTCGTCGTGGTCTCCCGGCTGGCGCAACGCATGCAGGAGCACGTCGCAGGTCTCCTCGAGGGATCGCTGGGGCTTGGCGAGGAGGGCAAGGAGAGCGTCCAGACGTTCATCGATGGCCTGGTCGCGTGTCTCGACGAGGCCATCGGTGTAGAGGACCAGCTCGTCGCCGGGGTGCAGAGTGACCGTGGTGGTGTGGAAGGCGACCTCGCCGACGCCGAGCGGGGCGCCGGTCGGCAGGTCGAGCAGTTCGGGGGGCCGGCCGGGGCGTACGAGGGCGGGCGGGAGGTGTCCGGCGCTGGAGATGAGGCACTGGCCCTGGTACGGGTCGTAGACGGCGTAGATGCAGGTGGTGATGGTCTGCCCCATGCGATCGGTGATGCGGTCGAGGTGGCGCTGCACGTCGGCAGGGTCAAGGTCGAGTTCGGCCAGGGTGCGGGTCGCGGTGCGGAGTTGACCCATCGTGGCGGCCGCGCTGATGCCGCTGCCCATGACGTCGCCGACAACGAGTGCGGTCTTGTCGCCCGTCAGTGGGATGACGTCGAACCAGTCGCCGCCGACCTCAATCGCGGCCTCGGCGGGCTGGTAGCGGTAGGCGATCTCCAGGCCGGGCTGGTCCGGTGGCTGCTGCGGGAGAAGGCTGCGCTGGAGGGTGAGGGCGGTGTTGCGCACCTGCCGGTACCAGCGGGCGTTGTCGATGCACACGGCAGCCCGAGCGGCGAGCTCGCCGGCCAGGACCTCGTCGTCAGCGTTGAACGGCTCCGGATTGCGGGTGCGCTTCAGGTCCAGGGCGCCAAGGACTTCGCCGCGAGCGATCAGTGGCACGGCCAGGTAAGAGTGCACGCCGGCGTCGGCCAGCAACGCGGCGGCTTCGGGGCTGCTGGCGATACGCGACAGATCGTCGCGCTGCACCCGGGACACGCGGACTGGGCGACCGGTATTCACGCAGTGGGTGACCAGCCGGTCGGCCTCGTACCTGGCGACCTCACCGGGCTGATCAGCTGCGCGTACGGCATCGGTGGGGTACGAGGCGGCCACGGCGAGCGCGCGGAATACCGCGGGGCCTTGGTGCATCGCGACGGCCGAGCGGCCGTTCAGGACGCTGTCGAGCACATCCACCGCGGCTACGTCGGCCAGCTCGGGTACCGACACCGCGGCGAGTTCACGGGCAGTCTGGTCAAGGTCCAGCGTGGTGCCGATACGTATGGATGCGTCGGCGACGAGCGAGAGGCGCTGCCGAGCCTGGGCAGCCTCGGACGTGGCGCGGTGCCGCTCGGTGACGTCGACGACTGATTTGGCCAGCCCAAGTACTCTCCCGCTGGAGGACTCCAGCCGGTAGAACGAGACTGACCAGGCGTGCTCTCGGTCCGGGTCGGCCGGGGTGCGCGCAACGAACTCCCGGTCAAGGATCGGAATGCCGGTGGCGAGGACCTCGCGCATTGCGGACTCGATGGCCTCGGTGTCCAAGAACGGCACTGCCTCACGGACATGCCGGCCAACATGCTCGGCAGCGAGCAGACCGTTGATGCGCTCAAGCGCCGGGTTGACCATGACGTACCGCAGATCTGTGTCCACGACTGCCAGCCCGATCGGGGACTGAGAGATCAGCCGGGTGGACAGCGCCAGGTCCCGCTCCACGCTCCTCAACGTCGTCTGCTCGGTGGCCAGGCCGAGGGCGTAGAGGTCTTTCCGGTCGTCCTCCAGCCGCATGTTGCGGAACTCCACCAGCAGCGTGCTGCCGTCCTTGTGCCGCACGGGAAAGACACCTGCCCAGCCCCCATGGCCTGCCATGACCTCGGCGAACAGGCGGCGCACCAGTTCCAGGTGCTGCTCATGCACCAGCAAGCGGCCTGCGTACCGGCCGAGTGCCTCGTCGGCGGTGTACCCGAACAACTCCGCGGCCTGCGGGCTCCACAGCACGATCCGGCCGTCCGCATCCAGCACCACGGCGGCGACGCTCAGTACATCCAACAGGCCGCCCGGCTGGGACGTGCTTCCCGCCGGCCGGGCGGGGTCGCCCGGGAAGGATTCGATCGCACACATCCCAGGCCTCCGTCCGTCTGCCGCCATCTTTGCCCAGCCCCGAGCTCCGCCCCGGGCGACGCCCGAAGCTGCCGATCCTTCTCAACGTCTCCAGTGTCCTCGCCGAGGCAGCAGCGCTGCCGTCTCCGTACCTCCCGCGTGCCCGCCCGAGGCGAAAATATGGCTCAGAAACGCCGCCGCCACGGATCTGGCTCCTCTCCGCCATCCTGGCGGCGCTGCTCCCTCAGCGCGGCTCGGTGCCCGTTCGGGGTGGCCGGCGCGCCCGCTCTTGGGCGAGTTCGGCCTCGAGCTCGACCACTCGTGCCTGTAGCTCGGTCACCCGGCGGACACCGGCCAGGGTCAGCCCCTCACCCATCAGGGCCCGCACCTCGGCCACCTGATCGATCTGGTGGCGGCTGTACCGGCGCTGTCGGCCTTGGGATCGTGCCGGGCGCACGACATCCTGCTGATCGAGGCGCCGCAGAAATGCCTGCTCGACGCTGAGCATGTCCGACACCTGCCCGATGGTGAACAAGGGGGCATGTGCGTCGTCGATCGTGAGTTTCACAGGGCTACCTCGCTGTTTCGCGGAAAACCGGGCTCTGAGTCGACTTAGAACATGTATCTCATGGTGGATAGAACTTGAAACTCTGGCGACAGGTTTTTCTGATATGGATGTGCAAGGTCGGCTCGGCGGTGCACCGGGGTACCGCCGGTGACGCATCCGTACGCCCGCCGATCTTGTGGCCTCGTCCAGCGCGAGGTTCATGCCCTTCGCGGCGATCGGCGCCGCAAGGTGGGCCGAGTCGCCCGCCAGATACAGCCGCCCGTACGCCATCGGCTCGACAACGTAGTTGTGCGTGTCCAGCACCCGCTTCTCGATGAGCCGTCCCTCGGCGAGCGGCCGGGTGCCGTCCACCGACAGCCGGGCGTGGAGCTCGGACCACACCCGCTCGTACGGCCAGTTCTCCGGGTCGTCGCCGGGCGGGCACTCGAGCTAGTAGCGGGTGACCTGGGGGTTTCGGGCCATATGGGCGGCGAAGCCGCGCGGAGGACGCGGAAGACGACGCAGTCGGAGGACGGCGGTGCCTCCGCGAGGAGAGCCAGCCAGCCGACGCCGTAGTCGTGCCGGGCGACGGTGGTGTGTTCCGGCGGCAGGCAGGCGCGCGTCACGCCGCGTGCGCCGTCGCAGCCCGCGATGACATCGCAGTCGATGCGTCGGCGCTCGCCCGTCTCCGGGTCCGTATAGGACACCGAGGGCCGCTCCGTGTCGATGGCGTGCAGTTCGACATCGCGTACGCCGAAGCGGATGTCGCCGCCCGCGTCGTCCGCGTACTTGTGCACAAGGTCTGTCACCAACAGCGGCTGTGGATAGACGAAGTGACGGTGCCCCGACAGCTCGCTGTACCGGAACCTGTGGCGCTCGCCCGCGAATCGGAATTCGCACTCGCTATGCGCCTGCGCATGTTCCAGCAGCCGGTCGGCCAGCCCGCGCCGTTCAAGGGCGCGTACCGCCCACTCCTCGATGAAGCCGCGCGGGGCCGCTGTTCGATGAACTCTTTGCTCGCCGCTTCCAGCATTAGCCTCGCTGTTTCGGTTGTGACGGCGAGGCGTTGGTGATCGTCAGCTGTTGAGTGTCTGACGCGTTTTTGTTTCGCGGGCATGCAATGGTCCCGGCGCGGTGGTCGGGTTCTCCAAGGTCCTTCGGGTCGTAGGTTTTCAGGTGGGGGCTGATCAGTCGGCTGGGCGGGGCAGTGCTGCGAGGCGGTGGAAGGCCGTGACCAGCTCGTTTCTCCAAGGCCAGGTTGCGGAGATCCGCAGGCGGAGACGGCGGCCGCCTCGGGTGAGGCGGGCGGCGACGTGCAGCAGCCGGTAGCGGAGCTTCTTTGGTTCGGCGGCGGCCAGCTCGCCGTCCAGCAGCAGGACGCGCGTCCAGGCCAGGAGATCGATTGCCGCGAGGCTGAGTTCGAGCCAGGCCGAGTTGATGGTGAAGCGGCGGGAGGGGAAGCGGCCGAAGCCGGTGGTCTTGCCCATGCGGATGTGGTCCTCGACGGTGGCATGCCCGCGGTGGCGGACTTCGAGGAACTGGGCGGAGCCGCTGGTGAACGGGGTGTCAGTGAGGAACACCTGATGCCGCAGGCCCTCGTCCTGGTCGAACAGCGAGAGCTGGGCGCCGGGGTGCGGACGTTCCCTCCGGACGATGATGCGCGTGCCGGCCGGGTAGCCGTTCAGGTCGACCATGCCGGTTACTCCTTGTCGCGGGTGAACATGTGCCAGATCGAGACGAGGATGGAATGCTGCAGGGCGACCAGGGCCCGTCTGCGGCCCCGGCGGCAAACCAGGCGTCGATAACGGGCCGCGAGACACGTGTCCTTGGTGCGGCAGGCGGAGATCGCGGCCTGGCCGAGCAACCCGTTGAGCCAGGGGTCAGCGGGACGGGCGCGGCCTGAAGGGCTCTTGCCCGCGGACTCGTAGTTACCTGGACACAACCCCCGCCCAGGCGCGAGGGGCGGCCGAGGGGAAGCGGGTGATGTCCGCGCCGATCTCGGCCAGGATCACTTCGGCGGTGTGCGCACTCACGCCGGAAACGCAAGCTCGCCATATTGAAGAATTGTTCAACGATCCTTAGACTTCTCAACACTCGGTCAAGCGCCCTCCACCCCACACGCCCGCCACCCTGCACGATGCAGACGCCGGACAGCCAAAACAGTGCACACCCACATCACCAAACATCCACCCATAACCGAGCCAATCCACCAAGCCACTTACGAAGGACGAATACGTGGTTCCGCGCCGACCGCTACCAGCCGTACGTCGCTTACCAACCACTGATCCGCCACCGGCGGGGCCGGGCTGCACATTTCTGAATGGCCAAGACCTCGCAATATTGCGCTTGCACGCCACAGCGAGTACGTTCAGGTCACTACTGGTAATGACCACATCGAGGACCCCATTGCGGTGCTTCAAGATTCCGCGCGGCCTTCGTCACTACCTGGGTCGAATCAGCGTCACATCACGGGCACCTATCCGGCAGCGTGGGGGCGATGGACCACCATCAACGAGATCGCCCCGGGCCAGGCGCCGTTCGCCGAAGCACCGGCCGACGTGCAGCCGAGGGGGAGGCTGGCCGCCCGCGGCCCTCCGCTGGCGCCTGGGAACCGTCGTCAACACGCTGCACTGCGCGGTACAAGCAGTTGCCCCTGACGACCCGACACAGCCGCGTTGGTGGCCGGGACTCGCGCCGCACATCTACGCCATCAGCAGCGACGCCCACCACGCAGGCAACCCCCGGCCAGGTGGACCGCCTCACTGACGCGCCCCCAACCAAGTAGCGATCAATCTGCTTCGTGCTGGCCATCCCCGGGGCGCACACCACGTCATCCAGGCGGCCGCCGACACCGCGCCCCCGGGTTGACCACACTCAGTCGGGCGACGATGCCCCGATAGCGAAGGGATAGGGGGTGCCCATGTTCGCCGTACCACCGCAGAGGCCCGGAGTCCTGCCAGCGGCACGGGAAGTCGAGATCGGCCAACTCATGGGAATTGTGGAGGCATTGGGGAACGGCGAGGGCTCCGTGGTGGAGATCACCGGAGAGCGGGGCATCGGGAAGACCCACCTGGCGGGCGTACTGGCGGATTTGGCAGTGCAGCGCGGTCTGCCAGTGGCCCGGGCCCACGCAGTACGCGGGAGCACCACCCCGTATCAGGTATTCCGGGACGCCTGGCGCGCCCAGTCCTGCCTGCGGCGCAGCGCTGACGGCGAGGAGGAACTGCTCCGCACGGTGCATGAACTGGCCAAGGGATGCGTCACCGGTAGCGTATTACTGCTGGACGACTTGCACTTGTGCGACCAGGCTTCGGCAGAACTGGCCGTCCAGCTGGTCCGGTCTCCGGTCCCCGGCCCGTTCCTTCTCGCCCTGGCACATCGCCCCCGGCAGATCGGCCCGGCGCTGCTGCAGGCGCTGGACGACGGCGTGCGGGCCGGCACCGTAACCCGTATTGCGCCCGATCCCCTGGACGCCGAGGCGGTGGCTGCCCTGTTCGAGACCCGGCGAACGCCCGGGAGTCCGGAGCCGCGGGGCGTGACCCATGCCTATGAGTTCGCAGAGCAGTTGTGCGCTGCAGCTGAAGGCAACCCGCTTTACGTGCGCATACTCATGGCGGCAGGCTGGCACCCCGACCACTGGCCCGACCACGCGGGAACCGATACGGACGGGCTGCTCCGCGAGGCGACGGCGCTGATCACCGAACTTGACGCGCTGAACCGGGAGACCGCTATCACTGCGAGGGCAGCCGCGGTACTCGGCTGTCCCTTTCGGCCGGAGGACGTCGCCCAGGTTTCCGGGCTAGGTCTGGAACGCACCTTGGACGCACTCGCTGAACTCCACCGCGAGGACCTGGTGCGACCTGCCAACTGGGGCGGGCGCCTAGCTTTCCGGCACCGTGTCATCAGCCATGTCGCCCACGAGAGCGCCGACCTGTCCTTTCGGCTGCGCGCCCACCGTCGCGCCATTGAGGGGCTTGTGGCCCGTGGCGGCCGCGCATCCGAACGAGCCCGCCACGCCGAGCACCTGCTGGGCACGGACGGTGCCATCGCGTCTCGGACGCTCGCCGAGGCCGCGGCGGAGATCGTCGCGCGGGCTCCGGCGACCGCGGCACGGTGGCTCGGCCTGGCGCTGGAACCCTTGCCCGACGGCGGGCAATCGTCAACGCCCCGAGCCACGCTGGAACTCGCCCGTTGCCGCGCACTGATCGCCTCCGGACGTCTCGAAGAGGCCCGCACCCTCGCCCACGACATGCTCGGGGACCACCGCTCGGGCCTCACCGAACAGCAGCGCCTTCGGGCCCACGCGGTCTGCGCCGACGCCGAACGGCGGCTCGGCCGGTACGAGGAAGCCGAAGCGATGGCCCGTGCCGCTCTCGGCCTGCTGCCACGACCGCTGCCCGATCCACTGACCGCCGAGGCCATCGAGCTGATTTTCGCATTCGGTCTGGTCCACATACTGCGCGGCAATCATGGTCAAGCGCGCGCCCTGCTCCGCGAAGCATCCCATGCGCGGAGCGGTGCCGACGACGCCGCCCGGACCGCGATAGGTATCCTCGCCGCGTGCTGCGACGCCCACATCGGAAACCTGGACGAGGCCGCCCCAGAGGTCACCCGCTGCGCCCGGCTCGTGGACGCCATGCCCGACTCCGTCGCCGGACACATGCCGGAAACCCTCGCTCTGCTCGGCTGCGCCGAGATCTATCTAGAGCGGTTCCCGGACGCGTTCCGTCACCTGAGCCGGGGGGTGGTGGCTGCCGGCAGCGGCGCGCAGAAGGACGTCCTGATGCACCAGTTGTTCGGGCTCTCGATACTCGATCAGTGGACCGGCCGGTTGAAGGACGCACAGCGCCGGGCCCGGGAGGCCGAGACCCTGGCCCGTGCCATCGGCGCGCCGGACGGGGTAAGGCTGGCCACGGCGTTGCGTGCCTCGGCACTCATCTGGGCCCGGGGACGCAAGTACGCCGACGAGGCGATCGCCCTCACCAAGCGGGCCGTCAGCGCCACCTCGCTGGGGCAGGGCTGGTGGGCCACTTCGGCGATCGGCCCGCTGGCCCAGACGCAACTGCTCGGCGGGGACGCTGCCGGATGTCTGCGGACCCTCCTGGACGGCGGAGGCGGCGACGAACTTCCCCTGGTCCAGCCGGCCTTCCGGCCATCGCTCCTCGCCCTGATGGCGACGGCCACGCTGAAGTGCAGCAACGCCGAGGCGGCCCGCCGCCTGGTCCGACGCGCGGAGACGGAAGCCGACGATTTGGGCCTCCCGGTCCAAGAAGCGTGTGTCCGCCGGGCACGTGCCCTGATCCACGTGGCCGACGGCGAACACGACGCCGCGGCGAAGCTGTTCGAACTGTCGGCGGAGGGCTTCCGGCGCGCCGAGATGCTGGTCCAGCACGCCTGGACCCTGGCGACGGGGGCCCCCTCCGCCGATGCGGCCCAGGGCCGGGCGGTGGCCACGGAATGGCTTGACACGGCCGAGGCGGTCGCCCGCACCTTCGGTACGGTGCTGGTGGGGGATCAAGTGGCTCGCGTACGCACGCAGTTGTCGGAAATTCGCCGGGCTGACCGGTTCCTCGGCCTGCTCAGCGACCGTGAACGCGAGATTGCCGAACTCGCGGCCTCGGGTCTGCGCTCCCGGGAGATCGCCGAGCGGCTCTTCCTCAGCCCCCGCACCGTGGACTCGCATCTGACCCGCGTCTACCGCAAGCTCCATGTGTCGTCCCGCATCGCCCTTGCCCACGTTCTCCGCCGAACCGAGTGACGAACGGCACAAGCCCCGTGTACTTCTGCAGCTCGGTCCAATCCCTCAAAGGTGGTGACGGCAGACACCTGCCGCAGATCCGGTTCAATTGTTGTGAAGGAGCAGTCGCTTGATGGATCCGCCGGCCCACCCTCTGCCGAATGGGTTCGAACTGCCTGAGCTTGTTCCTTATCTTCGAGACGCGTGGAGTTCGGCGAGGGTCTCGGCGCGTTTGACGGTCTTGCCGACGTCGTAGCGGGGTGCCCGGTGTTTGTTCTTGGCTCCGGGTGGCCGACCGGGGCCGGTGCCGTTGGGTTTGGGAACACGGGCCGGGCAGAGGATGTGAGCGCGGATGTTCCTGAACCCCCGGCGGACCCGGGCCGGGGTCAGCTGGTTGGGCAAGGCTGGTTTCTCCCAGGGGCGGCGGAGGTCCTGGGCGAGAGGGCGGGCTAGCCTCAGCTGGGCAAGAGCTGCGACAAGGATCCAGGTCCAGCGGTCCGCTGCCTCGGGAATGCGGACCTTCGGGGTGGTCCAGCCGAGGGTCTGCTTTACGAAGCGAAATGTGTGCTCCAGATCGAAGCGGCGCAGGAACACCTGCCAGCAACGGTCGACGTCAGCGAGGCTGGCACCGGTCTTCGAGGACCACAGCCACACCGGCGGCGCCTCGCGCTCCTTCGAGAGGTGCTCGACCTTCAGTCGGATCAATGTGCCCTCGACCAGGGGTAGTTCGCCCTGGTGGTCGAGCCAGGCCGAGCGATGAGTCAGGCGCGGGTGGACCCGGTCCCAGGCCTGTGTCTGGGCCTTGCCGTAGTTCGTGGTGTCCGTGATCGTCGTGATCGTAGGCTCCGGCCAGGTGTCCGGCTTGGCGAAGCGGAACTCCTTGCCGTGCTTGGGCGGACGCCCGCCCTTGGGGTCGTAGACCCGCGGCGGCTTCGGCAGCCGCATGACCCGGTCGGAACGGATCGGGCCGACCACCTCGACGGGCAGGTCGCGAAGGACCCAGGCCAGGCGCGTGATGTCGTATCCGGCATCACCGACGATCACAATGTCCGGCTGGCCCGGCGTCCACTGGCCGGCAGCGACGAGCCGCTCGACCACGGCCCGCAGCTGGGCGGCGGTCACGGCGGTGGCGTCGTCGACGGGTCCGAGCCGGACGACGTCCAGGACGGTGGTCCAGGAGGTGCGGCCGGGCTCCAGCACGGCCACGAAGGAGTACGGCCAACCCGGGATGAACTGCGACGCGCTCTTCGCGCGGCCGTAGACGTGGCAGAACAGCCGATCCTTCGAGCATGGCGCATCCGAGCGCAACCATGGCGACACATCGACGGCCAGGACGAGCCGACCGTCCGGGAAACGCGGCAGCGGCAGTCCCGCGAGCACCGCCCGCAGCCGTCCGACATCGATCCGGCCGCGGTTGAGCCCGCCGTACAACGCCCCGTGCCCACGCCGGTGTTCGGGCAGGAGCGTCAGGTCGACGGGCGACTTCACCGGGCCGTCGGCACACAGCACCGCGTCGGTGAGCTCAAACAGTTCATCGCGCCGAGCGGTCAGACACGCATAGAACTTGCCCCTGAAGCGTGACGCTTGCGCGAACGCCTCCCGCCGGGGCCCGGATAAGAGCAGACTCATGTCCACGGCCTTCGTGCTGATCAGATGCCTTACTCAACACGGCACACGATCGCGCGAAGGCCGCTCACATAGCCGGTGAACTGCGAAAACCTTCCTCAAGTTCGAAGCCCGTTCGAGGCTCGAAGATAAAGAACAAGCTGAGTACCTGTCCCCCTTCACCCAGGGGACTGGAGAGCGCCCTGCCGTAGTCCGTGGGATGCGCCACCGCCGAAGCCGGGGGCGAGCAGAGCAACAGTCCCGCTCCGACTGGTTCCGCCTCGTCAGCCGACGTCTTCCTGTTCGGGCCTTCGTCGGCCCGGCAGGATCGGGCAAGACGACCCTCGCACTCGATGCCACCTACGCTGGCGGCCACAACTGGGATCCGTACCCCTGGAACGCCTGGAGTCAAATCCACTGGATCAGTGCCCGCGATGAAGCGTCACTCGCAACGGGTCTGATGAACACCGCTCTCCAAATCAACATCAAGCCGGACACGCTGACGGCCGCCCAGGACAGTGGTGTGGCACTGAACGACTTGGTCCTGAAGCAGCTCGCACGACGTCATCGGTGGACGCTGGTGCTCGACGGACTCGACGATCCAGAGCTGCTGGCAAGAGCTCAGTCCCCCACCGGGATCCTCCGCTCCCCCACTGAAATCCTCCCCGAGGGCCTCCCGCGCCGCCCCAGCCACCAACCCGCCGGCATCATCGTCACTTCACGCATCAGCGACCCAGCCGCCTGGGGGCGATGGACCACCGTGATCCAAGTCAAGTGCCCTCTGCTCACGGGAGAACGAGGAGACCCCACAGGCGGTACAGCAGCAATGAGTCAACTTGACCTGGTCCTAAAGGACCGGGCTTGGAGGTAGCGCCCGACTGGCTGCTGGGTTGGCTCCTCCGTCCAGACACCCTATGGGGTGGCAGGGACGCGTGACTCACGCCCCGCAGTCCACACGGTCTCGCCCTTGCGGGCGATGTTGTGGGACGCGTTGTCGTCCGCGTGCATGAGGGCACCGCAGGACCGGCACGCGAATGTTGATTGTGACTGACGGTTGCGCCGGTCGATGTGACCGCACTCGGAGCATTGCTGGCTGGTGTACGCCGGATCGACGTACACCAGCGGCACCCCGGCACGCTTCGCCTTGTACTCCACGAAGGAGGCGAGCTGGTGGAAGCTCCACGAGTGCAGAGAGGTCCGCTGGTCCTTGCGGAGCCGTACCCGGCTTCGGATACCCGTGAGGTCTTCCAGGGCGATACCGGAGCCGGTGCGTTCAGCGGAGGTGACGATCTTCTTCGAGATGACGTGGTTGACGTTGGCGGTGTGACGGGCTTCTTTCCGGGAGCGCTTCTTGAGGAGCTGCGGGTCAGAGCATTCCAGAGAAGCGATTCCTCCCGGGCCTGAAGGCCCGGGGTTCCTCGCTAGATCATGCTGAACCCGAGCAACGACAGACCATCGAAGCACTACGCGAGCTCGGCCTGCTCCATACGTTCGACATGTTCCGGAGATCTTCGGAATTGCACCGCTCCGACTACATCGCAATGGACCCCGCGGTGGCGGAGGCCGCACTGTCCTCGCTGAAGCGCGAACCCGCCCTGGCAGAGGCGGCGCTCGCGTTCGTCATCGACGCACTGAGCCTGGCAGCATCAGCCGTCGAACCGAAGCCGACCCCGCCACGCCGTGCAGGTCCGATACCGCCGGACAATGCAGGTTGGTGGCCGACACTGGTCCTCCACGTCCTCGCCATCAGCGCCGACGCCCGCGCAACGGACGCCCCTTCCGCGAACCGATTCAGCGCCACTGCCCACCGCGTCGCAACCGGCCTGCGCCGCACCGGCAATATCCAAGCCGCTCACCACCTCGAGCAGGCGGCAGCAGCCGACACCGTGCATGAGGACGAGACATAGCCCCCGACCCTCCTGTCCGGCCACCTGCGCTCAGACACCGTCCTGGCTGCCGACCGCTTTTCGATCGCTCGTGATTCTCTCCGAGGAGCAACTCATGTCCAGCAGCCCGTCTTCCCCAGGTTCGGCAGAGCCGAGAAGAGTCCCGATATCAAACCGGCATCATTCATTCGGCAGTACCGAACCCCGCGTTCGCTTCTCAGCTGGTGGGCTCAGTACGGACGGGGAGCCCCCTCGTGGCGAGAGTCCGAGACATGTCGCCACAGCGGACCACCGCGCCTGGCAGCCGTCAACACCCGGGGCGAGTACGTGACACACACCAGAACGGCGACAACGGCGACTTCGAGGGGCCTGGCCGACGACAGCCAACATCGCCACCAAACGAGGTTGAGCCGACCGGGTGAGGGCCAGGCGGTCGGGGCTTCAAGATCATCGCGCGGCCCTTGTCGGCTTACCTCGGCGATACCCGGGATATGGACGGGACTGTGTCGACCCTGGCGGACGCCCCTGCCGAATCCGGCCGTAACGACACCTGCCGCCTCACGACCAGGACGCCGCTTACCACTCGACCGTGAGTCTCATCGTCCGGCTGCGTCCAGCTCGCCGATCAACTGAGGCCAAGTGGCCGCGAATCCGGGGTGGAGGCGCAGCGAGTCGATCTCGACGGGGATGTACCACCTGTGGGCGACGCCTTCGCCGTCGCCGCGGTGCCGGAAGAACGGCTCCATGACGTCCGCGACGACGGTGTGATAGGCCCATCCGCCGTGGTCGTCGACGAAGGTGAGGACGGGACACAGTGCCGGAACGCTGCCGAGTTCTTCGGCGAATTCCCGGCGGGCCCCGTCCCACGGGCTTTCACCGGCTTTCAGCGCGCCGCCGGGGATGCTCCAGGTGCGGCCGTGGTGGACCCGCCAGGAGCGGCGCTGAAGCAGGAATCGAGGGCCTTGGCGCAGGAGAAGCCCCGCGGCGCCCTGCGGGCCCCAATGGCGGCATCCGCGCCGGTCCCTGACGTATCCGTGACTGCTGTCGGCCATGCTGTCTCCTGTATGCGGGGTGCCGATGACGAACAGCGAACCAAGTGCCATGTAGCAGCATGCTGTTCAGGCCGTGCGGCAGGTTAGGGCCGACGAATACCCAGCCGCCGCCAAGAGCCGGTCACCGGAGGCGACTTCCTCGGCACCGACCTTCTTCCGGCCGATAGGTCCGGGAGCCGCTCGCGAGCCCTCACCACGAAGACGTCGATTCACCGGCCGGTTCACCGGGTGAGGGATGCGGCCGACCTGCACGAAGGAGAGGCGGGCTCCGGACCACCACGCTTGACTGGTGTCCGCGTCCACCTGACACAGGGTCAGCGGTGGGCCAGGACCGTGATGTCCGAGCCGAAACCGACCACCAGCCGCCCGCCCGGTGCCACCGCCAGGCCCCAGATGCGGGCGGGAAAGGTGTACGCGCCGGTCTGCCGCCCCGTGGTCACGTCCCACACCCGTACGGTTCCGTCGTCGCCTCCGGCGGCGACGACAAGGCGGCCGTCCAGCATCCCCGCCGCCCCTGCCCGCACCCGGCTGGTGTGTCCCGTCATGGGCGGCCCCAGCCGTTCGCCCGTGGCCATGTCCCACAGATGAACCGTTTCCGCCGCGCGGCCGGTCAGGATGACGTTGCGACCTTCGAGCGTTTCCAGTGCCAGGGCATACCCTTCCTGCGGCTCCACTCCGATCCATTGGCGCGCGGTCAGGTCCCACACGCGTTGGCCGGTCACGGCGACGAAACGGCCGTCCAGTGCCGCGAAGAACTCGATGTTCGGGCTGGTGTACTCCGTCGTCGACCGTCCGTGCAGCTGTTCCCGGGTGGTCAGGTCCCAGATCCGCACCGCCTCGTGCCGGTCGCGCGTGATGAGGGTGGGCCGTCCGTCCACCATCCCCACCGTCAGCAGATGCACGTCGCTGGTGTGGCCGGTCAGGGGCTCACCGAGCTGTCCCCCGCCGTCGAGGTCCCAGATCCGCACCGTCTTGTCCCAGCCGCCGGTGAGGATGACGGGACGGCCGTCCACGACGGCCGTGGTGACCCCTCGCACAGGGCCCGCGTGACCACTCAGCGGACTGCCCGCCTCCCTTTCACCGTCGAGGTCCCAGATCCGTACCGACCTGTCGTCGCCACCAGAGACAGTGAGGTGACGCCCCTTCACCACCGCCGTCGCCACTCCCCGCACGGTATCTCTGTGGCCGAGCAGGGGTAGGCGCAGATGCGGCAGATGGGGCGGGCGGAGATGCCTGTGGGCAGACAGATCCCACACGTCGACCTTGCCCGAGACGCTGTACGCGACGACGGCGGCGGGGCGGCCGTCGAGCATCGCCGTGGCCCCCGAGTCCATGAACCGCACATAAAGGGGCTCACCGATCTGCTCGCCCGTGGCCAGGTTCCAGATGCGCACATCCCAGCCGTCGGAGCTGACGGCCATAGGAGGGTCGTACGCCGGGCCCGTCACCAGGAGGCACACCGCCCGCGTAGCGTGCCGCAGCACGAAGCCGGTCTCCCGTCCCGCGATCAGGTCCCACACCCGGACGGTCCCGTCGGGGCTGCCGGTGACAACGACGGGACGGCCGTCCAACACCGCCGTCGCCACTGCGCTGACGGCGCCGGTTTGACTGGTCCAGGGCCCGCCGCGCTGTGTGCGGGCAGCCAGATCCCACACCCGTACCACGCCGTCCCCGCTGAGGCTGACCGCGACCGGCTGGCCCTCTACCAGCCCGGTGGCGAGCGAGCGGACCCAGGCATCGGCCCCGGCGGGGAACACGCCGACCTGTTCTCCCACGGCGAGGTCCCACAGCCGGACGACCGCGTCGGAACTGCCGGTCACAGCGACGGGACGGCCGTCCAACACCGCCGTCGCCAGAGCACGCACGGCGCCGGGGTGACCGGTCACGGCCTTGCCGAGCCGCCTGCCCGTGGCCAGATCCCACCAGTGCAGCGTGCCGTCCTCGCAGCCGGCGACAGCGAGTCCACGGCCCTCCACGACCGCGGTCGCCACCACACACACCGCGGCCGGCACCGGCAGCGCGTACAGCTGCCGGGAGTCCAGTTCAGTGCCGGTCCCCCACCGCACCACCCACGGCGTGTCGTCATCCTGTTCGACCGTTACCTCGCCGATGTCCTCCGCCAGCTGCCGCTGCCCGTACCGGGCGGCGTCCAGCGCCAGCAACTGCCGCCGCACTCCCGCCGTTGCCCGCCGGTGCACATCTCCCGACGCCTCGTACACCGCCACCGGCAGTCGGGAGCCCTCCAGCAACTCCCTGACGCGGTCCGGGTCTTCGTTCACCAGCACCTCCGGACGCACACTCCAGGGGCCCGCCCCGCCTGCATCGCTCTCACTCGCATGATCAGCCACGCAGGCACCGCAACGACCACGGCCGCCTTTGGTCATCCACCCTGGCGACGAAGATGGGCGTCACGGTACGTGAACGCGGTGGACGGCGAGAACGGCCCGGACGAGGCGGGAGCCCCACCACAACGGTACGTTGATGCACGGGTGCCGCCTCCCTCACCGCCTCCGCGTGGGCAGCCCGGTAGGGCGCAGCGGAGAATACGGCGCCGGGGCCCGTCCGTAGTGGTTCTGGGTAGATACGAAGGCACATGCCCCGGACCTGCGCCAGGCGTCCCGCTCGGCATCCGTCCGAGCAATCACGTAGTGGAATGACGTGCCCTTCGTAACCGGCGAGCGCTTGGCCCACTGCGTCGATGTGGCGTAATTGAGGTGGTAGGCGTCCGCCGGATGGTGCTCAATGATGGTGCCGTCGGCGAGGGCGCAACCGTGCTTCCATCTGTCGGGGTAGCCCCCACCCGTGCTGCCTGACCATGAACCGTTGACGAGGAACATCAACCCGTACTTGTCAGCGACACGCCTGAACGTCTTGGCCAGGGCGATGGCGCCGTCGCGGTACTGCTGTCGCGCGGTGGCGGACATCGCTGTATAGGCGAGGCCGGGGAAGACTGACTTGGTGCCAAGGGGAGAGCAGCCTGGTCCGAACAGTCACACTGTTCAGTGGGAGCTGGTCACCCCGTCACTGCCGCCGTTCAACCCCCGACCGCAGAGCGGCGGGACCGCTCCGTGGGGCAGTTCGGTTTCCATGGCCATGTTCGAGCTGGGCACGATACGGCCGATGTGATGGTCCGTCATGGGTTGGTCCTCCGGTTGCGGCGCGGCTGTTGCCCCCCGTCGCGACCAGGGCGGCCCCCGCAGCCGCGCCCATACGCCAGGAACATGACGGTCGGTGCTCGCGTTGGGCTACGAGTGCGAGGCGGCAGGGGGCGTCAAGAACGCGTACAGCGGCCGGTGGTCCCGCCCTCCCCGTCTGGCTCGCACACCAGCGGGCGGTCCGCCGAATTGTGGCTCAGGTAGCGGCCCGCGCATGTCTCCTTCGTGGTGCGGCCTCGTGCCAGGCAGTATTCGACCGCCTCGGTGCCGTTGGTGAACGACCGGGGTACGTAGATCACCCAGTACCCCGTGCCCAGTGAGGCGTAGTCGTCGCTGCGCAGGACCTCGGCCTCCGGTACCTGCACGCGTACGGAGGCCAGGTGCTGGTCCCGGGTCACCGTGCCTGAACTGACCGGGGTCACGTCGAGTTTCGAGATCCAGCCGTTGGCGAAGGCCTCCGGGTCGATGGGGGCGGGTGATGCGCCTCCCTTCCCTGCTTCGGCCGGCTTCGGCGTCGAACCGGGGCTCGAGGCGGGCGGGTTGGTGTCGTCCGGGGGCGCGGCCGGATCCTTGGAGCCGTGACTCCCTGAGGCCTCGGACGGAACCGCGGAGCCGGAATTCCCGGAGGCCGCAGCTGGGCCTTTGGAGCCGGGGCTCTTCCCGGGGCTTCCGCTCGCCGTCGGTCCGGCGGCGGTCGCGGGGTGTCCGGTCTCGTTCGACGCGTCTGCGTTGACGTCTGCGGAGGAGGTCAGGGCCGAGCCCGTGGCCGCGGCGATCAGTCCCACGGCAACCACAGCGACCGCCGCGATCAGCGGTCCACGCCGGGTGGTACGAGGGGACGTACCGTCTCCCAGCCGAGGGGCCGGTGCATCGGGCGCATCGGCGGCCGCACCAGGCTGCCCGTCGGTCCCTCGCCGCCCCGGGGCCTGGTCCTGCACCGGGTTCTCAGACTGAGGCGGATGAGGTGTCGACGCGGGCGAGGCGTCGGCTCGCGCCGTGCCCGCGGCCGGTCGTCCGGTGCCGGTGTCCGGCCCCTCGGCCGCTTCGGCGAGCAGTGCGTCCAATCGGGCGGCGTCGGGCCGATCCTGCGGGTCCGGTACGAGCAGTTCGTTCAGGACCTGGGCCAGCGGGCCCGCGTGCACCGGTGGCGGCACCGGTTCGTCGATCACCGCGGCAAGGGTGGCGAGGTTGGTGCCGCGCCGCATCGGGCTAGTCCCCTCCACGGCGACGTACAGGGTCATTCCCAGCGACCAGAGGTCGGAGGCCAGGGCGTCCTCGGCGCCGCGGATGCGCTCGGGTGCCATGTACTCGGGCGAGCCGATCATGTCGCCGGAGGGGGTCAGAGGGGTCGTACCGGTGAGGGCGGCGATGCCGAAGTCGGTGAGCACCGCGGCGGTGGAGGTGCCGTCCGGACCGTCGCGCAGCAGGATGTTCGCCGGTTTGACGTCGCGGTGGTGGATACCGGCGGCGTGCGCGGCGCGCAGCGCGGCCAGGACGTCGCGGCCGATGCGGGCTGCATCTTGGGGGGCCAGTCGGCCGGCTGCCAGCCGGTCCTGGAGGGACAGTCCCGGGACGAACTCCATCACGAGCCAGGGATGGGGGCTCTCGTCGATGATGTGATGGATCGTCACCACGTTGGGGTGCCTGAGCCGGGCGAGCGCGCGCGCCTCGCGCAGTACCCGCTCGCGCCGCACCTGGGCGGATCCGGGGGTCGCGGCGGTGATTCTGGGATCGGCGGGTCGGACCTCCTTCAGGGCGACGTTGCGGTGCAGGGCGTTGTCCCGCGCCCGCCACACCGTGCCCATGCCCCCGCTGCCGAGCTGCTCCAGCAGCTCGAACCGCCCGTCGATGATTCGTCCTGCGCCGTTCAACGGTTCCATCCCTCGCTCACTAACCGGTTGGTGCCCTGGGCAGGGTGACGGTCGGCTGTCATCAGTGTTCAGACCCGTGACCACCTCGGCATTCCTCGGGCCCGCACACGGCAGTCGGCCGTGTGCCGGCACACCCGAAACTGTCCTCGGAGAGACCACTCCGCCGTGTGTCGTCGGAGCCCCGAGGTCTCTCCCGATACGACATGGGGCAGCGAGTCACTCGCCCAGCCTGCCGAAGGCTACGGGCCGGCCGGGCCGAAGAAATCCGTAGAACTACTCAATCCGGGTACGGGATCAGCCGCCCCACGGCCGTCCGGACCGCGCAGCGCCCCGGGGCTTGTCCGGCCGATCACGGTGAAGGGCGGTTGGGCAGTCAGGCATCATGCCCGGGAGCATCGTGGTCACGTTCTTCGTAGCGCCGGATGACACGTCAGCGGCTCTGGCGCTTCAGACCGGGCCGGGGCGGGCATTCGAGTCGCTCTCCTTCGGCAACTTCGATCCCGGAGAGGCTGTGGTGGAGTGGGAATGCCCGTCCGCGAGGGGAGGAAGCGGCCATGATCCGCGCACCTAGCGCGCGCGGCGCTCGCCACCGAGACCGAGGCGGTCCGCGTACAAGGGGCCGGTCCAGCACCCGGAACTCCTCCGCGAGTGCCTCCTTGAGGAGGGTGTCGAACTCGATCGGGCGGGCTGGCGGCACACCCGGCAGCCCCAGCGCCTGGAAGAGACCATGCCGGATGTCGCGCGGGGTCGGTCCGGCCCGCAGCTCCAGGCGGTGGGTGATGTCCGGGGCGAGGTGGCGCAGCGCGGAGTTCACCGACATCGTCTTGCCCGACTCTGCAGGCCCGTAGACGCACATCATGGCCTTCGCCTCGATGACGGCCTCGATGTTGTCCCGGGTGGTCAGCAGCGTGTCGGTTCCCACGAGCTGCGCCTGCTCCAGGCCCAGGAAGTGGTCTTCGCTCGCGTCGGGCAGCAGCCCGTAATCCAGATCAGCGATCATCAGCTCTTGTCCTCATCAGGAGTAGGTGTGCGCGGGGGCCTGGGGCGGGCCCACGTCTCGGGCGCGGGGCCGTGCGGAACGAGATCGGGACGGGCCAGCGCACGGCGGTCCGTCTGGGCCGCCGCGCCCAGCTCTGACAAATCCGTTAGTGATCACTAGGTGAGTGATGCGCTGGCCTGGGGATCTAGTGATCATTTCGGGACTTTTGCTGTGGCGTGGTGTGTCTCTGAGCTGGGGTTTCCGTGGAAGGTCGGAAGCCGGGGAGGCTCTGAAGTGCAAGTTCAGTGATCGTCTTGGAATGTAGTGATCGGTGCGGGATTTCTCCATCACTGCGTGGTTCAGATGGGTTGGTCTGTGCTGGTCAGGGGGCTGGCGGGTCCGTGCCTGAGTGGCGGCGGCAGGGCCAACGCGTGGCCTTCAGGGGCGCTGGCCAGAACTGACCCAGCTGTGTCGGCCCGCGACGAGGAAGCCGTTCTTCGCACATCCGCGAGATGAAGGACGGACTCACCACCAAGCCGGTGTTGCTCACCGAGGGGCCCGACATGGTCGGTCAGGACTACAGGCACCTGCTGATGCCCATCCGGCTCGACCTGAGCAAGTAGCCACCCCTGCGGGCCGGGACAACGGTCCCGCCCCGTCCGGCGGCGGGGAGTGGCACCCCGCCGCCCCGGAGACACCACACACGAATTTTGAAGAAGGCGCCCCATGGCCGCAGCCCCCGCCGGTGTCGGCGGAGGCTGCTGTGCTGTTTGGTGGCTAGATGCAATACCGGTGATTTAGGTTGTTTTCCGGCGGGCGGGTCTGGTCTTGGTCGGCCCGACCAGCGTCACGTGGGGAGTATCCGGCCGGGGCGGATTGCGGTGCTCGGTGCGTTTGAGTTTCCAGTTGGACATCTTGCGTTTGATGACGCGGGGGCTGGAGCGCAACCGGCGTGGGGGCAGGGGGCGTTCACGGATCTCACGCAGGGCCGTGGCCAGGGCCCGGGCCAGCCGGGAGGGCGGAAAACGCCGCCTGGTCGGTGACATGGCGGCGGATGATGCGCAGGGTGCGGGTGAAGGAGATCCGGTCGGGGTCCTGGTCCGATTGCCGGGCGGCCTGGTGCATTAATGACCTCTTCGGAGTGTTGTCGGTTGGCGGGTAAGTGTGAGTCCTGTGCCAGCCAGACAGCCGTCGATGAGGTCGGGGCGTTGCTGGATGTAGCGCAAGCCCCGGCGGAGGGTGCGTTCAAGGTGGTCGTCGTCGGTGAAGGCGGTGTTGGCCAGAGGTCCGCGCCGTAACAGTGACCAGATGCCCTCCACCGGATTCAAATCTGGTGCGTAAGAGGGCAGTTGCACGACAGTCAGCCAGTCGTGATCGTCCGCGTATTCGCGCATCCCGGCGGCCCGGTGGGTGTTGAGATTGTCCAGATCAGGACGATGGGGGCTTTGAGCTGGAGATGGGCGCGGACGACCAGGTCGCGGTAGTCGGTCCAGGCGAAGCTGTTGCGTCCTGCGCCTTTGTGCTTGCGGTGCTGGCGCGGCCGGTAGATCAGCCGGGAAGACTCGCCCGGCCGGTAGCAGCACATCGCGGCGATCGACCAGCGGCGCCAGGACCGGCCACGCACCCGCACCACGGGCGTGTGGCCACGCCGGCCCCAGGTGCGGGCGCGCGGCGGTGTCATCGAGAACCCGGCCTCGTCCTCGAAGACGACGAAGGCCCCGAGCGCCGCCGCAGTCGTTCCACCTGCGGCCACACGTCCTTCTTCCACAGCCCCACCGCCTGCTCGTCACGCTCCACTGCCCGGCGGGCGGCACACTGCCAGGACCAGCCATGCCGGTGCAGCAGCCGCCACACCGCCGCCATCGAGCAGTCGATACCGAACTTCCAGGCAATCAGCGCTCTGATCCGCACCAGTGTCCAGCGCTGGTCTTCCCAGCCGTGCTCGGCGGGACCGACGGCCAACTCCTTCTCCAACTCGGCGAACTGGCCGTCGGACAGCTTGGGAAGTTTCGGTGGTCCCGCCGAGGCGAGGGCGTCCATCCCGCCCTCCCGCCATGCACGCCGCCAGCGTTCCACCGAACGCCCACTTACCCGCAGATCCTTCGCGATCACCGCGGACTTCTCACCGCGAGCAAACCGCTCGCCCGCCTCGTGCCGGATCCGTTCGCGTAATCGCCGCCTCTCGGCGGTCAGTCCGCCACCCTGCGCGTACCGCATACCACCGGCCTACCGCATGGATCAGCACACGTCACCCCCGACAACACTCCGAAGAGTTCAGTAGGTGGTGTGGGGCCGCCCCGGTGGTGGGCTGTCCTGGTCTTCCACCGCCAGGGCGGAGCTGGGGCCCTCCCTGCCAGGTCTCCGAACTGGGCGGGGGTTGGGGAGGTTCGGGTCGTCCGGCAGGGACGGACTCACAGGTTGCCGGTTGCGGCAAGGGCGATGACCGCGCCAGAGAGCGCGAACACCCCGAAGGCGAAGACCGGCCACGCTAAGCCTCGATTCACCGGCGTGGCTTGAGAGTGATCTTCAGACCGGTTTCTGATTCGGTTTTGGGTCGGTGTCCGGGGATGGGTGGGTGGTATCCGCTGGTCTGCCCAGCTTTTCCACGGGTTCGGTTTCGGTCGGGCCCTGGCGGGCGGGGCGGTCAGGGGCTGTCAGGCCGGGTCGGGTGGACCGTGGACGGTGTCGAACAGGCGTGTCCAGGCTTGCTGCCAGAGCCAGTTGTGGGGCAGGTGCAGGGTGATACGCCGTGCCGAGCGGGCGATCCGGGCCGGAACCTGGACCAGGTGGGCGCGGATCGTGGCGGTAGTCGCCTTCGCGTGAAATGCGGAGGTCAGTGCTCCGGTGGCTCTCAGCAGGTTGTAGGCCATGGCCCACAGGGTGAGCCAGGCCGCGTTGGCGTTGAACTGCCCGGAGGGCAGGTGGGCCAGGGCGGAGGCTTTGCTGTCGGCGATGACCTGCTCGACCACGGCGTGGTGCCGGTGTTCCTGCTCGGCCTGGAGAGTGGCGGCGGGGTTGTCGGTGAAGAAGGGGTGGTAGCGCCAGACCGGAAACAGTTCGCCCTGTTCACCCACGACGGCGGGTTTGTCCAGGTCACGGACTCGGCGCACGATCAGCCGGGCAGTGACCCGCTCGGCTTTCTTCCGGCTGGCGAAGGCGGTGTATGCGGGTATCTCGGCGACCTCGGCATCCGAGATGAGGTCCCCGGTCTCTGGATCGCAGACCGCGTTGGGGTAGCTGATCTGCTGCCACGCCTCGTCGGGGATGGCCAGGACGGCTCGTTTGACGGACGGGTTCATGCCGGTGGTGATGGAGAAGTGGGTGCCGGCCCGGCGGCAGGCGGCAATGACACCGGCGTTGTAGAACTGCGAGTCCGCGCGCAGGATGCGGGTGCCGGTGCAGCCGGCCTCGGCGGCGGTGGCCAGGGCCTCGCTGACGAATTTGGGGGCGCCGCGGGAGTCGGCTGCTTTGCCGCGGCGCATCCGTACTGCGGCGATCACCGGCCTGGAGTGTGGGGTGCAGATGGTGGCCAGCAGGGGATGCAGCGTGCGGATGCCCTTGAACCGGCCGTACTCAGCGCCCTGCTTGGCCCGGCCGTAGACCCGTTTGTGGGTGGAGTCGACGTCGATGAACGCCTTTGCGTCAGCCCCGGTAAGCAGAGGGGTGTGCGCGGCCAGTGCGGCCAGGAACCTGCGGTGCACGGCGTGGAGTTGGAGGGCGTGACCGTGGGTGAACGCACGCAGGAACGTGCCGAGCGTGGACGGGGCACGGACCCCTCGGAACAGGGCCGGCATCGCACCGTGCCGCAGGACACCGAGGTCGTCGATGCTGTCCGCGCCCGCGGCCATGCCGCCCACGATGCTGGTGACCTTGGCGTCCGCCGCCGCACCCGCGCCGTTCTTCGCTCCGGGCAGCTTCACCATCTCGCCCGCCAGCCGCGCCAGACCGCACCGCTCGGCCAGCCGCATCACCGGGACCAGCCCAGCCTGCGCGATCAGATTCCGGTCGTCGAACACAGCGGAGACCGCCGCCGGGGTGTGGGAAACTTTCATCTACGAGGTGCCTTGCTGATTGTGCGTGATGGTTGTGTGGTAACTCCCATCTTCGCAGGTCAGCAGGCACCTCTCTTCATTTCTCTATCCACAGGACACGGGACAGTCGGTGGATCGAGGCTAAGCGGCCGATGATGCGTTTCACCGCTGTGCCTCCCTGCGGCTCTGGCACCGCTTGCACTCCGGGAACCGGCACGGGGGGTAGTTCGGTCCGGGCAGGTAGACCACGCCAGAGCACACGTCGAGCGCGCCGCCGTACTTGGTCCACCACCCCTCGGGGGAGTTCCCGTACGGGCCGTCAGGGTCGTCTATCAGGGTCACAAGCTCCGGGGCCGGTAACGGGGTCGGTCCCTGTCTGTGAAGCCTGGCGGTGCCCGTCATGACGGGCACCTGCCGATGTCCGCCGACGCGACCATCAGTGACCCTCCGGGTGCCGCGCCATCAAGACGTTGGCGTCCGTCACGGTGGTCATGTCGCCGCCCGCGCGCGCACGGTCCCGGACGTTCGCCAGCTCGGTGCAACCGGCGCAGCCCGGTACCGGCTGAGGTTCCGGCTCCGTCATCAGCGGCAGTTCCACCGGCTGCCTCGGGTAGGTCTTTGGCTTGCTCATGCCGACCCCTTCGCGTCGTCCGTGTGGTGACAACGCGAGGAACGGCGGAGTCTCAACACCCAGCCGATTGCACGTGATTGCAGAGCGATCACCCGAGTGAGTCCATTGCCGCAGTGATCAGCGCGCGTGCTCTTGCCCCGTAGACCGCCATGTCGGCCAGCATGGTGAACGTGTCGGCGTACGCGCCCACTTCGCTGGGCTGCGTGAGCGTGAGATAGCCCGAGACAAGTTCGACGTTGACCTGTCCCGTGTCGTAGATCCAGAAGCCCTCTACCGGCATCCGTGACCGGCCGAGACGGGTGGGCACCACGCCCAAGCTGACGTTGGGCAGTGAGCCGACCGTGAGCAAGTGTTCAAGCTGCTCAAGCTGTGTGTCCGGCTCGCCAAGTCCGTTCCGTAGGACCGACTCCTCAACCAGGAACGCGAAGCGTCGGATCCCCTCGTACAGCACGCGCTGACGTTCCATGCGCACTGCCACGGCGTCGGCCACGTCATCGACCGCAACCCGCCTTCGCTGCACCGCGCGCAACACGTCTTCGGTGTAGCCGTACGTCTGAATCAGTCCGGGCACGAGCCATGACGAGTAACACCGGAACCAACGGGTGCGCTCGTACAGCGGCAAGCGGGCTTCCTGGGCACGTCGCAGCCCAGCGCGCTCCATCCGACGCCAGTCCACCCACATGCCTTCAACGGCGCGCAGAGAGGCAATGAGATTGTCCGTCTGATCCTCCGCGCCGCAGGCTCGACACCACGCACGAATGTCGTCAGCGGAAGGCGAGGTCTTCGCGGTCGAGATCCGGGACACCTTCGATGGATGCCACCCGCACGCCTGGGCGAGTTCCTTGCCGTCCAACCCGGAGTCCTTGCACATCTCCCGAAGACGATCGGCAAGGACCTGCTGGGCTGCCTGGACGCTTGATGATCCTGATACGGGCATGGTGGAGAGCCAGTCAGACCGGCTTGTACTCCTCATGTGGCGTAGCCCGCTCCCAGACCGCTTCGAACGCCGACCGGACCAACTCCACAACGGGCGCGTCCGTGCACCACTCCCGGTCAACCACCTCTCCGATCCCGGAGAAGTAGGTGAACAGCACCGAAGAGTTGTCGAACATCCACAGGTCGGTTCCGGGTAGCGCGATGTCGGCCGCTTTCCGCCGGGGCAGCCAGCGGACCAACTCACCCGCCACCACGTTCGGGAGCGTCACGTCGTACTCGTAGTGGATGTAGTCCGTCACTGGCTCGGACACGATCCGGGCACGTCGCATCTCCACACCGCGCGCTGTCGTCTCGGCCACCACGTCAAGGAACGGACGCCACCACGACGACCGGTCAGCGGGGTCAAGGCGCTTGCCGTTCTGCCACGCGATGAACTCCGGGTCGCTGGGCTGGTAGGCGTCGCGCATCTCCAAGTGCACGGCTGAATGCCGCGCCTTGGCCAGACCCTCGTGTACGGGTGTCGTCATCGCTGCTACTCGCTGTCGGGTCGGGGGATGTACTGGATCATGACCTTGGGCAGCCTAATGATCGTCTCGTGGTCCGGAACGTCCGTGGAGTGACCGGGAATTGAGCCGATCTCCTGGCACGACTTCACGTCTTCTTCCGTGGCCTTGTAGGACTGGATCAGTAGATCCCCTGTGTCTTCGTCCAGCCAGATAGTGGGTGAGTCCGTGTCGGGCGTGTTCGGGATGATCCCAAGGAAACGTAGCTTCATGACTTCTCCCTCTGTCGATCCGATTGCGCTCGATTGCACGACCATCACCCTGCCGGAGCACAGCGTCAAGGCCACCTGTCAGCAAGGCACTTGCTGGAAATGGTCACGCTGCGCATCTCGCCGACTGAGCGGAGAGTGATGGGATCTGTCGAAAACCCCTGAAGCCCAGGTCAGAGACTCAGCCCTCAGGGAGCGAAAACGGCCTCCCCCGGATTCAAAACGCGGCCAGCCTGCACGCACCTACTGGCCATCGCTCCATGCCTCTCAATGGCGAACCCCAAAGGGTGCGCACTGGGTCACGCTTCACCCTGTCGGCCCAGCCTCCCTGGGCGCACCCGCCCGTCGACTTGCAAGCACACCGACAGCGGTTCGGCCACAGCGAGGTCGGTTGGTCCGGCGGCGACGCGGCGTACCCGCCGCCCGGACCGTCGCCCTGGGTGGCTGTTACTGCCGGGCCGATCCCCTCGTCCTCATGCCATGGCGGCGCAGCACGGATCGCGGAAGTGGGATGCCATGCTCACTGTGCCTGGGGATGAGCTCTGCGGTGGCAGTTGGAGGTACCTGTCACACTCGCCGGATGACGAACGAGGGTGGGAGCGCGGGTCTCGTGGACGTGCGGGCGCTGTTGCTGCGGACGGACTGGAACGCCGTGGAGCACTGCTGCCCGAATGTGGCGCCGAGGACGCCGGTGACCCTTCGACAGTTGCTCGATGACGATCCGCGGGTTCAGGGAACCGCGGTTCGGGAGCTTTCCGCCGCGGTGACGCACTCAGGAAGCTTCTACAGTGCCACGGCGCCGGCCGCGTTGTTCGTCGCAGCAATTCTGGGCGATCCGCGGACGCTGGCATGGGTGACCCTATACGGGACCCTCGGCGTCCGGGCGCTGCCGGGCGACCTGGGGCAGGCGTGGTCCTCGGCCCCGTCGTTCAGGCGATAGCGTGCGCTCCTGGAGAAGGGGAACTGTGCTGTTCTACGAGGGCCTCGCGTACGACGATCTTGTCGACTGGGCTGGTGAGGGAGGCGTTACACGGGCCCATCGCCAGACCGTGGCCAAGTGGCGCATCCCTGAGGCCGACAAGGCGGTCCTTGTCGACGTCGGCGTCCCCCACAGCGACGACGTCCCCCCCACACGAGTGTGCTTCCAGACGGAAGCGGAGCCAGCGGTAGCGACCGCTGACGGACGACTGCTCTACCTGCTCGCTGAAAATCAGAGCCCAGTCCACCCCGGACTCGTCCTGACCTGGTCGTGGGCCGTCGAGCCAGACACCGGTGTCGTCTATTACGTGATGCCGGACGGCGAGGCCTGGTTCGCCAACTCCTCCGTTGTTCTGTGGCTCCAATGCCTGCACCACTACGGACTGCGCGTCGACACCTGCGACCTGCTGCTCAACGCGGACTTCCACGAGGAGGACACCGTCCTGGCCGAACGCGAGGAACTCGCCGCGGAACTCAAGGAATTCGACCCGCCGGCATTCGCCGGGTACGAAGAGTTCATCTGGCCGGAGTACCTCGCCCGCTGGCTCTGGTAACACGAGCTTCATCACCGCTGTCCATCCCTGCCTCCTGTTCTGGCCCCGGAAAGTGCCGCGCCTCTGGCACTTCGGTCGCGTACGATTTCATCCGTGACGAATCCCGAGCAGCTTCCCGGCGCGGACCGTGACGACCAGGAGCACGACGGCGACGTCTCCGCGGTGCGCGAATCGGTCGTCGTGAGAGAGCGAACGAAGACGACGACGTGCTCCTGGTGCGGCAAGACGATCGTGTACGCGGGCGTTGGCCGGCCCCCGCAGTACTGCCGTCACTGCGCAAGCGGGTGCCTCCACTCGTAGGCGTCCCCCGGCAGACACACCTTCGAGGGCCCCGGCGGACCGTGGTGCGCGTCCGGGGCTCGGTCCGCTCGACGACTTCGCGCAGCGGCTCGGTCGTCTGACAGCTGCAGGACGCCGTGCCGTCCGAACGCCCCGCCGGGTTCCATGACGTGCTCGTGCGGGTCCCGAAGGAGACGGCGCGCGTCGTGCGCGAGCTCCAGGAGCAGACCGAGCAGTGCGTCACGGTGGTGCCGCCACGGCGCCCGCCCCGCCCGTCCGCACCGGATGTGGTCTTCGACGGTGGCGTGTCCGCGGTGGCGGACTTCCAGGAGCTGCGCGGAGCCGCCACCGGAGTAGGGGGTGTCGGTAAGGAACGCCTGGTGCCGCAGGCCCTCGTCGTGATCGAACAGGGACAGTTGGGCGCCGGGGTGTGGTCGCTCGCGCCGCACGATGATGCGGGTGCCGGCCGGGTAGCCGGCAAGGTCGACCATGCCGGTCAGCTCGGCGACCTCGGCGCCGTCTCGGAGTGTCCCGTTCTGGTCCAGGGCGGGGTGCCAGACCTGTTCGGGCAGGGTCCGGATCGCGCGGCGGATGGGCTCGGTGACCGCGTATCCGACCGAGAACCGCAGGTCCAGACCGTGCCCGCGCAAGGTCCGGATGTGGGTCAGGAAGGCTTTCGCGGATCCGGCGCTGTCGGCGCGGACCAGGATCTCGGTGCCGTGCCGGTGAGCGTCGGGGATCTGTGTCAGGGCGTCGTTCAACACCGCGATGTGGTCGGCGGCGGTGTTGGCTCCGGAGTTGCCAGGCCGGAGCCGGCCGGACATGCCCTCGCCGGTGTTGGACAGGAAGCACACCAGCGGGTGGAAGCCGAAGCTGCCCTTATAGGTCGGTGCGGCCTGCTCTTTCTCCGAGTGGCAGGTGATCAGCGTGGCGTCGAGGTCCAGGACCAGACCGGGCAGTTCGCGCCCTGTGGCCGTCACCGCGGGTATGCCCTCGCCGGTCTCGGCGGCCTGCAGCCAGGCCACTTCCCGGGCTGAAGCTCGGGCAGCTCGCAGCGAAGCGAGTACGGCGTCGTCGGTGTCGGCGAGCAACCGCCAAGCCGTGGGCGTGGAGGCGACCGGGCCGAACACCCCTGCCTGGTCCCGCAGCACAGCCAGATCCGTGATGGCCTCACCGCCATCGGCGAGCATCACCGCGAGATCGGTGGCGATCCGGCCCGGGTCATGACCAGTGCCGCGCGGCCGAAGTGGCCTGAGCGCGGTGGAATACGCGGTGGTCAGCCCAGTGACATCGGCAAGATCAGCCAGCAACCGTGCCCCGGCATGCCCGACCACCCCCAAACCGTCAGCGGAGACATGGAGCTTGGGACGAGAACCGATACCCTGCACGCAGAAAGTGCCTTCCGCTTGGACTGACAGAACCCCTAGACAAGGTTCATCGTCCCAGCTCAGAAGGCACTTTCGTGTCTCTGCCTCGCGTTCGGCCTCATCCCAACCGAAACGGCGAGGTTAGCAGTCGACGGAGGCGGCACGCAGGATGTTGGCGACTGTGAGACCGGCGGGTCCTGCGCCCACGATGACGACGCGGACGCGCTGTACCGAGGCCGAGTAGGAAGGGGAGGAGTCGACAGTCATCCGAGCATTATGGCGGTGAACTGTCAAAGTGGGCTCCGCTCATGGAAGCGCGGCGGTTGTCCACTGGGCGCAGACACCAGCCGCAGCGCCGCCCAACGGATAACCCGCGCCCTTCCCATCTGTTCCGTCGGCCCCGCCACTTCATTCGCGGCTGTGCCGTACCACAACCGAGCGTCCGCGGGGCGGAAATGGCGCCGGGACGGCTTGATCCGCGATCCGCGATCTGTTTCCGGACAACGATCAGGAACTTGCGAGTCGGCAGGCAACCCGTGGAGGTTTCTCCCGATCTCACATGCCGGCCCACGATTCCGCTCAGCACCCGTCGGACCGTAGCCGGTCGACGGTCTGCCCGTGCGCCGCCTGTTCAGCCTCATGTCCAAGTGGCACTCGCAAGCGAGGAACTGATGACCAGACAGCACCGCAATCGTTTATGGCGTTCGGCGCTCGCCGCCTCCGCAGCCCTCACCGTGGTCGCCGGCGTGGCAGCCGCCACGCCCGTGGGCAAAGCGGCGGAGTCCTCACCCAAGCTGCGTCTGATCGCCGCGTCCACCTCGGTGACCCTCGACCGGTGGGAAGGCGAATCGGGGGTGTACCTGGACCTTGGTACGTACATCACCTCCGAGGGCGCTCCTCTTGAGTTCAACGTGACGCGTAAGTCCTACAAGGACCCCCTCGTCGCCAAGCAGATCATCCGGGAGGGGAAGAAGACCCGGACCAGGACGCTTCCGGCGGGTCTGGTCAAGGACTTCTCCGGCCTGCCGGGCTTCGTCGAGGTCACCCTCACCGACGCCCGCGGCAAGGTAGTGGCGAAGCGGACGGAGACCTTCTGTCCCAACAATGCGTCCGGCCGCATCCGCCCCGACGCCCCGGCCAACTCGAAGTATCCCGAAAGCTGTCCCACGAACCCCTTCACACTGGGCTCGGTATGGGGTGTGGAGAAGGGCTGGGCGTCCAACACCTATGCGGGCTACTACTCCAGCCCGGTGGACGTGCCGGCCGGGAAGTACACCGCCAAGGTGTCCGTGACGAAGGTCTACCGCGACCTGTTCAATCTGCCGGACGAGCCCAAGACGCTCAAGGTGACCGTACGCGAACGCAAGCCTGAGGAGGGAGGCCCAGGCGCAGCGGCCGGGGGCTCGCACGATTCCATGGCTTCCGGACACTCCGGCCACGGAGCGGGGCCGTCCGGGCAGGCGACGAACGGGTCGGGTCACGCCTACCACGAGGGCCGCGGCGCCGATGCCCCCGCGCCGCCCGCACTGCCGTACGCGCTCAAGTCCGGCCGCTCGATGGCGCATCTGGGCGACGGGCCCGGGCACACCGACGGCTCCCGGATCGCCCCCGCGCTGAAGGCGAACGCGAAGCGCCCCACCGGCCGGGCGAGCGTGCCGAACGTACCCAAGCCCGACCTCCGCTCGCTGCCCGCCTGGGACATCGGTATCTCTGACGGAGAGGACGGGGACGTCCCGGGCAAGGACTACATGGTCTTCAGTGCCAATGTGTGGAACGCGGGCCCGGCACCGCTGGTCGTGGACGGCTTCCGCAGCCCGGGCAAGGACCTGATGGACGCCTATCAGTACTTCTACGACGCCTCCGGGAAGCAGGTCGGCTACTCGCCCACAGGCACCATGGAGTGGGACCCTCGCGTGGGCCACGAGCACTGGCACTTCACCGACTTCGCCAGCTACCGCCTGCTCGGCGCCAACCAGAAGGAGATCGTGCGCAGCGGCAAGGAAGCCTTCTGCCTCGCCAACACCGACGCCATCGACTACACGGTGAAGAACGCCAACTGGCACCCGAACAACACGGACCTGTCCACCGCCTGCGGCCAGCAGAGCTCGCTTTCCGTACGGGAAGTGCTTGACGTCGGTTCCGGCGACACGTACACGCAGTACCGTCCAGGCCAGTCCTTCGACGTCACCGATCTGCCGAACGGCACGTACTACATCCAGGTGATCGCCAACCCCGAAAAGCGGCTCTACGAGAGCAACCTGAACAACAACGTCGCGCTCCGCAAGGTCGTCCTGAGCGGCAAGACGGGTGCCCGTAAGGTGACCGTCCCTCCTCATGACCTGATCAACGCCCCCTGACATCCCACTGGTCAGGGTGATGTGAGGTCACGGGCCCGGTCGCGCTCTGGCGCGACCGGGCCCGTGACATGTGACCCGCTGCGGGGATACGGGGGTGTCTCAGGATGACGCGTGCAGCGGCGGTGCGTAGGCGGGCAGGGACTGGAGCCAGTCGACCAGGATCCGGTTGACCTCGGTGGCCCGCTCCTGCTGCACCCAGTGCCCGCAGCCTTCAAGGATGTGCGAGGAAACCAGGCCGGGGAGGGTCGTCGGGTAGGCCTTGATGGCGTCGGCCATCCAGGTGGTGGGGGCGTCGAGGTCCCCTCCGATGAACAGCGACGGCTGGGTGATCGGTGCCCCGTCCCATGCGGCGAGGTCCTCCCAGTCCCGGTCGACGTTACGGTAGCGGTTGAGCGGCCCTGTCAGTCCGGTCCGCTCGAACTCGGCTGCGTAGAAGTCGAGGTCAGCCTCTGTGAGCCAGGAGGGCAAGGTGTCGCTGACGAAGCGGTCGGAGAGCTTTGCGTCTTTGGGGACGAAGAAGAGACTGCCTTCGCCGGCCGGTGGCATCCTGTCGGCGGAGAGCCCGGCGTAGAACCCCGCCAGCCAGGCACGGACATCGAGTTCGATCTCCGTCTCGGCCCGTCCGGGCGCCTGGAAGTAACTGACGTAGAACTCCTCGTTCCCGCCGTTCCGGGCGAACGCATCGGTGGGCCGGAACCCGTTCCGCGGCGAGTAAGGAACGCTCAGCAGCCCGACGGCGGTGAAGATGTCGGGCCGCAGCAGCGCCGAGTTGGCGGCGATCGGTGAACCCCAGTCGTGGCCCACGACCACCGCGGTCTGTGCGCCGAGAGCGTCCACGACTCCGACGTTGTCGGCGACGTGGGCCAGCATCCGGTACGCCTCCACCTCGCGAGGCTTCGACGAGCGGCCGTAACCGCGGACGTCGATGGCGACCGCGTGGAAGCCTGCCGCGGCGAGAGCCGGGAGCTGGTGGCGCCACGAATACCACGACTCCGGAAATCCATGGACCAGGAGGACCATAGGGCCGCTGCCCTGCTCCACCAGATGGATACGACCACCGGGGACCTCCAGCAATCGGTGCTTTGCATCCGGCACCGGGGCAGAAGCCGAAGGGGCGGGCTGCGACATGTGTCCTCCTGGAGCTTTGGTGACGTCGTGCGGGCCATGGAGGGCACCCTCGTCGGCGGGACCTGCTCGCGCCCTCCACCACGATCATGGGTGTGCGCCGTGGCGGTCGCGAGAAACGTTGCCGGTTCGGCAAGCCGGGTCGAGACGGGACTGGTGCGCCCGGCCGGATACTGAGCCGACGGGTCAGTCCTGCCCTTCCTCCGCCGCCGCGGATTCCGCTGCGGCGGCGGCCGATTCGGCGGCATCCACGAGTTTCTTCATCTCGGTGACATCCGACGGTCCGGTGGTCACGGTGCCGTCGGTCGGTCCGCTGCCCTTCCCGGCGCTGTCCTGCCCGCAGCCGGTGAGGGCCGTGAGGAGCACAAGGGCGGTCGCGACGGCCGTAGCCGTACGTCGGCAGGGCATCACTTCTCGCTCCCGTTGTTGTTCGCCTTGCACCAGGTCTTGACTGCGGTCAGGTCCTTCTGGCGCTTCTCGAGCGTGGGAACGAGGGAGCGGCGGAAGGTGAGTTTGTCGTTGAGGAAGGTCTCGATCTCGGTGTGACCGGCCGCCTTGGCGTTCTCCACCCGCTTCTCCAGCCGGGCGATGGAGCCGCGCTGCGTCGCATCCCCGTCGAGGCGGTCCAGTGCCCGCTCAAGACGCTTCTCGATCTTCGGTACCCGCTTGCACAGCGCCTGCGCGCCGTCACCGGTGGGCGCGGTGTCCGGCGATGGTGTGCCCCCGCCGGCGGAGGCTGTGCCTGCCGCGGCGGTGAGCAGTGCTGTGACGCTGGTCAGAGCCAGGGCAGCGGTCCTTGCGATCCTCATGACGGTGTCTCCTCCGGGAATGGGAACGGGAATGGCGACAGCAACGGGAACGAACGGGGCGAGGCCCGGTTGCCTGCGCGTGCCCAGAAGTTAGGAGCTGTCCTTGTGGAAACCTTGTGGGTGCTCCGCAGTTCCGATCAGCCAGTCCCGCTCGGCCGGCAAGAGGATCTCGGTCTGCCTGCTCTCTCGGACGGGGAGCCGGACCTCGATCCGCGTGCCACTGCCGCCAGGCCGGTCCTGGACCTGGACACGGCCTGCGTGCAGGGCGGTCTGCTGCGCGACGAGAGTGAGGCCGAGCCCTGAGCCGGGGCTGTCGGGCCTGCGCTCGAAGCGATGGAACACCGTGTCACGGCGTGACGGCGCGATGCCGGGCCCCCGGTCGTCCACCGTCAGCACCGCGACCGACCCCGCGGGATGTCCGCCCCCTCGCAGGCCCAGCTCTATCCGGGCCCGTCCGTCGCTGTCCCGCCCGTGAACCATGGCATTGGCCAGCAGGTTGTCGACGATCGTCCGTACTCCCGGCTCCCAACCATGCACGCTCAGGCGTGGCATGACCGGCACAGTGATCTCCACCGCGGAATGCCTGCGCCGGGCATCGGCGACCGACGCGTCGATCACCTCCGCGAGGTCCACCCGGCCGAACGCGTCGGCCTCGATCAGGTCGCCCCGCCCGAGTTCCCTCAGCATCACCAGCAGGCCAAGCAGCCGGGAGTGCTCACTGTGCAGATCGTCCAGCACCTCCGCCCGGTCCGCCGGTCCGAGGTCGGGGTGCTCGGTGAGGATCTCCAGGTTGGTCTGCATGCTCATCAGCGGGGTGCGCAGTTCATGCGCCGCGGCGGCCGCGAACGACCGGGCGGTGGCCAGGGCACCCGTGGTCCGGGCGGCCTGTTCGTCGTAGCGGGCAAGTACCGTCTGGAGCGTCCGGGCGAGATCGTCGACCTCGGTGACCCCGGTGCGTGTGTGGTCGAGCCTTGCCGTATCCGCCCTCGGGTCAAGACCGTTCGTACGTTGCTGCAGCCGGCGCAGCGGGCGGCTCGCCCGTGAGGCGACAGCCAAAGCCAGCAGACCGGAAATCGGAGCGGCCAGCAGCGCCACGGTCACCACGCGCCGACGTACGAGAGCCAACTGGTCCTCGCTCGTGGTATCGGGGGAGAACAGCCACAGCGTGCCATCGACACCAGGACGCGAGCCCTGCACGCGGACCATCAGCACCCGCCAGCTCCTGGCACCGTCCTCGACGGTGACCGGCCCGCGCGTGCTGTCCGGGAGGGGCACGGAAGCATCGGGCTGCGGTCCGCCCGAGACGGTGCCCTGCGGTCCGGTCAGCCGGATGCCGACATCCAGGCCTGAGGCGTACAACTGCCGCTCACGCGCCTGCTCGACCACCGCAGGACGGTCGGCGGCGGTGGCCCGCAGCAGCCGCCGGGCATCCTTGGCCACCACGACCGCGCGCTCACGCAGATGCGTGTCCTGCTCGGCATGCAGATCACGGGAGACCAACTGGAGCAGCAACCATCCCGCCGCCAGCACCAGGACGGGCACGGTGGCGCCAACGGCGAGAGCGATACGTGTGGACAGCTTCACGTGCTCCGGCCCCCGTTGTGCGAGCGATGGTCGTCCGAGGGATGGTTGTCCGAGTGGTCGTTGTCCGAGCGCAGGACGAAGCCGACTCCCCGCACCGTATGGATCATGCGTGCCCTGCCGCCGCTCTCCAGCTTGCGCCGCAAGTAGCTGACGAAGGTGTCGACGGCATCCGTGCGCACGTCGAAGTCGTACCCCCAGACCCGCTCCAGCAACTGGCTCCGGGTGAGCACGATCCCTGCATTGCGTGCCAGGACCCCCAGCAGCTCGAACTCCCGCCGGGTCAGCGTCAGCAACTCATCGCCCAGCCGCGCCTCGCGCGCCGCGGGATCCAGCACCAGATTGCCGATGCGCACCACGTCCGTGGCCCTCGGCGGCCGCCGACGCAACAGCGCTTCCAGCCGCAGCACCAACTCCTGCAACGCGAACGGCTTGACCAGATAGTCGTCGCCACCCGCCTGCAGCCCGGCAATCCGGTCCGTCGTCTCATCCAGCGCGGAAAGCATCAGCACAGGCACGTCGTTACCGTCGTCGCGCAGCGCCCGGCACACCTGAATTCCGCTGAGATCGGGCATGGATATGTCCAGCACGACCACATCCGTCGGCCCCCGGCGCACATGGACCAGGGCGAGCCGCCCTCCCTCGGCCAGGGCCACCGTGAAACCGGCCAACCGCAGTCCACGCGCCAGCGAACGCCGGATGGCCGGGTCGTCATCCACCACCAACACCTGTCCCCGACCCACGTCACCAGCCATCCGCCCCTCCCGCCTCTCAGTACTCCGCGCCACGCCGGTACCCGCCCCATCGTGCGCTTCCGGGACGACGCGCGGCCCGCACCGTTATAGGCGTACAGGATGGCAAGCATCGAACCGCGACCGGCCCCGAGTCAGCGAGGCGCGTACACGATCCAGATCTGTCCCGAGACGAAGGCCATGGACCTGCCGTCAGGCGTCGTGAATGCTGTCCCGGACTCGGCATTGCCACGTTCCCACTGGGCCTCGTGTGCTTTGCCGTTGCGCAGGACGAGCGCGGTGCCGGAGCCCACGGTCTCGGTGTACGGAGACGTGTTTCCCCCTCGGTCGTGGAAGCGCGACGGGCGCACGGTCACATACTGCACGACCACGGTGGCCGCTCCCAACTGCCGCCCTGCCGGTGTGCGGGAGGGGGCCCCGTCCATCGCCACCAGCCACTGTTGCCGGGCTGCCGACCAGGTGAAGCCGAAGCGTGCGGCTGGATAGCGGACGCTGTACTCGGTCACCGGTCTGCCGCCCGGCGGCGGGGGACCGAAGCCGAAGCCGGCGTACTTGGCGGCGTTCACACCGGGCGGGTCGTGCAGGGCGCGCTCGGGTCGTAGATAGAGGTTGTGCGGGGCGGCTCTGTCCCGGCTGCGAAAGTACGCGTCCGGTGCCTTCTCCGGTGGAAGTGCGTCCACAGGAGCTGCCTCGATGAGCGGCAAGAGCTTGGTCTGTGCCCCGGAGAAGGCGAGGGTCGGCCGGTCGAACTGCCGGAGCAGCTCCAGGTCGCTTTCACGGGCGCTGCGCACCGGGCCGACGACGGGCGGCAGCTGGGAGGAGTAGACGGCGAGTATCCGGCTGAGCCCCGCCTCAACTTGCTCTACGTAGACGATGTCCGCCTTTTCGAGCCCTGTCTGGGGCCGGGCCGGCGCGACGTTGTCGATTTTGACCGCGAGGATGTGGGAGCCGGGAGCGGATTCGCCGGCGGACGGGGACCGGCCGTCCGGCGTCTGCGTACCCTCGCCGCCCTGGCACCCCGACACGGCAAGGGTGAGTGCGGCCGTCAGCATCGCGAGTATGGCTGTAGCTGATCTCATCTTCGTTTTCGCGGGCATGGCCGACGCCCTCGGGGAGCACTACGAATGGGTGGCACCTTCATACACCCTCGAACGCCCATCCGAACAGGTGTCAGGTGCAGCAGCTTATGGACGATCAGAAAGGCCGGTCAGAAAAACCGCCCACCAGCGCCGCGGTCATGGCCGGCAGCCGGTTCAGAACCGCCCATGTCCAGTCTGAAGGGCGGGTACGTGTCGGTCATGAGGCCCGCGTAGGCAGCAACCCGAAGCACCCAGCGGTTGAGCCCGATGATGAGGTCGAACAGGTCCTTGGGGTACTTCTCGGTGAAGGCGAGGATGACGGCGGCGATGATGGCCAGCACGAAGACAAGCCCACCGCCGCACGAGCCGGAGCCGTACCCGCCGACGAAGAAGCCGATCACGATGTAGTGAGGGATGGCGAGCAGCCACCACTTCACCAGGACAAGGCCGCGCGACAGCCGCTCCGGGTAGGCGATGTCCAGCCGGGCCGGGTAGTCGGGCTCCGCGCCCAGACTGAACGGCGGGTAGCGGTCGGTGGCCAGCGCTCCGTACCCCGTAGTAAGAGACCCTCCAGGTCCAGCGCAGCACGCCGACATTGAAGTCGAACAGCGGCCGCGGATAGCGCTCCGTGATCAGGATGGCGAAGAACGCGACCACGCTGACCAGCATGAAGGCGATCCACAGGAAGATCAGCACAACGTAGTGGGGGATCAGGAGCAGCCATTTCACCAGCCACAACCAGCGCGACAGCGGTGCTTCCAGCGCCGCATCCACTCTCACCGGGTCGTACGCCGCTGGAGGCGTCGTCATGGCTGTCAGCTCCTTCGTACACGAGGCCTTGTAGATCGAGGGGCTGATTCCAGGTTGGGCCGGACCCGGGTCCGGCGCGAGCTCTGGACTGGCACATGGTGTCAGCCGTTCCAAGTCGATGGTGGTGTTGAGGAATTCTCGTAGCCGTCGATATCGGACGTATCGCGGTGACCGTGTAACGCGTCATCCGCGTGCGACGCAGTTCCAAATAGGGAAGCGGACAGCGACCCTTATGCGGCCACGGCCGGGATTTCTCCTGTGGGGGAGGTAGCGCCGTGCGGTGGCCGCTCTTCCGTGCCGTCGAGGCGGTGTACGCGTGAGATTGGGACTCCAGTGAGTAATACCGAACCCCTGCCGGAAAACCAGCGATACGACCTCAACCAGGGCGGCAACCAGCGATACGACCTCAACCAGGGCGCCAACCACCGCTACGCACGCGGCGGGGACGGCTCCGCCGCGCGACGGGCGGCCCTGGTCATCCACACAATCGCGGACATCGCCGCCGTATTCCTGGGCATGTGGATCCTGCTCTACCTGCTCGAAGCCAACCAGGCGAACGTCTTTGTCGAGTTTGTGGAGGGAATGGCGGACTGGTTGGCCTGGTGGTCACAGGACATTTTCACAATGGACACAGATGGCCTTCGCGTCCTCCTTAATTACGGCCTGCCCGCCGCAATTTACCTGCTGGTCGGGCACGGAATCGCCGCGCGGCTACGCCGCCTCTGACTGTGAGCCGCGGGCCGGAATCAGGCCGTGTTCCGCAAAGCCGGGCGTCCACCAGACGCGGACGTCAGCGGTGACCGCGAACGCCTCGATGCCGTCGAGCGACTGGATCCATTCGCGGGCGTCGTCGCCCATCGCGAACGCGGCGGTGGCCATGGCGTCCACCTCGGTGAGGTGCCGTCCGACCAGGGTGATCGAGACCAGCCCGGTCGCCGGCCGTCCGCTGTGCGGGTCCACGATGTGGTGGCCCCGCTCGGCGGTGCCGGATGTTGCGACCGCCAGGTCACGGCCGCGGACCACGGTGGTGAGGTCGCCGGGGTGCAGAGGATGGGCGACACCGACACTCCAGGGCCGGCCGGGCGCGGCCTCACCTCTTGCCTGGATGTCGCCACCACCGTTGAGGCAGTGGTGCCGGGCGCCCGCCTCGTAGAGGATCTGTGAAGCTCGCTCCACCGCCCAGCCCTTGACCATGCCGGACGGGTCGAGGCGCCCGCCGGGCGTCGAGCTGAACCGTCCGCCGCTGGTGCGGGTGGCGGTCCGGCACAGATCGAGCACCTCGGCCACCTCCTGGTCGCACTGGCCGACGGTCAGCTCACCCCGCCCGAGGCGGCTGATCTGGCTGTGAGTGCGATAGGGGGAGAACACCGCGTCGACCCGGTGCAGCCAGGCCACCGCGTCGGCCATCGCCCGGGTCACTGCGCGGGTCGGCTCGCTCCGGACGGCGAACGAGAACACGGTGCCCATCGCATGCTCCACATGGCGCAGGACCCGGTCCTCACCCACGGGCCCGGTCCAGCGCACTTTGCAGGGAGGAGATGTAGCCCTCGCTGGTGAAGGTGGCGCCCGACACGGCGTCGATCTGTGCGTTCTGCGCGGCCAGTGCCTGCTGGGTCAGTCGCGGCACGGCCTCGGCGCTGGGGCCGCGCTCGTGCACTCCCTGCAGGACGTCCACCGCGGTCAGCCTGCCCTGGCCCATGGTGATCCTGACCTGCACCGGTCCCTGGGCGGTGGTGACGGTGTCCCCGGTGAAAGTGCCTGACAGGCGGCCGGGGTCCCGGTTGGCCGAGGGGCTGCCGCCCGTCGGCCCGTCGTCGGGCGTGCCGGTGGTGGACGGCGTGACCGGCGGTGTGACCGGCGGCGCGGACGCGGCGGTCGGACTCTGGTGCGGTTTCAGTGACAGCATCAGCACCACGCCGGCGACTGTCGCCGTGGTTGCCAGTACGGCTCGGCTCACAGCGGTACCTCCTCAGAACTCGAACGACTCGTGGTGGATGTGGCGACCCGGCACCCCGGCGTCCCGCAGGGCGCTCTTGGCGGCCGCGGTCATCCCCGGCGGCCCGCACAGGTAGACCTCGTGGTCCGCCAGGTCCCCGATCGCGTCGCGCAACGCGTCCGCCGTCAGCGGCAGGGAATGCCCCGCGCCCTCACCGATCGCGTAGAGCACCCGGGCACCGCGCGCGGCGGCTATCTCGTCCAACTCCCCGCGCAGCGCCAGATCCTCCTCGCGGCGGGCGTAGTAGAGCAGGGTCATTTCGCCGGGCAGAGTCTCGAACAGCGCGCGCAGCGGGGTGATGCCGACGCCGCCGGCGAGCAGCAGCACCTTGGACCGGCTGCGGCGCGCTGCTGTGAAACCTCCGTACGGCCCCTCGGCCCACACCCGGGTACCGGGCCGCAGCCGGGCCACCGCACGGCTGTGGCCGCCGGCCTCCTTGACCGTGATCCGCAGATAGCGGGAGTCGGCCGGAGCGGACAACGAGTACGGGTTGGCGGCCCACCACATTCCCGGGGCGAGGAAGCGCCAGCGGAAGAACTGTCCCGGCTC
Organism: Streptomyces sp. V1I1; assembly: GCF_030817355.1. NCBI lineage: Bacteria > Bacillati > Actinomycetota > Actinomycetes > Kitasatosporales > Streptomycetaceae > Streptomyces > Streptomyces sp. V1I1. The sequence goes on along the minus strand of NZ_JAUSZH010000001.1, from coordinate 493,771 downwards.
CGCGCCGAGGCGGTCCAGCTTCTCGCCGGTGAGGTACACGGACACCACTCCGGGCGCTTCGGGGTGGACCTCGGCCACTCGTAGGCGGTGGCGCAGCGCCCGCAGCAGCGGGCTGAGGAAGCGGTACCGCAGCAGCAGCGCCGCAACTGTGAGGTACAGCGTGTACCAGGCCAGCCGCGCAGGACGGTCCGCCATGAAGTCGGCACCGTTCGACAGCTGGTGGAAGAAGGCCAGATAGACCGCGAGATAGGTGCAGAAGTGCAGGTAGTGCCACGTCTCGTAGCTGAGGCGGCGACGCGCGGCCCTGGCTGACACAGCGCCGACCACGACAAACAGCAGCATGCCGATGGTGCCCTTCAGTACGTCCGGGTACCGCAGCACCAGGGTCGTCGTCATGTCCACGACGCTGGTGCTGGAGGTGATGGAGTACCCCCAGATGATCAGCAGCGTATGAGCGAGGGCGAGGGAGACGGTGTACCGCCCGCCGATCGCATGCCAGCGGGCGAGCCGGTCGCTGCCCACGCCCCGGTCGAGCGCCGGGATCCGCGCCATCAGCGCGAGCAGAACGGCGCAGGCATAGCCGGCCAGGAGTCCGGTGATGCGGCCGGCGCCCGTCAGCCAGCCGTCGATGCCGACGACCGAGGGCGTGTTCCGCCACCACAGAGCGAGTACCGCCGCCGCACCGGCGTGGATCACCACCAGGACGGCCGTGGCAGGCGGCCGCCACGGCCGTCGTGTCGGCGGCGACGCGTGTCGCGGCACGGACGTGGCCGCGCCGGTGTGCTGGACGGTGGTCATCAAGGCTCCCCTTCAGCTGGACTCCGGGTGTCGGCCTGGGATTCCGTGGGCGCCAGGGCCCCGGAACCGGCCGGTGGCTCACCCTGGCAGCGGAATTTCTGTGTTTCCTCTGAAGACGGGCCCTCGCCGGGGTCGACCGGAGGACTCAGAGGAAACACAGAGGTTGGGGCGGGATACTGCGAGGACCATGGACACGCACGCCACTCCCGCGACCGACGACGTCTCCACAGCGTCCGCGCCCGCCCTCACCGACAGGCCCATGGCCGACGCCTCTGCCGCCGCACCGGCCGCTCTGCGTCGTCCCGACGGCACGCCGGCGCGAGTGCTTGTGGTGGACGACGAACCCGACCTGGCCGGCATCCTCTGCGACGTCCTGCGTTCCGAGGGCTGGGAGGTCAAAGCAGCCGGCACCGGCGAGGACGCGCTGGCCACCGCCTCGCAGTTCCATCCCGATGCGGTGGTGCTGGACGTGATGCTGCCCGACATCAACGGTCTGGAGGTCCTGCGCAGGCTGCGCGCCGCGGCGCCGGGGGTGTGCGTGCTGTTCCTGACCGCGCGGGACGCCGTGGAGGACCGCATCGCCGGGATCACCGCAGGCGGCGACGACTACGTCACCAAACCGTTCAGCCTGGAGGAGGTACTCGCCCGGCTGCGCGGGCTGCTGCGCCGCGCGGGAATGACGCGTACGCCGGACACCGGCAAACTGCTGGCCGTCGGCGACCTGGTGATGGACGAGGACGCCCGCGAGGTGTCGCGCGCCGGACAGGTGGTGGATCTGACGCCCACCGAGTTCGAACTGCTGCGTTTCCTGATACGCAACCCGCGGCGGGTGCTCAGCAAGGCACAGATCCTGGACCGCGTGTGGAGTTACGACTTCGGCGGCCAGGCCCATGTGGTCGAGCTCTACATCAGTTACCTGCGCAAGAAGATCGACGCCGGACGCACCCCCTTGATCCACACGGTGCGCGGAGTCGGCTACGTACTCAAGCCGGACGTGCGATGAAACGTCTCTCGATACCGTCCGCCCGAAGCCTCAGGGTGCGGCTCACCCTCGGCCTGGTGGTGCTGCTGGCTCTGAGCTGCCTGGCGGTCGGCGTCGCCACGACCGCTGCTCTGGAAGGCTTTCTCGTACGTCGGCTCGACCAGCAACTGACGGCGGTCGGCGGCCATTTCCCGGCCAGCCTGGATCCTGCCAAGGCGTCAAAGGCGTCCGCGTCCGGCCCCGACACTCGCGGGCAGTCCACGGGCACCTTCGGCGCCTGCGTTCTGGACGGGTCGGTGACCCAGGCCGCCGTGGTCCGCGACCGGACCGAGATCTCCGTGCCGCTGAGCGCGTCCGACCGCGAGAACCTGGTGCGGGTGCCCGCCGACGGCCAGGGCCGCAGCGTCCACCTCTCCGCGCTGGACGAGTACCGAGTGATGGGAATCCGCGGCCCGGCGGGCGATGTGCTGATCACCGGGTTGCCGCTGCGACCGGTGGAGGAGACCGTACGCCGGCTGCAACTGGTCGAGGCAGTGGTGTTCGGCGGGGCTCTGCTCGCTGCCGGTGTCGCCGGCGCTCTCTGGGTGCGGCTCTCGCTGCGCCCGCTGCGGCGGGTGGCCGCGACCGCCTCCCGGGTTGCCCAGCTTCCACTCGGTGGCGGCGAAGTGGCCATGCCGCAGCGCGTGCCGGACACCGATCCGCGGACCGAGGTGGGCCGGGTCGGCAGTGCGTTCAACAGGATGCTGCAGCACGTCGAGGACTCGCTGGCGCGCAGGCATGCCAGCGAGCAGCGGCTGCGCCGCTTCGCCGCCGACGCCAGCCATGAACTGCGCACCCCGGTTGCTTCGATTCGCGGCCACGCGGAGCTCGCGCTGCGCAGCCAGGCGCCGATCCCGGACGAGGTACGGCAGCGGCTCGGCCGGGTCCAGTGCGAGTCGGTGCGGATGGGCGAGCTGGTGGACGACCTGCTGCTGCTGGCCCGGCTGGACGCCGGCCGCCCGCTGGCCAGCGAACCGGTGGACTTGACCCGGCTGGTGCTCGACGCGGTCAGTGACGCCCGCGCCGCCGGACGGGACCACCGCTGGATCATGGAATTGCCGGAGGAACCGGTGGTGCTGCGGGGCGACGAGCGGGGGTTGCAGCAGGTGCTCACCAATCTGCTCGCAAACGCCCGTACGCACACACCGGCGGGTACCCAGGTCACCGTCCGCCTCGTGGAGCGGGAGGACGAGGTGGAAATCCTCGTCCAGGACGACGGGCCAGGTGTGCCCGAGGGGCTGCAGTCCGAGGTCTTCGACCGGTTCGTACGGACCGATGACGGCCGGGCGAGAAGCGTCGGCGGTACGGGCCTGGGGCTGGCGATCACCCACGCGGTGGCCACCGCGCACGGCGGGCGGGTCGATCTGACCAGCCGCCCCAGCCACACGGCCTTCCGGGTGTGCCTTCCGCGACTGGTGGAACCGTAGCGCGGCAGGGCAGATCTGTGCCGCCGTGCCCCGCTCGTCTATGCCTGGACCAGTTCGGCCGACGGGTTGGCGCCGGCGGACATGGCCTCGCCGAGCGCGTGGCGCAGTACCCGTTCCCGCTCATGCGGACCGGTGGCGGCGAGCAGTGCGGTGAGCACGGCGATCCGGGCCTGGCCGGCCCGCAGTGTGCCGGTCGGCACGGCACCCGCGGCCACGAGGTCGACCGCGCCGCCGTGGGTGTAGATCTCGGTGACCGGCCCGGCCTGGACCCGGGTGGTCAGGGCGACGAGCACACCGCGGGAGGTGGCGGCGGAGACGGCGTCGACGATCTCGGGGGTGGCGTTGCCGGCGCCGGTGGCGACCAGGACGATCCCTTGGGCCCCCGCGTTCACGGCCGCGTTCAGCAGCAGCGGGTCGGCGTCGGCGTGGTGCATCACCATGTCGACGCGGGGCAGGGTGTCCGGCATGCCGGGCAGGGCCAGCGCGGCCGGGCGCTGGGGGTGGCGCAGTACGGAGATCCGGCCGAAGCCGACGTTTCCGATGCGGGCGCCGGACGGGTCGCCGAAGGCGTCGGCGGCGAGCGTCTGCGTCTTGACGGTGCCGCGGGCGGAGTGCACCTTGCCGTCGAAGGCGACCAGTACCCCGAGACCGCGCGTCGTCGCGGCGGTCAGCAGCGCGTCGTGGAGGTTGCCGGGTCCGTCGCCGTCGGCCGCGTCGAGCGGAAGCTGGGCGCCGGTGAAGACGACCGGGCGCGGGTCGTCGTGGTGGAGGTCGACCAGGAACGCCGACTCCTCCAGGGTGTCGGTGCCGTGGGTGACGACGATGCCTTGCACGCCGGGGTCGGCGAGCACCTCGTGCACCGTGTGGAGCAGGGTGAGTTGGTGAGCGGTGGTGAGGCGCGGACTGTTCACGCTGAACAGATCGACGACCTCGACGGTGACGCCCTCGGGCAACGGGGCGGTCGCCATGACCTCTTGGCCACCCGCGTCGGCGGCGAACCCTGAACCTTGCCAGCGGCTGGCTATCGTCCCGCCGGTGCTGATGACGACGACCCGTCCCACAGCGCCTCATTCCTTGTTCGTGCCGCAGGTGTGGCGGCGAATTTTGGCGAGGCACGCTGCCCGGCCTCGCTCGTGGCCCTGGCCGGGCTGCGCCCCATGGCTGACCCGGGGATGCCGGAGCAGTCGAACGCAATGATAGGAGCCTTGCCCCGCAATATGATCGCTCATTTTGACTTCATTGCAACACGAGCTGGTGGATAATTGCGCCATGGATGGAATTGACCGAGATATCTTGCGTGAGCTTCAGAACGATGGACGGTTGAGCAATCAGGAGCTGGCGCAGCGGGTGGGTCTGACCCCCTCGCCGTGCATGCGCCGTGTCCGGCAACTGGAGCAGGACGGGGTGATCCAGGGCTATCGCGCGGTGATCGACCCGGAGGCGGTAGGCCGGAGCTTCGAAGTCCTCGTCTCCATCGAGGTGAAGCGCGATCGCGAGGTGGTCGAGGCCTTCGAGGCCGGCCTCCAGGACATCCCCGACGTCATCGAGGCGTACCGGCTTTTCGGGAGCCCGGGATGCCTGCTGCGTATCGCGGTCGCGGATCTGCGCGCGTACGAGCGGCTGTGGATCGAGAAGCTGACCGCGCTGTCCGGTGTCACAGAGGTCAACTCGCAGATCGTCATGAAGCGGATCAAGGAGCCTCGCGGTCTGCCGGTGGACGGCTGACGCCTCGGGCTCCGGTCCGCCGGTTCTGATGGCGGCGAGAACACGTCATGCCATCCCGGCGCCCGCCCGCGGTTCGGGAACGCGGCTGTCACCTGTGGGAACACGTGGGCCGGCACTGCGGAGCATGCGCTCGAGCGGGTGCTCCACCCAGTGATAGGCGCATGCGGAAAGGGCCAGACTGGCCACGATCACCACCAACCACACCTGGGCTGTGCCGAGTACGTCCTCCGGGCGTCCGTACCTCCCCAACCACACCCGGATGACGATCTCGTGGATGAGGTACCAGGCGAACGACCAGTGCCCCAGCCGCACTGCCCATGCTCCGCCGAGACCGGTCCTCCGGCCGTCCAGGTCCGCGCGGGCGGCCGCTGCCACAAGCAGCGCGAAGACGGGCGCGGAGAGCAGTTGCGAGGCCTGGTACGGGCTGTACCAGAGGGCGTCGGGAACGGCCTGAGACCAGGGCACCAGCGCGAGGTGCCAGCCGACGGTCAGTACCACGGCGGGCCACAGACCGATGGGCGGCCGCCGGCCGCGGGCCACCGCGAGGCCGGCCACGACGCCGAGGAGGAACTGCAGCGTGCGGGTCAACGGCAGATAGTCGAGGGCCCAGACCCGCAGGCTCGGGTCGACGATCAGGGATCCGCTCAGCCACACGAGGACGGTGCCCACACAGGCCATGACCCGGATCCGGCGGCGGCCGCGGGCTGAACGCAGGGCCGGGAGGGCCATCAGCAGCGGGAAGACGAGATAGAACCATGCCTCGTCGCTGAGTGACCATGCGGCCGGGTTTCCGCCCTTCAGTACGGCGTTGTCCGGTATCCAGGCATGGATGAGGAGCAGCGACGCGACCACGGCCTTGGCCGACACCGCCTTGCCCAGCGCGACCCAGACCCCGACGGACAGCACAGTCGTGGCCGCGAGGAGCGGCCAGATACGGGCGAAGCGCCGCCAGAGAAAGACCTGCGTGGGAACCTGCTTGCCGTCGTACGTCCATGCCAGGACGAATCCGGACAGTACAAAGAAGAAGGTCACTCCGGTGCGGCCGTACCAGACGGCCTCGCTGGCCCCGGGTATCCGGCCGACCTGCCGCGACAGGTGGTACAGCACCACCAGTAGAGCCGCCCAGAAACGCAGCCCGGTCAGGGAGGCCAGCCTGTCTCTGCCGGACAGCTCGGTGGAGGATCGGCGGGGGCGGGGCCTGTGTTGCATCGAGTGATTATGGCCAGCGATCAGGGCCTTCTTCACGCAGGCCCCGCGCTCGCCTTGCCCGGCGACTTCCCCGGCCTCGCCGCACGCGACCGTGGCTTGTCCCAGTTTTTCAACTCCTGCCACAGACGGGCTGGATAGTCCTATTATTGGCGCCTTGCTGGGCCCAATTTGGGGGGTGCCCGGCCTGACCCCGAGGGACGTTCATGCTCCGTACCCGCTCCATAGCAATTGCCTCGACCATCGCGGCCTTCGCCGGCCTCATCGCCCTGCCTTCGCCCGCGCAGGCGGCCGGCTCGGTCCATCTGTACAAGATCTACTACGACAGCCCCGGCTCGGACCGTGGCGCCAACTCGAGCCTGAACGCGGAGTACGTGCAGATCCGCAACACCACCGGCGGTGCGGTCAGTCTGAAGGGCTGGGTGCTGGTCGATGCGAAGAACCACAAGTACACCTTCGGCACCTTCACGCTCGCCAGGGGCAAGACGGTTACGGTGCGCACCGGCAAGGGCACCAACACCGCGGCCAACCGCTACCAGGGCCGCGCGTGGTACGTGTGGAACAACGACAAGGACACCGCCACCCTGAAGAGGGCGAACGGGACCAAGGTCGACACCTGCTCCTACAACTCGACAAGGGTCGACTACAAGATGTGCTGACCGGCGGCTGGGCGCCACAGCGGCCGACGGGCCCCGCCCAGGGGAAGCCGTCGGCCGCAGTCGGGCGGCATGGCCCGTCAGGGCGTCAAGGTCGCTGATTCAGGCTCGCCCTCGTCCTTCGCCATCTGCGCCTGAAGCCGCGAGTGGTGGCGGCTGTACAGCACATACACCGCCAGGGCCACAGCAATCCAGCAGGCGAACATGGCGTACGCCGGCAGCGGTAGTCCGTAGAGCAGGTAGCCGCAGAAGGCGATGGACAGCACCGGCACCACCGGGTAGCCCGGGACCTTGAAGCCGCGTTCCAGATGGGGCGCCCTGCGGCGCAGGATGATCACGCCGGCCGAGACGACGGTGAAGGCCACCAGCGTGCCCAGGCTTGTCAGGTCCGCCAAGATGTCCAGCGGGAACACCGCGGCCATCAGGGCCACGAACGCACCCACGATGACCGTGCCCAGCACCGGGGTGCCGGTGCGGCGGTCGACCCGGTGGAAGGCGGCGGGGAGCATTCCGTCGCGGCCCATGGAGTACAGGATGCGGGTCTGTCCGTACAGCACCACGAGCGTGACGCTGACGATGGAGAGCACCGCGCCCGCCGAGAGGACCACCCCTGGCCAGCCGGCCCCGGTGACCTTCGCCAGGATCGCCGAAAGGCCCGCTTCCTGGCCCGCGAACGCCGTCCACGGCTGGGCGCCGACGCCCACCAGGGCCACCAGCACGTACACCGTGGTGACCACGAGGAGTGCGCAGATGATCGCCAGTGGAAGCGTGCGGCGGGGGTTGCGTACCTCTTCGCCGGCCGTGGAGACGGCGTCGAGACCGATGAAGGAGAAGAAGACCGTGGAGGCCGCGGCGCCTATGCCCGCCATGCCCATCGGGGCGAAGGGGTGCAGGTTCGCCGAGTCGAAGCCGGTGACACCCAGCACCACGAAGAGCGCCAGCACCGCCAGCTTGAGCAGCACCATCACGGTGTTGACCATCGCCGACTCCTTGGCACCGCGCACCAGCAGTACGCAGCACAGCAACACCAGTACGGCGCCCGGCAGATTGAGGTAGCCACCGTCGCCGGGTGGTGCGGATATGGCTGCCGGCATCTGCACGCCGAAGAGGCGCTGGGTCAGGTCGTTGAGGTACTGGCCCCAGCTCACCGCGATGGCCGCGCCGGAGACGGCGTACTCCAGCAGCAGGCACCAGCCGACCGCGTAGGCCGCGAACTCGCCGAGCGTGGCATAGGCATACGAGTACGACGACCCGGAGACCGGTACGGCGGAGGCGAGTTCGGCGTAGCACAGGGCGGTGAGGGCCGCCGTGACCGCGCCGATGGCGAAGGAGAGGATGACCGCGGGACCGGCCTCGGGGACAGCCGCGTTGAGGGCGAAGAAAATGCCGGTGCCTATCGTGGCGCCGATGCCGATCATCGTGAGCTGGAAGACGCCCACGGTGCGGCGCAGGCCGCCGCCGTCGGCTGCTTCGGCGTCCGCGAGGAACGCTTCCACCGGCTTGCGTCGCAGGAGTTGGTGGCGGAGTGTCACGTCGAGTCTCAAAGCAGCCTCATTCCGGGGAGCGGGGGGAGTCGTCGTCAGGGGAGGTCGCGGCGCATCAGGTCTGCGTGGGTCTCCCGGCGCACCACCGCGCGGGACTGCCCGTCGTGGCAGAAGACCACCGGCGGCCGGCAGGAGCCGTTGTAGTTGTTGGAGAGGGAGTAGGTGTAGGCGCCCGTGACGGGTACGGCGATCAGGTCGCCCGGGCGCGGGTCGTCCAGCAGTACGCCGGCGCTCAGCGTGTCGCCGGATTCGCAGTGCCTGCCGACGAGCCGGCACGGTTCGCCGCCGCCCACCCGCGTGGCGACCGTGGCCTCGAACCGCTGCCCGTACAGGGAGACTTCGAGGTTGTCGCCCATGCCGCCGTCCACGGCGACGAAGGTCTCGCCACCACCACGTTTGACCGTGACGACGCGGTAGAGCGAGACTCCCGCCTCGGCCACCATCGACCGGCCGGGCTCGACGATGACGCGGGCACTGGCGGGCAGCAGCGCGTCGGCCGCGGCCGTCAGGGTGTCCAGGTAGTCCTCGACGCTCGGAGGCCGGTCTTCGTACGTGTAGCGGGAGCCGAGGCCGCCGCCGAGGTCGTACACGTCGAAGTCGCCGAGCTCCGCCACCGCCTCCACGGCCTGGACGAACGGTTCGCTGTCGAGGATCTGCGAGCCGACGTGCACATGCAGCCCGTCCAGCCTCAGCCGGTCGCTGCCGCGCAGCCGGGCGATCGCCTCGCGGGCCTGGGGCAGCAGCAGACCGAACTTCGACCCGCGCTGGCCGGTGGAGATCGCCTCGTGGGTGTCGGGGCGGACGTCGGGTGTGACTCGGACCAGGACGGGCTGCTCGCGGCCGGGGGTGCCGGCGAGGATGCGTTCCAGGCGGTCGATGTCGTCGAAGTTGTCGATGACGACCAGGCCCGCCCCGGTCTCGACGGCCGTGCGGAGGTAGTCGTCGGTCTTGGCGTTGCCATGCACGATGACCTTCGCCGGGTCGGTGCCTCCGGCCAGGGCGAGGGCCAGCTCGCCGTCGCTCGCGACGTCGATGGAGAGGCCCTCCTCGGCGAGCAGCCGGTAGACCGCCGTGCAGGGAAAGGCCTTGGAGGCGAAGGCCACCGCCGAGTTCGGCCGACGGGCGGCGAGCCCGTCGGCGTAGCGGCGGGCGCGGGCGCGCAGCGCGCCCTCGTCGATGAGCAGGGCGGGGGTGCCGTAGCGCTCCGCCAGCTCGGCCACATGGCATCCGCCGATGCGTAGGCCCCCGTCGGGTGCGGTGACGGTGCCGGGCGGGAAGAGTCCGAGCAGATCGTTGTACGAGGGCTCGTCGTACGGGAGGCGGACGGGCGTCGCGGTCCCGGGGACCATGGGCCTTCTCCTTGATAGGTGTTGCTGCGTGCCATCGGGCCGCCGCGTGCCGGCTCCCGGACGGGGATCGGTTCCGCACCATGCTGAGGCCGCCGCCGGTCCCCGTCGTTGGCGCGATCGCCTAAGGTCTGGCCATGGAGATGACGGATTCGCCAAACCTGCCGAGCCTCGGCGGCACCAGCGAGGAGCTGTTTGCTCTGGCCAACGCCGTCGCCGCGGTCATCGGCGGTTCCGTGGCGATTGAGGACCTCGACCACCGGGTGCTCGCGTACTCGTCGATCCCGGGCCAGCGGATCGACGATCTGCGCCGACGCGGAATCCTGGAGCGGCGCGTCCCCGACGATCCCGAGCAGGTGCGCCAGTACCGGGAAGTCCTGGCCGCGCCCGGAGCCGTACGGCTGCCGGTCATCGCGCCCGACGAACTGCCGCGTGCCGCCGCCGCCATCCGGGCGGGGGACCTGCCGCTGGGCACCATCTGGGCGATCGAGGGGGTGTCCCCGCTCGACGCGGCGGGCAACCGGGCGCTGCTGGACGGCGCGCGACTCGCGGCGTTGCACATGCTGCGCCGCCGCAGCTCGGCCGAGCTCGACCTGCGGGCGCGCGAGGACGCGCTGCGTGCCGCGTTGCGAGGCGACCAGACCGAGCAGGAGATCCGCTTCCACCTCGGTCTGCCCGAGCGGCCGCAGCTGATGCTCCTTGGGTTCGCACCGGCCGCGTACGGAACCGACCGAACGGGCCCGGCGGTCGTCCGGCTGGGCGCCGCGGCCGCCCGGCACTGGGCCGCCGTGCACGACGAGGCGGCCGTGGCCACCGTCGGCCGTACCGTCTACACCCTGCTGCCGCAGTCCCGTCCCGCCGAGGCCCGCCGCCTTGCGGAGCAGGCCATCGCCGCACTCGGCCGCATCCTGGAGATACCGCTGCGCGCCGCCGTCAGCCGCGCTGCGGGCGGACCGGCGGAACTGCCGGAGCTGCGTGCCGAAGTGGACGACATCCTCCGAGTGACCACCGCGTCGCCGGACACGCCGGCCGTCGCGGGACTCGCCGAGACGCACGCCCAGGTGCTGCTGCTCCACTTCGCCGACGAGCTCGCCCGCCGGCCGCGGCTCCGCCATCCCGGCATCGATGCCATGCTCGAACACGACCGCGTCCGGGACACGGATTACGCCGCGTCAGTCGCCATCTGGCTGGACGCGGTCGGCAACGTGGGCGAGGCCGCGAAACGGCTGACCATCCACCCCAACACCCTCAAATACCGGCTCCGCCGCGCCCGCGAGCTGTTCGGGATCGACCTTGACCACCCCGACGTCCGGCTCTCCTGCTGGCTGCAACTGCGGCTGACTGGGGCCGACGCGTGCGCGCAGGAGGCTCGTGTGCGGTCCGGCCCGTCCTGACCCGGTGACCTGCTCGCGGCGCTGTTGCGGTGAGGGCCATTCGCCGATAGGCGCCCGACCTTCGGCTCGCGAAGCGCGGTGTCCCTCCTGCCCTTGGCGGACCTCCTCATCGAGCCTGTCAGGATGAGCCGCTATCGTGCAGTTGTGACCGGTTCTGCAGAGCCTCCACTGCTCTTCCTCGATGTCGACGGACCACTCATTCCATTCGGCGCGGCGCCGCAGCAGTATCCGGACGGATATCCGACCTGTCCGGCGGGTCCCGAACCATGGGAGGCCGACTCGAATCCCCTTCTGGCCAGGATCAATCCCAAGCTCGGGCCCCGATTGACGGCGCTACCGTGCGATCTGGTCTGGGCCACAACATGGATGGCCGAGGCGAACGAGTGCATCGCCCCGCGGATCGGCCTGCCGGAGTTGGCAGTGGTGATCTGGCCGGAGCCGTCCGACCAGGATGAGCAGGATGGGCGGGACGGACTCCATTGGAAGACCCGCGCCCTCGTCGACTGGGCAGCGGGACGCTCATTCGTCTGGGTGGACGATGAGATCACTGATATCGATCGGGCCTGGGTATCCGCACACCATCGAGGACAAGCCCTGCTCCATCGCGTCGACCCCCACCAGGGCCTCACCGAAGCGGACTTGGTCGCCCTCAACGAGTGGTTGCGAAGGACTCACGGGACGCCCCCGTCGCGTGGCGCGGCTTAAGACTGCCCCTCTCGCGCCGCGGCATCGCGAAGGTCCGCGCGGCGGACCGACTGGCTCGAAGCGGCCATCGACAACGGCGAGTTCACCCTGGACGAGCAGCTGCCAGGCCGGCCGGCCTGCAGACCACGCGGCTGGTCGCCGCCACCAAACTGAAGAAGTCGGTGCGGACGCGGTCAAAGCACGAGGCCCTTGGAGCGCGCGGAGATCACCGCGCGCTCCAAGCGATCAGCGGGCTCACGCCGTTCGGATCAGGCTGGCGCCGTGTCGTACCACCCTTCTAGAGAAATTTCGCCCCGGCGCGACGCGTGCCCGCAGGCATGTCGATCCCACCGGGTGTGTCCGGGTCAGGCGTCGAGGACGAGCAGCTGGGCGGGGTCCTGGTCCCAGCCAATGCACACGTCCGCGTCTAGTTCGGCGGCAGTGCGCGAGGTCGGGGACATCTCACGCATCAGCAGCTCGTGTTCCCCCACACGCAGCCGGTGGCGGATGGTGGCGCCGAGATTGGTGGAGGACACCACTCGGCCCTTCGCGCTGTTCTCCGCCCGTTCGGCGGGAATGAACGCCAGATGCTCCGGGCGGATGGACACCGCGTACCGATCGCCCTTGGCCCCGCGGTCCCGTACTCGGCAGATCCCTAGCCGGCCGAGGTCGACGACGGCTGTGTCGCCCGAGCGTTCCACGATGCTGCACGGCAGGAGATTGGTGTCGCCGAGGAAGTTGGCCACCCAGTCGGTCGCGGGATGCGCGTACACGTCCTCCGGAGCGCCCTGTTGCACGATCCTCCCGTCGCGCATCACGACGATTCTGTCCGACATGGACATGGCTTCGTCCTGGTCGTGGGTGACGAACAGCACGGAGATGCCCAGCGACCGCTGGATCGTCTTGACCTCCTCCTGCATCTGCTCGCGCAGCCTTTTGTCCAGCGCTGCCATCGGCTCGTCCAGGAGCAGTGCCGACGGATTGAAGACCAGGGCGCGTGCCAGCGCGACACGTTGCTGCTGTCCTCCGGACAGCTGGCGCGGGCGGCGGTCGCCCAGCTTGGCCAGGCCGACGCGTTCGAGAGCCTCCTCGGCCCGCTGACGCCGCTCTGTCGGCCGGACCTTGCGCATGCGCAGGGCGAACTCGACGTTCTCCCGGGCGCTCATGTGGGGGAACAGGGCGTAACTCTGGAACACCACACCGAGGTTGCGGTCTTTCGGCGGGAGCTTGTCGACCCCTTCGCCGTTGATCAGCACCATGCCGGAGGTGAGTTCCTCGAAGCCGGCGACCATCATCATGGTCGTGGTCTTGCCCGACCCGCTGGGACCGAGAAGGGTCACGAACTCGCCGGGCTGCACGGTCAGATCGAGGTCGTCGACCGCGGTGACGTCGCCGTAGGTCTTACGCACCCGGCGCAGTTCGATGGAACCGTTTTCCTGATTCCCGACCACCGGCGAGGCAGCCGTCGGGAGCGTAGCGGACGTTGTCATGGAACTCACCCTGTCTGGTCGGCGGCCGCCGCCGTCAGCGGCAGCATCCGGGCGATGGAACGGCGGCGGAGCATGAAGAAGACCTGCACCAGCAGTCCGACCGTGGCGACGGTGACCAACATGGCCGAGGAGACAGCGATCTTCGGTGTCAGGTTGTACTGGATGTCGGTGAACATCTTCACCGGCAGCGTGGTCGCGCTCGGCGACTGGAGGAACAGCGCAATCACCGTCTCGTCGATGGAGACGGAGAAGGCGAACAGCGCCCCTGCGACGAGACCGGGCCGGATGACCGGGAGGTACACGAACCGTGCCACGGACGGTGTGCCGGCTCCCAGGCTCTGCGCGGAGCGCACCAGGGCCGGATTCAGGCCGGAAAGGCTGGCGCGGACGGTGAGGAACGCGTACGGCGTCGCGATCACGGCGTGGGCGAGGCCGATCGGAAGAATCGTGCCGACCAGTGCGACGGAGTTGAAGAACTGGTAGAAGGCCAGCGCCAGCACAACGGGTGGGACGATCATCGGGGCGAGGATCACCGCGGTCACTGCGGACCGCCCCGGGAACTGCCGCCCGTGCAGGGCTACGGCTGCGCTGCCGCCCAGCAGCACCGCGAGTACCACGGCGATTCCCGCGGTCTGCAGGCTCGCCAGTACGGCCGACATCCAGGCCGTGTCGGTAAGGAACCCGGTGACCGCGTCGGTGGAGAACCGATCCGGCGGGAAGGTGATGTACCGGCTGTGGTTGAAGGCCATCGGCACCACGATCGCGGTGGGTACGACGAGGAACACGAAAACCGGTACGGCGGCCAGCAGCGCCGGGGAGAACCGAGAATTAGCCGACCTCATGGGTACCTCCTGCGCGGAGGATCCGCTGGTACACCGCCACGAGCACGCTCACGATGGCGGTCAGCGCGAGCGCGAGCGCGGAGGCGCCGGCAAAGTCGGTCAACTCCATGGCGTAGAAGTCGATCTGATTGGCAATCATCATATCCCCAGGGCCACCGAGCACGACCGGAGTGATGAAGAAGCCGGTGCTGATGATGAACACCAGCAGCCCCGCGGCCGAAACGCCCGGCACGGTGAGCGGAAGGATGACCCGGCGGAAGACCGACAGCTCGCCCGCGCCGAGGGAACGCGCGGCCAGCTCCAGCCGGTTATCGATCGCGGCCAGCGCGGCGAAGATCGGGAACACGGCGTAGGGAAGGAGGTAGTGGACCATGCCGAGCACGACCGCGAACCGGTTGTGCAGCAGCGTCAGCGGATGGTCGGTGAGTCCGAGCCCCTGCAGGGCTCCGTTCACCAGACCGTTGTCCTGCAGAAGGACCGCCCAGGCGAAGTTCTTCACCAGGACACCGGTCCAGAAGGGCAGCAGCACCAGGGCGAACAGGACGACCCGCATGAGCGCGCTACTGCGCCAGATCACCCAGGCCAGCAGGTAGCCGATCACGATGGTCACGAGCGTGGAGACCGCGCTGATTTCGAGCGTGTTGATCAACGACCTGATCACCAGCGGGTCGCCCAGCACCCGCTCGTAGGCCTGGTTGTGCGTGCTGGAGGAGACGAGTGTCCCCAGCGGGGTCAGAAACAAGATGGCGTCGAATGCGGCGATCGGCGCGAGGAGCAGCAACCACGCCCCGCGGACGCGGAAGGCGCGTCCGCGGGGCGTGGCGCAGGCCTGCACAGGCGCTGCGGCGGCGAGGGGCATCGTCAGCTTCCCGCCTGCCACAGCTTGAACCTCTGCTCCGTCGCCTTGAGGTTCTCCGCCCACCATGTGTCGTCGCGTACGAGAATGCTGTCCGCCATCTTCGGGCTGGTGGGAAGAGTGTCGGCGACCGCGGCGGGCAACTTCGCGAGCGCGGGGGTGTTGGCCAGCGTCAGGTTCGTCGTCTGGTCGAAGTCGGCCCCGGCGTCCGCATCGTTGCTCATGAAGTTCATCAGCCGGAACGCTGCCTCCTTGTTCCTCGCGCCCTTGGGGACCACGAAGTAGTCGCCGGCAAGGACGGCGTTGGAGGAAGTGAAGTTCAGCCGGGCCCCGTCCTTGCGGGCGGCGTTGATCCGGTTGTTGAAGCTGGTCGACAGCGTGACCTCACCCGAGGTCAACTGCTGGACCGGCTCCTGGTTGGCCGTGTGGTAGATCAGCTTGTCGCGTCCGGGGTGCTGCGCCAGGTAACGCAGCGCCGCGTCCACATCCAGCGGATAGATCTTGTCGAACGGAACACCCTCGGCCAGCCGCGCCGCTTCCAGCACCGAGCTGTCCGACAACTGCCCGTACACCGAACGCTTGGTGGGATATCTGCCCTGATCGAAGAATTGAGCCCAGTTCTTCGGTGCCTGCGCGTCGGGGATGTGCTTTTGGTCCCAGGCCATCACGAACAGGAAGCTCAGGTACTTGATGCCGTACTCCGCCTTCGCGTAGGAAGGCAGCCCCTTGTCGCTGATGATGCCGTAGTCGAATTTCTCGAGCAGGCCTTCCTTGACGGCCTGGACGTACTCCGGAGCCGTCAGCTCCACCAGGTCCCACTGCACGTCGCCGGACTGCACCTGCGTCTTCAGGGCCGCCAGGCTGGTGTTGGCGAGCAGCGTCGAGCGGATGCCCGTCTTCTTCTCGAACGGCTTCAGGATGGTCTTCGTCAACTGGTCGTTGTAGGAGCCGCCGTACGAGGTGACCGTCACGGCCTTGTTCGCCGGTGCGGCATTGGAGGACTTGATGCTGCAGGAGGTGAGCAGGCTCCCCGCGAACGGGACCGCCAGCGCCGCACCGGCTCCCGTCCTCAGAATCGACCGCCGGCTGATGGGTGTGGTTGGCTGCGTCATTTCGGCACGGCCTCTCTGGGAAATTCCACGCATGCGGGAATAGGGCGATGACAACTTCAGGCTGAGCAAAGGGGGATCTACGCCATCTCATGGCGGAGTGGGGAGTGCGGCCGCACCGCTGGGGCCGTCGACGAATCGCTGTGGCTTTGCGGGTTCCGCTTATGCCATGGCGCGTCGCGAACCTTTGGATCTTGAACGATCCATGATTCGTCACGGTGGCTGCGTCACACCGCCGACCGCGTGCCGCAAACCATAGGGTCCGGTTGTCTGGCCGTCAACGACTGTTTTTCCAGCATGCAGAGTCGGATGAGGCGAGGCGGAACCGGGATCCGTTGGCTGAGGCCGAACGGGTGCGCCTTTTCAGGCGGTCCGGCCCGATGATGCACCCTTTCCGTATGTGCAGGACATCCACTGAACAGCCGACCAGTGGATGGAACGTACACTTCCGGCCCGCTGGTGGCCGACTTAGGTTCGTACCGCGAGACGGCAGTCGACCGTTCGCGGCCCCGGGCGACCCCCACGCAGGCCGTGCGGTTCCGCCCCGCACCCGGCACTCCCGCCCAAACCTGGGTCCGACGTCACACGGACCCGGCTCCGCCTACTGGCGTACCCCTCGAACACGCTCCACCGCGTTTGCCGCACTGCTGCGACGACGCGGCCCACAAACACACCACGACTAACACACCACCACGGCCCGTGCAGCGGCGCGGCGGATCGGAGGATCGCGCGGCCATCGACTACATCGTGGTGATCGCCTACCTGCTCAGCCCCGCAAAGGCAGTCAGATTGTGACTGCGCTCGGGGCGACGCGAGCGCAGTCCTCGCACCGCCGCCCGCAGCGGCGGACCGAGGAGGAGCCCCCCGAGCAGGCCGATGGCAAGGCCGAAGAGGGGGCCGCGGCACAGCACGCTCGGCAGTCCGCGGAACTGTCGTGGAAGCGTGCTGAGTCCGCGTAGCGAGTTGAGGTCTTCTCGTCTGTGCCGCAGCGGAGGCTGGACGGCACATCCGCCCCCCGCTGGGCAGGTCAGCCAGTTCCACAGTGTTCTTCAAGTGCGACAGGTGTGGGTAGCATCCGCCCTCAACAGTTGTACAAGGAAGGTGAGCTGTCATGCCCGAGGGCAATCCCACTCTGCAGTCCCAATACGCCAAGCAGGTCGACGCCGATCTGGAGCGCAACACCAGAGAACAAGAACACATCAGGTCCGAGGCTGCCGCCCTGCAGGCCCAGCTTGAGGAACTCCAGAAAGACCACGAGCTGCTGGTGAGTTTGCAGGCGACCCTGGGCACTCCACCCGTGGAGCAGGCCAAGGCGGCCAAGACGGCAACGGTTCCCAGGGCACGGCGCACAAAGACAAGCACCGACACCGACAAGCGCCCCAGGAAGACGGCAAAGCCGAAGACCGAAGCGAAGGGGAAGGCGAACAAGGCTGCGCCTCCACTGCGGGAACTCGTCGTCGCCGTCCTTGCCGGGCACCAGGAGCCAAGGTCGGCAGCCGAAGTCGCCCAAGAGCTGGCACAGACACACCCCGAACGCACGCTGAGCGTCACGGTAGTTCGCAACGCCCTCGAGGCATCAGTAGCCAAGAACCAAAGCGTGCGAACCAAGCAGCAGAAGTCCGTCTACTACAGCACCATCAAGAAGGAGTCTGCAGCGGAAGAGCCGACTGCCGCCCGGAGCACAGTGGACGCATAGCCGCCCCCTGGTGTGTGCCCGCGGTTACCGCCTCGGCGGGGCCGAGTTGGAGCCGGGCTGGGGGCCGTAGGCGGTCAGGAAGCGGTCGCGGAAGGTGTCCATCCGCCAGACCGGGGCCTTCGGGCCGGGCTTCAGGCCGTCCTGCCAGCCCCAGCCGGAAATCTGGTCCATAACGGCCGGATCGTGGGCGACGATCGCGATCGGTACGTCCCGGCTTGCGTCCTCGCCGGTGACTATCGGGGCGGGCTGATGGTCGCCGAGGAAGACGAGCACGGTGTTGTCGTCGCCGTACTTCTCCACGTAGGAGATCAGGCTGTTCAGCGAGTACTCGATGGAACGCCGGTACTCGGTGCGCACCTTCTTGGGGTCCTTCCACACCTCTTTGGGGTCCTTGCCCGCCTTGTTGATGGCGTCGTAGACCGAGCCGTCACCGACCTCGTCCCAGCCGATCATCTTGGGGATGGGCGCCCAGGGGTTGTGGCTGGAGACGAGGATGATCTCCGCCATCATCGGCTCGCGGCCCGGCTTGCCGTGCTCCAGGCGTTCGAAGGCGGACAGGCTGTACTGGTCGGGTACGGGTGCCCAACTGAAGTTCGGGCCTTTGTACCCGAGGTACCGGGAGTCGTAGATGCTGTCGAGGCCGTAGAACTGCCCCTCCGGCCAGGACCGGGTGACGCCCGGCATGATGCCGACCGTCCGCCAGGTGCCCGCGCGCTGGAAGGCGCCGGTGAGGGCCATGCGGTCGCTTGAGGTGACGCTGTCGTAGCGCTTCTGGTTCTTGATCCACAGGCCGGACATGAAGGTGGAGTGGGCCAGCCAGCTGCCGCCGCCCGCCGTCGGCGAGGTGAGGAAGGCGCTTTGGGAAGAGAACCCGGCCGCGCGCAGCCGACTGGTCCCGTCCGCCAGCAACGCGCCGACCTGCGGTGCCATCCGCGGGTCCTGGACCGCGCTGCGGCCGTAGCTCTCGATGAAGGCGAAGATGACGTCCTTGCCGCGCAGCCCGGTCAGCAGCTGGTCGGCCGGGGTGTCGCGGAAGTCGTCGGTGGCGGCCTCCTTGGCGAACTCCCGCTCGTCCTTCAGGCCCGCAGTCACCTGGTACGCACGGTCGTGAAGGAGCGCGGCCGTGCTTCTGGAAGCGAGCGGTGCGCCGGCTATCTGCACGCCGAGCGCTGCGCAGGTGATCCAGACGGTCCCGAGTACCAGGAGGGTACGGATCGCAGCGGCTCTGAGCCGGACCATGAGGTGGCTCAGCCGGACAACCGCCAGCGTCATGAGGACGAGCAGGGCGAGGACGAGGACCACGACCCCGATGACGGCACCGATCGCGCCGGCCTGGCCGACCGAGTCCCCGAGGAACGCCTCGGCGTCGTCGAACAGGATCCAGTCGAGCATCGGGTCGAAAGGCCGGTCGAGAGCCGAGTAGAAGCCGATGTCGAGGAACTTCAGGATGGTCAACAGGCCGAGGCCCACCCCGGCGAGCACAGCCACCACCTTTTTCGCCTTCGGGGGCAGGACGAGCAGCAACGCGGCGCCGAAGATCCCCTCCACCGGGATGCGCGCGAACGCGCTGGGCGCGAGGCGGGTGGGCTCGTTCGGCAGGAGGAGGGCGAAGAGCACAAGCACGGCGGCCAGGGCAGTGGTCACCCAGGTCACGTTCCGAGCCGCGGTGGGGTGCTTGCCCCGCCAACCGCCGCCTGCGACAGCCTCGTCCGCGTCGTCCGCGTCGTCACTGGCGGCGTCGCCTGCGGTGGCGTCCTCACCAGCGCCGGTGCCGTCACTCGCGGCGGTGTCCTGACCAGCGGCGGTGTCCCCCGGCGGCAGGTCCTCCCCCGTGGGTGCCTTGTCCGTATTCGGCAGCTGACGAGAGCGCGTGAAGAGCGACAACCCGAAGGTCCTTCCGTGCGAAGCCCGGTGGTGGCACGACGGACCAGGCTCTGGAGGTCGGGGCCGCCGTTATCAGTACGGCTTGCAGGCGGCTTCAGTTCAATCACCAGGGTCGCCCGCGCGGGGAGCGTACGCCGGTGAGGGTGAACCGGGCCACCGGCGAGTGCCCGCGACCGCTGGGTGGCGGGCCGGGGTCGACACCGACGACGGGTGCCCCGATCTGCCGCTCGCCGACGAGCAATTCGGCGCGCTGGACACGCGACGGAGGACTGGGCGTCGGCGGCACTTCACTCGTGCCGGCCGGGCAGTACGAGACTGACCAGCTACTTCGCCGTTCTATAAACGCGGTAAGTGTGGGTAGCATCCGGCATCAACACACCCACGAGGAAAGAGAGCTGTCGTGCCCCAGGACAACCCCACCCTGAAATCCCAATACGCGCAGCAAGTCGCTGCCGACATCGAGGCCAACGCGAGGGAACAAGAACGCCTCGAGTCCGAGGCTGCCGCACTGCAGGACCAACTCGAGGCGCTACAGCAGGATCACGAGCTGTTGGTGAGCATGCAGGCGGCCCTGGGGGCCGTCCCCGCAAAGGAGACCACGGCGGCAACGGCCTCAGTGGTTCCCGGCGCACGTCGCGCCGGCACGGTTGCCGGCAAGGGCAAGCGCCCCAAGAATGCGCTAAAGCCGAAGGCAGATGCGAAGGCACAACCTGCCGGTCCGCCGCTGCGCGAACTCGTCGTCGCCCTGCTCGCCGAGCACCAGGAACCGCGGTCAGCGGCCGAAGTCACCAAAGAGCTGGCGCAGGCACACCCGAAGCGCACGGTGAACGTCACACTGGTGCGCAACGCCCTGGAAGCATCGGTCGCAAAGAACCAAAGCGAGCGCACAAAGCAGCAGAAGTCCGTCTATTACAGCGCTCTCACCGGCAATCCCTCCGCCGAACAACCGGCTCCTTCGGCTGGGTGAGACCTGGGTTGTGTTTTGGGCTTGTGGTCCCGTCAGAGTTCGCAGACACGGTCCTGCGTCGCGGCAGCCGTGCGGTGCGGCATGGTCCGAGCGGACACGTTCACGGTCCTGTGCTGCCCGGGGTTTTTGTGCTGCGGGTGCGGTAAGTCGCCAGCCCCCACTGGTGATCGACGATGAGGGTCAGTCCGTGGTGGGTGAAGACGGGCAGAAGTCGTTGGATCCGTGCCTTGAGCGCCCGAAGTGTCATGGGGAGGCAGGGTGTTCCCAGGAGCAGTCTGAGGTGGTGGCAGCAGATGGGGGCCTGCGCTCTGATGATGACGTCGAAGAGGAGGCGCTGGCTGGCGGTTCCTGCCGTTGATGGGGATGGTGCGGGCAGTGGTGGGCGGCGTCTGAGGTTGGCGTGGATGCGACAGGCGAGTCCCGGGGAGGGCTGAGTCGGGTCTGCCATCGTCGCCGCCGTTTCTGCATCGTCCCCCTCGGAACGCCACGCCGCGCGCCGGGCAGGTGGCGACCACCCTAGTTGCAGCGTGTGTTCCGCTTGTGGCGGGCACGAAAATTCGACGGCAGGCTGCCCGGGCGGGAGCGGTGACCGCGGAGGGCGGCGCCGGCCTGCTCAGCGGGGACCCGTCACCTCAGTCCCGGGAGTGCCCAGGGCCAGGGTGCGGTGGCTGCCGCCTCGTCGGCGTTGGAGTTCAGGCAGGTGATCACGACGGACGGCCGGACACGGCGGTGGAGGCCAAGTGATCGCTGAGCAGCCTCATGACCTCGGTTTGCTGATCGGTGAGATAGAAGTGCCCTCCCGGCAGCACCTGGAGGTCGAATCCGCCCCTGGTGTGATCCTCCCAGGCCAGGGCCTCCTCGAGGGAGGTCTTCGGGTCCTCGTCCCCACGATCGCGGTCACGGGGGAGCTCAGCACCGCCCCCGGCCACCGGGAAGTGGAAGCTCGCCGAGCCCCCGGCGTGTGGAAAGCAGACCAGACGGTCACCCCCGTCAGGAGCCGGATGGAAGCGCCGGCACCACAGACCCTCGTCCACAGAGGATGAACTCATGGGGCTGATCCGTCCTTTCCAGTAGACCGGCGCCTCGGGAGTCGGTGCGAAGCGGGCGACGGTGGTTCGAGCCGATTCGGGAGATGCGGGCTGCTGCCCTGGACGTATCCAGGCAGTACGGGCTCCGCTGCGCAAGGGCTGACCGCAGGATGCTGGGGAAGTCTGGTCATTTCCCCGGTACTTCACGGCGCGACCTGCGACTTCGATTGGTCCGCTTCGTGAGCGCGACGTAGTCTCACCCTGGCCAAGCGTGGCGAGTGGCTGCTCTGCGCCGAAGTCTCGCGAGGTCAACCACCACAGGTGCACCGACGGGAGACTGCGATGATCGACGAGTTGCTGCCGGACTCGGCCTCCGTGGCGGAGATCTTCGGCGACCCGCCGGCCGGGGCGCTTCTGAGCGAAGAGGAGCCCTTCGTCTCGCGCGCGGTTGACAAGCGCAAACGGGAGTTCGCGGCAGGCCGCTGGTGCGCCCGCCGGGCAATGGCCGGGATCGGCGCGCCGCCCGCACCGATCCTGCCGGGACCGCGCGGGGAACCGCGATGGCCGTCCGGGGTCTTGGGGGCCATCACCCACTGTGACGGGTACGCCGCCGCCGTCGTGGCGCGGCAGGGGGACGTGCTCGCTCTGGGCGCCGACGCCGAGCCCGCAAGTCCGCTGCCGGACGGGATCCTGGAGGCCGTGGCGCTGCCCGGGGAGCGTGCCGGGCTTCTCCGGTGCCGTCGCCGCGAACCGTCGCTGCCCTGGGACCGGCTCCTGTTCAGTGCCAAGGAGGCCGTGTACAAGGCGTGGTTCCCGATGACCGGGCGTCCGCTGGAGTTCGAGGACGCGTTCATCACCTTCGACCCGGACGGCGGGACCTTCACCGCAGAGCTGCTGGTGCCCGGATGGCGGCTCGGTGACTCCGTGCTGACCGGATTCGAGGGGCGCTGGGCCGTGCGGGCGGGCCTGGTCATGACGGCAATCGCCGTACCCTCCGATCGCTCACGCACGGCGCACGGAGCCGGGATTGCGATGGGGGCACGGCGCTGACAGTCTGCACACCCGACGCCGACGCCGACGGCCCACGTGGCGAAGCCGCGGCGACGCGTTCTTGCGGTCGGGGCGTTACTGCGCCGCCCTTCCGGCGTCGAAGAACGTACCGAGACCCCGGCGCCCGGAGACCCCGAGCCGGTCTGTGTGCGATGACCGTAGGCGATGTCTTCGAGCAGCGCGAGGACGACGGCTGCGTCGTGTTGCGCGTGAGCGAGCCACCAGAGCACCTGACGGAAGCGGTGGAAGAGGCGGAGCAGTGTGTCCCTCCCTGGCCATCACGGTGGACTCCACCGCACCTTGACCACACTCGCCACCGGGATGGAAACGTGAAGGCTCTCGTGTTGTCCGGGGGCGCGGGTACGCGCCTGCGGCCGATCACCCATACGTCCGCGAAACAACTGGTGCCCGTCGCCAACAAGCCGATCCTCTTCTACGGTCTGGAAGCGATCGCGGCAGCGGACATCGTCGAAGTCGGCATGATCGTCGGGGAGACGGCCAAGGAGACCGAGCAAGCCGTCGGCGACGCCTCCGACTTCGGACTCAAGGTCACCTACATCCCGCTGTTCATCACCAACCTGCTGGACGGCCTGACAGTGCCGCTGTACGGGGACGGGCTCAACGTCCGCGACTGGCTGCACATCGACGACCACGTGCGCGGTGTCGATCTCGTCCGCACCAAGGGCGTTCCCGGCGAGGTCTACAACATTGGCGGGGGCACCGAGTTGAGCAACAAGGAGCTGACGGCCCTTCTGCTGAAGGCATGTGGTGCCGGCTGGGAGATGGTGGAGTACGTCGAGGACCGCAAGGGCCACGACCGGCGCTACTTCGTGGACTGGAGCAGGATCCACGACGAACTCGGCTATGTGCCGCGCAAGGAGTTCGCGAGCGGACTCGCCGAGACCGTCGTCTGGTACCGGGACAACCGGCCCTGGTGGGAACCGCTGAAAAAGCACGTCCTGGCGCCTGCGCCCGCCGGACGGGCCGGGGGCCGCGGGTGATTCCCCTGCGCGAGGTCGCGGTCGTCAGCGGGTTAAGCGCGAGCCGCTACGCGCCAGGAGCTCGGTACTGGATTTCCTCGGCCTTGCGCAGGGCGTCCATTGTTTCGCCAACGGTCAGAAGGACTGTCGTTTCCAACGAGCTAAGCGCACGGCCGCCAGTAATCGCCAGCGCAACGGCGGCCATGGAAACGTTGTCGGGGGCTTCCCACAGGGTGTAGCCGTCGTGTCTGCCGAAGGCGTACCAGAACCCATGGAGCTTGCCACCGACCGACTCGACATACGATTGAGCGGCCTTTCCACGGTCCTCTGGGTTGCCAATCAGCCTGGCCCAGGTCTCCGGCGTGTAGCTGAACCTCGTCAGATAGAGCGGCATTATCTCTCCCTCTCATTCGCCGGTTCCGCGCGAGTTTCCGTCAGGCATCGAACTCTAACCGGCGGAAGCAGCCTGAGGCGGGCTGCAATGCTTGTGCGTGTCATGCACCACCCCACAAAGCAGAAGCAGCAGCGTCCGTATTCTCAACTGCAGACAATTCTAGAAGCAGCAGTGGGTGGAGTACCGCTCCGAGATCACGGCGTACGAGCTGCGGAACAATCTGCTATCCGGATCGGCCGCGCAGCAACGGGCGGGCGGCGTGACGGGTTCGAAGAGATCAACAGCCGTATAAAGAAGGCCTGTTGGGTCACCCGCTCAGGTCGTAGGATCGGCGCACGACCTGGGGGAGGTTTCGTGCCCTATGCGCGAACGTTACGGACCTGCTGTGCGGTGCTGGCGGGCGGACTGATCTGGAGCGGCTGCTCCTCCGAACCGGAACCAGCGGCCAAAAGGGCAAGTCCGACGACGACCGCGCAGCAGAAACCGAGCCCCACCGCGACGCCGAGTCCCACCGGGATGGACTTCACCCCCGGCCCCGAGCGTGCCCCCAAGACCGCCGCGGACGGTGTGCGTCTCGCCCGCACTGTGGCCGCCGGACCCGAGCACTTCGGCCCCGGCTTCGTCAGACGCGCGCCGTACGAAAGCGATCCGGCCGTGTGGGCCGTCCTTGACGGGGACTGCCTCTGGCAGCAGTCCCCGCTGCCTTCCGGCGTGCTCGCCAGCCTCACCCGCCACAGCGAACTCCCTGCCCAGGGCGGCAAAGGCCCCCTAAGCGTCTCCGCCGTCGTGACGGTTCACCGCGATGTCAGGGGCGCCGACTGGGAGTTGGCCCGCACCCTCGAGGAGGTGCTGCGCTGCCCCCAGCAGCAGCTGAGCCGGAGTGAGAAGATCACCGGTCTGCTTTCCCAGGGCACGGTGTTCGGTGCCGGCGGCAACCGCTACGCCGACGACGCGCTCGGCGAGTTGGGCGAGTACTACAGCGACGATCTCGGCGGCCCTCACCCCTACTACTGGGACCAGGCGCGCATCGGCCAGGTGACGGTCGCGGTCGTGAGCAAGGGATCGAAGGGCCGTACCAAGGAGGAGCTGGACGCGGCTACGAGCGCCGCCGTCAGCTCCATGCTGATCCGCCTTCAGAAGGAACTGGAGGCCGCTCAATGACAAGTGAGCTGCTGCCTTCCGATCCTTCGCGCATCGCGGGCTATCGTCTCCTCGCCCGGCTCGGCGAGGGCGGCATGGGCGTCGTCTACCTTGGCCGTACGGACCAGGGCGCGCTCGCGGCTGTGAAGGTCATCCAGGCCGAGTACGCCGCCGAGCCCGACTTCCGCGCCCGATTTCGCCGCGAGGTCGAGGCCGCCCGGCGGGTCACCAGCCCCTGGGCGGTGCCCGTCACCGGTGCCGACCCTGACGCGGATTCACCCTGGCTCGCCACCGCCTTCGTGCCCGGGCCCTCGCTCGCCGAGGCGGTCGCGGCCTGCGGCCCGCTGCCTCCGCGGTGCGTACGGGTGCTGGGCAAGATGCTCGCCGGGGCACTCGACGCGGTGCACGCCGCGGGCCTGGTGCACCGCGATGTGAAGCCCGGCAATGTGCTGCTCGCCCTGGACGGCCCGAGGCTCATCGATTTCGGCATCGCGCGTTCCGCCGACGACACGGCGATCACTTCGGCGGACATGATCGTCGGCACGCCCGGCTTTCTCTCGCCCGAGCAGGCGGAGGCACGCGGCGCGGAGACGGGAGGGCCGAGCGACATTTTCTCGCTGGGCTGCCTGTTGGCGTACGCGGCGACCGGGCGGCCGCCGTTCGGCGCGGGCGCGGTCGACGCGCTGCTGTATCGCACGGTCCATGACGAGCCCGATCTCGACGGCGTGGACGAGGAGACAGCCGGGCTGCTGGCCCGGTGCCTGGCCAAGGACCCGGCCGAGCGCCCCACTGCCGCGGAACTCGACGAGGGCCTGGTCGACGACGCACCCGAGGACAGTGTCGACTGGCTGCCCGACGACGTCGTACGGATGATCGCCGAGCGCTCCACCGAGATGCTCGCGCTGCCCGACATCGAGCCGACCCGGGCCGATGCCGCGAGCGACGAGACACCGGCCGCGGAAGCTGCGGAACGTCAGGCGTCTGCCTCCCGGCGAAAGTTCCTGCTCGCCGCCGGAGGGGCCGTCATCCTCGCGGGTGGCGGTGTGGGCGCCTGGGCAGCGCTGCGCGACGACTCCTCACCTGCCGCGGACAACGCCGCGCAGGCCCGCGGCTGGACCATCGGCGTACAGGCCGATCTCAGCGGCGAGAACAAGGCCGCCGGCCGCGCCCAGGAACAGGGCGCCCGCCTCGCCGTCGAGCAGTTCAACTCCCGCCGGGACAAGCCCTTCAACCTGGGCCTCAAGGCGCTCGACGACGGTGGCAGCCCCGCGCGCGCGCCGGCCGTCGCCAAGCAGTTCACCGCAGACCGCAGGGTGCTCGCCGTGCTCGGCCCGACCGGTGATGAGACGGCCCGGGCTGTACTGCCCACCTACGACGAGGCGCTGCTGCCGCTGATCGCCGTCTCGCCCGGCGCGATGGATCTGCCGAAGGCGGACAACCGTTCCTTTCTGGCGGCCCGGCCCGGAGACGCGATGGTCTCGGTGCCCCTCGGCCTCTATCCGGCGGCCGAACACAAGTCGGCCCGCCCGGGCCTGCTCCAGGACCGGACAGCGGGCCAGTACGGCTGGGAATCGGTCACCATCGCCAACTACGGCATGCGCGCCTTCGGGCGCGTCCCCTATCCCCGGGTCGTGCCCGCGAACCTCGAGGACTTCAAACCCGTGATCGCCGACATGCTCAAGGCCGGTGTGGACTCCTTCAGTTACTGCGGCTACGCGGAGGGGGCGGGCCGGTTCGCCCGCGATCTGGCGGCGGCTGGCTTCACCGGACCGCGCATCGCCCCGCAAGCGGTGCTGGACTCGCAGTTCGTGGAATCGGCGGGGGAGGCCGCAGAAGGCTGGATGCTCGCCGCGTCGTTCGTCGACCCCGCCGCCGTGCCCGCGGCGAAGACGTTCACCTCCGCCTTCCGCAAGCGGTACAAAGCCGCCCCCGGCTACTTCGCGGCCGAGGCGTACGACGTCGTCAACCTCGTCATTCAGCAACTGGTCGCACACCACAAGCAGCAGCGGAGCGTGCCGGACCGCAGGACTCTCGTCGGGTTGCTGCGCAGGAGCAGCTACCGGGGCATCACCAAGCCGTACGCCTTCCGGCCCGAGGACGGGCGCTTCAAGGCAGGGGGCGTCTTCTACCACCGGGTGGAGGACGGCGCCTTCCGCCATGTCGGCCCCGCGCCCTCGACCTGGTGACTGTTAATGCAGTCACTCACTGCGGGCGATCCGCCCGGTATCGGGGGCCATCGGCTGCTCGGCCGGCTCGGCGCGGGCGGCATGGGAGTGGTGTATCTCGCGCGCTCGCCGGGCGGCGCGCTGGTCGCGTTGAAGGTGATCCGTGCCGAGCACGCGGCCGACCCCGTCTTCCGGGCCCGTTTCGAACGGGAGGCGCGGGCGGCGAGCCGAATCTCGGGCCGCTGGACGACCACGGTCGCCGCCGCCGACCCGCAGGCCGATGAGCCCTGGCTGGCCACAGCGTTCGTCCCCGGGCCCTCGCTTTCGGAGGCGGTGTCCCGGTACGGGCCGCTGCCGGAGCCGAGTGTGCGCGTCCTGGGCGAGCGGCTGGCCGAGGCGCTCATCGAGGTGCATGCCGCGGGCCTGGTGCACCGTGATGTGAAGCCGGGCAATGTACTGCTCGCGCTGGACGGACCCCGGCTGATCGACTTCGGCATCGCACGGGCGGTCGGCGCGACCGCGCTGACCGCCACCGACTTGGTGATCGGCTCGCCCGGCTACCTTTCGCCGGAGCAGGCGCAGGCCGGCCGGGCAGGTGAGATCGGCCCGCCCAGCGACATCTTCTCGCTGGGTTGCGTCCTGGCATACGCGGCGAGCGGCCGCCGCCCCTTCGGCACCGGCACTCCGGCGGCCGTGTTGTTCCGCACGGTGCATGAGGAGCCCGAACTCGACGACCTACCCGGCCCGTTGCTGTCGCTCGTGACCGCCTGTCTGGCCAAGGCCCCGGACACACGGCCCACCGCTGACGGCATACGGGCCGAGCTGGCCGGTTCCGTCAGCCGGCCCGGCGAGTGGCTGCCGTCCGAGCTGCCCCGGCTGATTGCGGAACGCTCGGCACAGGTCCTCGAACTGCCCGACCCCGAGCCGCAGGAGACGACGCGGACTCATAACCGCGTCGCGGCGGCTCCCAATCGCCGCCGCTTCCTTGCGCTGGGCGGCTCGGCGGCGACAACGGCCGCGATCGGCGGAGGCATCGCGGCCTATCTGGCGAGCCGCCCCGACCGGGGCGGAGACGGTGGACAGGTCTCCTCCGGGCCGCTGCCGCGTCACACCGTCGGCCTCCAGACGGATCTGAGCGGCGGTGGCAAGGCGGTGGGCCGGGCCCAGGAACGAGGCGCGCGTCTTGCGGTCGAGGAGTTCAACGCCCGTAAGGACCGGCCTTTCGAGCTGACCCTCAAGGTCCTCGACGACGGCGGAGAGCCGACCCGGGCCCGGGCAGCCGCTGCCCAACTCGTCGCGGACCGCGCGGTGCAGGCGGTCATCGGCCCCTCCTCGGTCGCCGCCGCGGAGGCCGTTGCGGCTCAGTACCAGAAGGCGCTGCTGCCCGTGCTGACAGTCTCCGTCAGCACAGACCGTGTCTCGAGCGCCACCAATCGCGCTTTCTTCCAGCTGAGTCCGGACAGCAGCGTTCTCACCCTGGCCATGGTCCACTACTTCACCGTGGTGACGAAGGCGGACCGCACGGCGATAGTCGAGGATCTGGCGGCCGGGAAGGCGGGCTGGGAGCTGGCCAACAGCATCCAGGCGACGCCCCCGTCCGAGGGCGTCACCACGGTGCATCAAGTGGCGGCGACGAGCGACGACTTCGGGCCGGCCGTGGCTGCTGTGATGGCCGCCCGCGCCCAGGGCGTCGTCTTCGCCGGTACCTCCCCGCGCCGGGCCGCGCTCTGCGCCCGAGCGCTCCATGAGGCGGGATTCAAGGGCGCCCCGATGGCAACCGGAGCCGTGCTGGAGCCGGCGTTTTTGTCCGAGGCCGGTACGGCGGCCGAGGGCTGGCTCTTCTCCACGGCCTTTGTCGACGCGGCTGAGCAGCCGGGAGCCGAACATTTCGTCGCGGAATTCAAGAAGCGCTTCGGGGTGAGGCAGGTGGATCGGTACGCAGTTGAGGCGTACGACGCGCTGTTCCTCGTCGCCCAGGGTATGAGCGCGCTGGGCAAGGGCGGTGTGGAGCGCGGTGCGATGGTGCGCAGACTGCGGGAGCTCTCGTACAAGGGACTGGCGAAGACGATCGCCTTTGAACCGCTCACCCGGGTGATGCCGCCGGAGAGCGGCCAGTTCCTGTACCGCGTGGAGGGTGGCCGGGTGCGTTTTCTGGGGCACTACGCAAAGGTCAGGAGCGCGGGCTCCTGACTTCACGCGCCGAGAGTCTGCCTGGCCTCAGCCCACAGCCGCTCGAACTCCTCTGCGGGGACCTCACTGGCATGCGGCTGGTCCTGCCAGCCGTCGAGGCTGCCCTCGGCGAGAACGCCGTACTGCCGCTCATACCGGCCCATCGCCGCGAGATCGGCGTGGTCGCGCAGATGCAGCACCTCCTCAAGGGAAGCCGCTGTCACGGGCTTCGAGTCCGCCCCGCGGACCTCGACCTGACGAACCGCCCAGCTTTCGTCATCTGCCTCGAAGTACAGCCACAGGTCTTCGTCCTCGTAATAGGTGCGGAACCAACTGGTCATGCCGCATTCTCGCCCACCCTTCGGCCATGGACGCCACCCCGCCACCTGACCAAGAACATAGGGGCACCCCCCTCGCGCGTGCGGTCGTTATTCGCCTCGCCAAATGTTGTCGAAGGCCGCCCCCTCGATGGCTCGCCGTTGCCGTTCGACCGCCAGTTCCCTCAATGCATCATTGACGGCGGCGAGCACTGTCGCCACCGCGTCGTCGGCCACGCCGGGGGAGTCTCCAGCCCGCTCGTCGCCGATCCCGACGGACGCCGCAAGGGCGGCGAGGATGGGCTCATCCGATGTCCAGCGGTCCACCGCCAGGCGGCGAGCCGGCGAATCGGTCAACACCATCCGGCTGGTCCCGAACGGCATCCAGCGGTGGCGTCGTTTCCGAGTGAGCTGCCCTTCCGCCTCGAGCGCGGCCAGATAGGCCGCGGACAGGCCGCGGCCTCTGCGCCACAGCCAGTCGCCGACCGACTCGTACGGCGCTTGTCGGGCAAGCGACGACGCGGCCTCATCCAACAGGTGATCAGTTACTGCTTGCCCGTTGCTCGGCACGATGTGACCGCCATCCAGTCTGATGGCTTGAGCACCCAGGAGGTCGATCGCTTCGGCTCCCGCGAGCGCAAGCGACAGATCGCCTCGCTCCGGAGGGCTACCGGACGCCATGTCCATGGTGACGATCAACAGGTCTCGCGGTGTGGTCATGAATGGCTCCACGTCAGGGGCATCAGCAACCAGCCTGCCTCGGCGATTGTCGCTCGTGGTGACCACGACTGCCAGTGAGGGACACGGCATTCCCAGGGTTGAACCTGTCCTTGCCGCGAGGTACAGGCGGCAAGCCTGGCGAGTGCCGAGGCTCGGGCCGGGCAGCAGGCGAGTGCCGGCGACGCGTCGCTGAGCAGCTGGTCCGGCACCCCGCGTGAAGTCGAGCGGCAAGGTCAGCTGCCGTTGTCGGTGGCCGCCGCGATCGCTGCACGGATTTACTGCGCGTAGCCGGCGGCCGTGAAGTCCTGCCCGACACCGTCAACCAGGATCAGGTCACTGATCGTGTGGGTCTGTGCACAGGGCCAGGATCTTCCCGTCTCATGCGAAGGACCCCGCCTGAAGCCTCGCATCCCACCCCGTCTCCCGCCCGGTCGCCTTCCGTGCCCGCGCCGGGGGTGCTGCGTTCCTGAGGCACTCGACCGCACACTCCGCGCAGCGCGTGGAGTGTGCGGACAGCAGAAAGCTACGAGTGACGGACATCGCCGACCGCATCGAGCGGTTCCAGCGCCGCTACGCGTCCCCGGCCTCCGGGGACTGACCGCCGGATGTCCTGATGGGGCCGCCGAGCGGCGCGGCCCCCGCAGCCTTGGGCGGATCAGGACTGCTCGGATTCCGGGATCAGATGCATCGCCGCCTCCTCCGCCGAGGCGGCGCCGTCAATGCCGATGTCGGTAGCGATCAGATCCTTCTCCTCGTCGGAGTGGGCCCCCTCGTCAGGGGCCACAAGACGGCCGGCGCGGTCCGCCCCGACCTCGTCGTCGATCAGCTCGCCGTCGGTGTCCCAGGCGTCCCCCAGCCCGTCGCCCGCGGAAACAGTGACGTCCGGTGCCTCCTCGGCCAGCCGCTCATCAAGGCTCTCGCCCCGGCGCTGCTCCGCTGCAGTGGTGCCCACCCGCTCCACGGCCCACGGCCTCTCCGGCGGGGAGTACCCGTCGGAGAGGATCTGCAGCGCGGGATTCTCGAGCGTGTCCTCGGCGTCCAGCAGTCCGGCGTCGTCCTGCACCTCGGACCCGTCCGGCTGGTAGACCTCGTCGCCCATGGAGCTCTCGCTCATGTCTCCTCCTTACGGCCCCGTGCTTTCAGTTTCCGCCAGGCTGCGGCGCCGGGCGCCCCGTGGCGCCCAGGCAGCGATCTCGTGGTCCGTGCCCAGACGCGGGAGCGCTGTTCGAGGACCCTCCTGGCGTGTCCTTGGGGAGGTGGAGGGTGCCTGGGTCGGGTTGGTGGTCTCCGTGGATTTCCGCATTGCGTTTGCCGTAGGCGTCGCGGACCAGCTGCTCCAAGGAAGCGTTGGTGGTGGCGAGTTCCGGGTCCAGGGAGAGCAGAGCCGTGGCGCCGGTGGCCATCTGCGCACCGCCCGCCCGCGTTGGTGATGCCGTCGGTGGCGGTGATCGTGACGGTGGCTCGGCGCGACAGTGCGGCTACGACGCGGCGTGAGCCACATCTCTCGCCCTTTGCCTCAGAGGGTCATTCTGGCGTGCGGGCACTCAGTGGAATCTGAAATTCCAGATATGCCTCCTTTGCTAAAGCTTGAGACCTGCACCCTTGCGATCCGAGTGAACCGCCGTCAAGGATATGTATGCGCTTACAGGGGGCGTATGCGTGCCTGCCTGCGGCGTTCCCAGGGTGCCGCCGGAAGACAGCCCGTTGCACGTAATTCGTCCCGCAGTGGAGAACTCGGAAGGAGATCAATGTTCGCCGTGCCGTCACTGGGGACCGACGGCCCCCTGGTCGGGCGGGAAACGGAGACGGCCCGGCTCGCGGGGATGGTGGAGGCCCTCGGGTCCACGCGGGGCGCTGTGCTGGAGATCGCGGGAGATCCGGGCATCGGCAAGACCCGGCTGTTGGGTGTTCTGGCGGAGCTGGCCGAGAGGCGCGGGGTTCGGGTGGCGCGAGCCCATGCCACGCGCCGGGGCACTGCCCCGTACCAGGTGTTCCGGGACGCTTGGGGGGACCGGTCAGGCTTCTGCCGGTTTCCGGCCACCGCCGACGGTCTCGGCGCGACGCCGGCACCTCAGCGGCCGTTGACTGTCGACGGATCGCTGTTCCGCGCCATTCGAACCCTTCTTGCGGACTGGGCAGTAGAGGGGGGAGGAGGCCTGCTGCTGCTGGACGACTTCCACCTGTGCGACCAGGAGTCGGCGGCTCTCGCCGCCCAGCTCATCCGCACCCCCATGTCCGGTCCCTTCCTTCTCGCCATGGCACACCGCCCCCGGCAGACCCCCGCCGCGCTCCTTGAGGCACTGGACTGCGGTGTGCAGACCGGATCCGTGGTGCGCATCGAACTGGCTCCGCTGGACCCCGGCGCGGTGGCCACGCTGCTCGAAAGCTGGCGGGTGGGTGTGGGCTCTTCCGCCTTGGCGGGTATGGCGTCCAGCGGTGAGGCTTTGGCTGGTGGCGGCGGCTCGAATGGGCGGCTCGACTCCAGTGCGTACGCCGGGCCGTTGTATGACGCTTCCGGGGGCACCCCTCGCAGTGTCCGGATTCTCGTGGCCGCGGGGTGGCGGCCCGACGGGTACCCGGAACGCCCTGGTGCCGACCGGGACGGGCTGCTGCGTGAGGTGGCGGGGCTGACCGCAGAGCTGGATGCGCTCACTCCGGACGCTTCTACGGCCGCAGACGCGGCGGCCGTTCTTGGTGACCTGTTCTGCCCTGCGGACGTGGCGGAGGTTTCCGGACTCGGTCTGGGCCGCACATTGGGTGCCCTGGCCGAGCTCAGCCGTGGCGACGTGGTGCGACCGCTGGCGTGTGGCGGGCGGTTCGCCTTCCGTGACCGCGTGCTGCGCCATGTCGCCCATGAGCGTACGGAGCCTTGCGTCCGGCTTTCGGTCCACCGCCGGGCGCTGGAGTTGTTCACCCGACGCGGTGCCTCCGCCGCAGCGCGGGCCCGGCACGCCGAACATGTCCTGGGCGCGGACAGCACCGCGGCCCTGAGTGTACTGGCCGAGGGCGCAGCAGAGGTCATTGCCGAAAACCCCGGTACCGCGGCCCGGTGGCTGCGCCTGGCGCTGCACGCCCTGCCGGGCCACGACCGCGACAGCCCGCCCCGCACCACACTGATGCTCGCCCGCTGTCGCGCCCTGTCCGCCGCCGGACGTCTCGAGGAAGCCCGCGCCCTCGCCCATGAGTTGCTGCGCGACCCCTCGAACCTCCCTGCGGACCTGCGGTTGAGTACATACGCTGTCTGCGCCGGGATCGAGCGGCTGCTCGGCCGGTACGAAGAAGCCGAGGCCTTGGCACGTACCGCTCTCGATCGGCTGCCGCGGCCCCTGCCCGCCCAGGCCGCCGAACTGGCCTTCCAGTACGGACTGGTGCACCTGCTGCGCGGAACCTACCAGCGGGCACGCCCGACGGTCCGCGAGGCCGCGCGGGCGACGGCGAAGGCCGACGATGCGGCACACATGGAGCTTCGGGTCCTCGCGGCATGCGGCGACGCCTACCGCGGAGACCTGACCACAGCCGCACCCGAAGCCACACAGTTGGCAAGGCTGGTCGACGCCCTGCCGGACGCCAGGGTGGCACGTCCCCCCGAACTGCTCGCCATGCTCGGTTGCTCCGAGCTCTACATGGAGCGCTTCTCGGACGCGTCCCGGCATCTGCGCCGGGGACTGACGATCGCCAGTGGCGGCCCGCAGCAGCGCATCATGATGCATCATCAACTGTGGCTCTCCACTCTCGACCAGTGGACCGGGCGACTGGACGGGGCCGAGCACCGGGCACGGGAGGCGGAAGGCCTCGCCCGCGCCATCGGGGCGGACGACGCGGTGGGGCTGGCCATGACCATGCGTGCCTCTGCACTGATGTGGGCCCGAGGACGACGGGAAGCAGCCGAGATCGTCGCACTCGCCGAGCAGGGCGCCCGCAATACCTTGCCCGGCCGGAACTGGTGTGTGAGCTCCGCGGCCGGACTGCTGGCCCAGATACAGCTGATGAACGGGGACCCCTCCGGCTGCCTGCGGACCTTGCTCGAGCAAGGGGGCGGTGAGAACCTTCCGCTGCTCCAGCGGCCGTTCCGCCCCTCGCTGCTGGCCATGCTGTCCACGGCGGCGCTCCAATGCTGTGACGTAGGCGCCGCCCGCCGCTGGGCCCGGCACGCGGACGCGGCGGCGGAGCAGCTGGGACTGCCCGTCCAGCAGGCGTACGTCCACCAGGCGCGGGCCCTGCTCCATGTTTCGGACGGCGAGTACGACGCGGCGGCCAAGCTGTTCGAGCAGTCGGCGGAGGCTTTCCGGCTCGCCGGGATGCCGGTGCAGCACGCCTGGACTCTGGTGACCGGAGCCCGCTCGGTCGAGGCGGCGCACGGCCCGGCGATCGCACTGCAGTGGCTGGACACGGCGATGTTCGTGTCCCGGACTTGCGGGGCACTGCGCGTCCGGGAGCAGGTGATACGGGTACGGGGCAAGCTTGGGACGCGCGGGTCCGCTCGCTCCTCAGCGGCCGCCGTGGGGCCGGCGGAGCTGGGCCTGCTCACCGAGCGGGAGCGCGAGATCGCCCAACTAGCGGCTGCGGGCAAACGCTCGCGGGAGATCGGGGAGCAGCTCTTCCTCAGCCCCAGGACGGTGGAGACCCACCTGTCCCGGATCTACCGCAAACTCGACGTCTCCTCCCGCGCTGCCCTGGCCCGCATCCTCCACCATGCCTCCGTCGACCACTGATTCCGCGACGGCTCCGTCTCCTCGCGGAACAGCCGCATATGTATGCCACCTGTGGAGGCCGCCCGGGCGTGCCCGCCTCACCTTAGGTGTGGCCCAGCTTGCAGGCTCTCAGTCGAGTCCTGCGGGCTGCTACGACCAGGCGCTCGGTCTTCGAGTCGTTCCGGGTGAGCCAGGGCGGCCAGCTGGGTCAACAAGGGTGTGAACGCGGCCTGGAGCCTCTGCGGGGCTTTGCCACTGGCAATCCCCAATGTCGCCGAGGCGCGGTCGGCGCGAGCTCGGGCGCTTCGGGAACGCCGCCTTCCAACGGGCCGAGGGTCCCACGGACCAGCTGGACATCGGCAGGCTTCCAGGCCCCGAGTGGCCTGTGACCGCGAGTGGATGACGACGAGCCGGACGGCGTCGGCGGCGGCCGAAGTTGTGGGGTCTTCCCCAATGCTACGGGCCTGGTTGGCAGAAGAGACTCAGCGTGAGCCCGGGGCCGGACCCGTTTTCCCCGAGGCTCCCAATTCATGCCAACCCCCCAGGAGAGGTCTGTTCTGTGACCAAACGTCATGGGCGTCATGCCCGACCGAAACGCCAGAACCCGGTCGTGCGTCGCGCAGCGATCGTCAGCGGCCAGGCGATCGGAGTCTCCGCCCTGCTCGGGTCGCTCGCCGGTACAGCCAATGCGGCGGCCGGCGACCCGGGGCACGTCCGCATCACCGTGGTCGGCGACTCGTACACCAGTGGCGAGGGTGCTTCGGCGGGTACGTACAAGACCGTGCAGGTGACTGGAGCCGAAGGCTCGGTCCTGAACCAGATCGACCCTGCCCATCAGTCCGCGTCCGCCCCGACTCTCCGGGCCATCGACAAGATCGCGCAGGAGAATCCCAATGTGACGTTTGACGTGACGTTCGTCCCGGTCTCGGGGGCGACCCGCGCCTCGTTGTACGAGACGGTACGGCCGGGGACGGAGTTCGAGCATTCGCCTCAGATAGACGCGGTCAACGGCGCCAACATCGTGATCGTCGGCGTCGGCGGCAACGACGCGGGGTTCGGCAACCTGGCGCAGACCGTGGTCACTTCCAGGGAGTCGACCACGGAGCAGAAGTTTCCCGGCCTGATGGGACCGCTGCAGGACGGGACGTACCTCGACGCGCAGGCGGCGGTGTACCAGGACATCGCCTCCCGGGCCGCTCCGGGCGCCACGATCGTCACCCTCGGCTACCCGAAGGTCATGCCCGACACCATCCCCGGCGGCTCTCCCTCGCCCGTGAGCGAGTTGCTGATCAGCAACCGCGAGGCCCAGCTGGTCAATGAGTTCGGGTCGACCATCAACTCGCTGAACCAGCAAGCGACCCAACTGGCGGCGCAGCAGACCGGTGCCAACGTCACGTACGCGGATGTGTCACAGGCGCTGTCCGGGCACGAGCTGTTCTCACCGCAGGAGGGCCTGAACGGCCTCGACTTCCTCAACGTGCAGGGTTCGTACCACCCCAATGACCTCGGCCAGGCACTCATCGCCAACACTCTGACTCCGGCAGTGAACGGGGCGGTCATTCACGAGCTGGGCAACCAGGGACTCGTCGGCCCGCCGGCCCCGGAGCCGGACCCGCTGCCACCCGTCGACCCGGCGCCGGAGAACCCTCCGGCGCCGGCTGACCCGGTGGTGCCGGATCCGATCACGGATCCGATCACGGACCCGGTGGTGCCGGATCCGATCACGGATCCGATCGCGGACCCGGTGGTGCCGGATCCGATCACGGATCCGATCGCGGACCCGGTGGTGCCGGATCCGATCACGGATCCGATCGCGGACCCGGTGGTGCCGGATCCGATCACGGATCCGATCGCGGACCCGGTGGTGCCGGATCCGATCACGGACCCCATCACGGACCCGGTGGTGCCGGATCCTGTGGTGCCGGATCCTGTGGTGCCCGACCCCATCACGGATCCGGGCTTCTCCGACCCGGGCTTCTCCGACCCGGGCTTCACGGGCCCCATCACGGATCCGGGCTTCACGGACCCCGGTTTCTCCGACCCCGGCTTCACGGACCCCGGTTTCTCCGACCCCGGCTTCACGGACCCCGGTTTCTCCGACCCCGGCTTCACGGACCCCGGTTTCTCCGACCCGGCTTCACGGACCCCGGTTTCTCCGACCCCGGCTTCACGGACCCCGGTTTCTCCGACCCGGGCTTTTCCGACCCCGGTTTCTCCGACCCCGGCTTCACGGACGTCGGCTTCTCCGACGCGGGCTTCTGACCCAGGAGCAGACGTCCCAGCGTTCTGACCCGATCACGGCCCGTGTGCCATCCGGCTGAGGGGCGTGAGCTGAATACCCTGCGCTGCAGCCGTGCGCGGATCGCGTGTGAAAGTACGCGCGATCCGCGCCGACACGCAGGCGATCGTCAATCTGGCCATTGCCCTGCGGGAGTTGCAGGACACCGCCCGTGCGGAGGAGGCGGCCGTCGACTGGTCTGTTAAGGCATCGTGCTGGATCGGGGCCGGAAGTAGGTGCCGGACGACTGTTCTCCGGTGACCGTGGCGACACAGCGGAATACGCGCAGACCGTTGGTGTATTCGGTCTGCGAGGGCGGGAGCACATCGACAGTCCACCCGGTGGGGGCGATCTTCAGTGCTTTACCCAGCCGGGACTTCGTCATGACGTCGCGTGAGCAGAGCTTGCGCACGTCCGGGTGGTTCGCCAGTTCCTGCTGGTTGATGGTCATCCCGTCCGTGGGCAGCGGGGCGATGGCAAAGGTTTCCCACGGGTGCTCAACCGTGCAGTCCGAGCGGTTGACGCTGACGATTCCGGTTATGACGACCATGCCGCCCCAGCACTCGGCGGTTGTGGTGCAGCGGCCGTTCACACCGTCCACCGATGCCGCCGGGCAGTCCTTGGTGGTCGTCGGCACCTTGAAAACAGTCTTGGCGGACGATTTCTCGCCTTCGGGAGTCGTGCCTCCTGTGGATGTGCGAGAGGGCGAGGCAGACTCATTGGCCGACTGTTGGTTCTGGTAGGCCAGCACTCCGGCCGTGCCGAGGACGGCCGCGGCCAGTGTCAGGACCGGGACGACCAACCGCAGGCGGAGACCCTTCCTCCCCCGGCCCGCTGTCACGACGGGCTGCGTCTCCGCGCCACTTCCTGAACGCAGAGACGGAAAGCCCTGTGTCGCCTGCGGCAGCGGGGGATTCCCGCTCGCCGGGGTGGACTGGACGTACGGGGCGGCGGGCGCTGTGGTGTTGTGGAGGTCGAGGCCGGCAAGGGCGTCCCGCAATGCCTCGGCGCTCGGCAGGCGGTGGGCGGGGTCCGGGGCCATGGCCTGCCTGAGGACCTCGGTCAGCGCAGGGGGTGCGCCCGGCAGGTCGGGTATGGGCAGGCCGTGCCGCGTGATGAGTTCCGCGATGCTGAGGCTGCCCTCTTCGGGGAAGTGGGGCGGGCGGCCGAGTACAAGGGCGTAGATGGTCGCGCTGAGCGAGTACACGTCCCCAGCCGGCGTTGGATCGGTCAGGAGGAATGCCTCCGGCGGGGCGTACGCCGGGGTCAGCGCTTCCCTCGTCACCGACAGTTCGTGCCCCGGTCGCGGCATGGCGGCGAGCCCGAAGTCAGCAAGAGCGACCCCGCCGTACTGGTTGATCATGATGTTGCCCGGCTTGATGTCCCGGTGCAGCACTCCGGCGGCGTGCGCCGCGGCCAACGCGTCGGCGATGCGCACGCCAACATCTCGCGCCTCCTGCAGAGGAAACGGACCGTGTCGGTGGAGCCGGTCGCCCAGAGAACCGCCCGGGCACAGTTCCAGCACCATGTACGGGCGGCCGTCGGCGAGTACACCGGCGTCGTACACCGCGACCACATGCGGGTGGCCCGACAACTGTCCGGCCGCGGTGACCTCGCGCATGAACCGCTGACGGTCGCGGGCGGAGGACAGCACACGGCCGTCTATCTTGAGCGCGACCTCCCGGCCCACGGCGAGCTGGCGCGCGCGGTACACGGTGGCGAACCCGCCCTGACCGAGGACTTCGACGACCTCGTATCCGGGCAGGTCCACGTGTTCGGTCCGCATCTTCGTATCCCCCAAGAAGGCTCCCCCAGCTGTGTGGACGTGCCGTGTATCAGGGGGTAGAGCGAGACTGTAACCCACGCCGCCGACCGGGCATCCATTCCGGGCTGAGCCTCCCAATCGGCCCTTGTCGGAAGCATCGGTAGAACTACGTAGCCGGGTACGGAGGTTCTCCGACCGGCCACGGGCGAACTGTCCTTTTCGGCCGACCTTTGCGAGGCATCGCCGGCGCCCGGCCACCCGCTTGGGGGCGGCCGGGCACTGCGCCGGGGTGTTCGGGGGTGTTGCTGGCGTGGCCCACTCGGGGTGACGCGGGCCGGTGCGGCTGGGCCCGGTCAGCCGACGGTGTGCCAGGAGGCCCGCACCAGCGCGCGTTCGGTCGCCGCGAGGTGTACGGCCGTGCCGAGCCACGCCCAGGCGTAGCGGTCGGTGTCGGGGTCGGTGAGCCGGCCGAAGGCGTCCCGGCCACGGCGGTCCGCCTCGGCGGCGAGCTGGGCGGCCAACTCGGCGGCGGCCTGGAAGCCCGCGCGGCGCAGCGGCGCGAAGCCGTCACCCCCCACGGTGCCACCGGTGCGTGCGAACTCGCCGACCGACCGGCGGCCTCCGGCGACGGCCAGTTCCACCAGGTGGCGAAACTGCCACAGAGGGGCGTCGGCCATCGGGTCGGGCAAAGTATGCGCGAGTGCGGGCATGGCGGGACACGCCTCGCGCGGCGGGAGATGCGAGCCCTGGAGGCGGTCGTATCCGAGATCGGCCCGGTCCAGCCAGCCTGCGGGCAGGCGCAGGGTCGCCTCGGCGTACGGCACCGGGCCGACGGCGAGCGGGCGCAGGGTCGTGGCCCGGTCCGGGTCGAGCCGTCCGAGCACGCGTATCCGGAGGCCGGGGCGGGAGGCGAGCTGCTGGAGGTTGGCCGTGTGGGCGAGATCGGGGTGCCCGCTGGCGGGCACCAGCCGGATCAGGGGACCGGTCGGCGCGGCCGGTGAGCCGTCCACGGAGGGCGCCTGCTCCTGACCAGGTCGCAGCTCGTGCGCGAGGAGGTGATCGCCTGCGGCTCCGGCCACCACCATGTCGCAGCCGACGAGTTGCCCGACCGCCTCCGCCCGCTCCGGGTCGTCGCCGGGTGTTGTGGACAGCAGCGTGGCGACTGCTTCGGCCAGCGGGCGGGCGAACAGGGCGGCCATCGGCCCGGAGGACCAGGGCAGGCCCGCAAGCGGGGTGGCCCGTACGCCGCGGCCGGAACCCAGGCGGCCGTCCGGCGAGACGGTTGCCCCGGTGACCAGCAGGCCGCCGCGGGCGAGTTGGGCGTGATCGAGGGTGGCCGCGCCGAGGGCGACGGTGGCGGTGGCTGCTCCGCGGGCGCGGGCGGGGCCGCCCGGCTTGACGTCGGCGACCGAGAACCACCGGCCGTCCTCAGCGAGGAGGTGGGTAACGACGCCGCCGTATCCGGTGGCGCTGATCACCGGTTCGCGACAGACCCCGTGGACCCGGAGACTGCCGCCCGGCTGGTAGCCGCGGCGGGCCGTGCCGATCAGAGCCGGGTCGGGCTCGGACGCTGCCAGCAGCCCCGTGGTGAGCAGCAGTTCGCGCAGTGCGGAGACCAGGTCGTCCAGGCGGTGGCTGTCGTGCCGGGCGCGGGCGCTGCGCAGCCCGCGGACGACGCGCAGCGCGGCGGCCTCGGCCCGGTGCAGTCCGGCCAGCCGGGCGGTGTGGGCGGCGCGCAGCAGATCGGCCTGCGGCACCGCACCCGCGGCGGGGACCCCGGCCGCGAGCGCGGCCGCCGCGGCCGACCACAGCCCGGCTGCGGCGGCCACTTGGGCCGCGGTGGGCCCTGCGCTCCCAGGGTCGGCGGGGAGGGTGCCGATGCCCGCCGGGGACGCGGACGGGCTGCCCGCCGATGCGTACGGAGCCGGGGTGTGGCCTGATGCCACGCCTCGGTCTGATGCCACGCCTTGGTCTGATGAACCGTCATCCGGAGGAGCGGTCGGCGCCGGTGTGGTGTCGGGGTCGGCGACTGGGCAAGCGCCGAGGACGGCCGCGCGATGCAAGCAGCGGGGGGCGAGCAGGCAGGTGCAGCGTGCCTGGTCCGCATCGGTGACTGTGCCGGACCGTCCCGGCGCCAGGGTGACCACGGCGTCCTCGCCGCAGCTGATGCTGACCGTGTCGCCGTCGGCGGTGGCGGGGGCAGCGGCGTACTGCTCAATCGCCGCGTCCAGCTTCTTGCGCAGCCTGGCACTGAGGTTCTCCACGGCGGCGGCGGACACGTCAGCGGCCACCGGAGGGAGCGGAGTGGTCATGGTGGGAGGTGTCATCGGGGTTCTCCGCGCAGGCGGTCGCCCACCCAGCGGGCGAGGGCGAGAGGGCTGAGGGCGGCCACGGGCATACCGGCCGCGACGAGTTGCTGGGCGACGGGCACCGAGTACCGGGGGGTCCCGGTGTCGTCCAGGGCGGCGCAGCCCATGAGGTGGACGCCGGACGTGGCCAGGGCGCGGACCTCGCCGAGCAGACCGCCGAGTGGGTAGCCCTCCTCGAAGTCGC
Source organism: Streptomyces sp. V1I1 (assembly GCF_030817355.1). Taxonomy (NCBI): domain Bacteria; kingdom Bacillati; phylum Actinomycetota; class Actinomycetes; order Kitasatosporales; family Streptomycetaceae; genus Streptomyces; species Streptomyces sp. V1I1. The sequence goes on along the minus strand of NZ_JAUSZH010000001.1, from coordinate 451,876 downwards.
TGACGACCACCACAAGGGTGCGGCTCGGTACGGTCACCAGCGAGCGGGCATGCGCCAGTCCGGCGGCGATGTGGGTTCCCCCGCCCACGCGCACCTCCAGCAGCAGCGACAGCGGGTCGGTGACCCGGTCCGTCAGGTCGATCACCTGGGTTGAGAAGGCGAGGAAGTGCGTGGAGAGGGTGGGTACCCCGCCCAGCACGGCGGCGGTCAGCGCGGACCAGACAACGGATGCCTCCATGGAGCCGGACACGTCGACCACGAGGATCAGCCGCCAGTCGGCCTCGCGGCGGGAACGGGTGCTGAACACCGGCCGCTCCGGCACGACGACGGTCCGGCCGTCGTCGAGGCGGCGGGTGTGGGCGAGGTTGGCCCGCAGGGTGCGGGGGAGGTCGAGCCGGCCGCCGGGGCGGCGGGTCGGGCGTGGTGTGGCGAGCCCGGTCAGGGCGGGACGCAGGCGGGTTGCCAACTCCCTTGCAAGCTCGTCGACCAGGCGGCGGACCAGCGGCCGGAGCCGGGCCAGTTGCTGTTCCGGCATGCCTCCGGCCAGGGAGAGGACGGACGTCAGCAGTTCGACTGAGGGGCGCACCGAGGCAGGGTCGAGTTCGGCGAGGACGTCGGTGCGGCCGGTGTCGGCGGCCCGGCCGAGGACCTCCTCGCGGACCTCCGCGCCGAACAGGGCGTCGAGTTCCTCGGCCCACTCCCGGGCGGTGGGGAAGGAGCCTTCCTGCCCGCCGGCGTTGCCGTCGGGTCCGCGCCCGATGTCGGCGGCGCCCTCCCCTCGGCCTGCGCCGTACAGCTCGTCGAGGGCGTGCGCATAGCGGCGTGCGCCGTCGGGCAGCCGCTCGGTCTGCCGTCCGAGGAGCAGCCGCCACCGGTCGGCCGGGGCGAGGCGGCGCGGGGCCGCCGGGGGTGCTGTCGCCTTCTCGGTGGCCGGGCCCGCTGGAATGGGGGGCGCTGCCGTGTCCCCCGTTCCCGGGTCCGCTCCCGTCCCGGCGGCCGAACCGTGGTGCGGCGGGGGTACGGCGCAGGCGTCCCCCACGACGCCGGACACCGGCTGGCCGGACGCCGTGTCCGTGGGGGAGTCCGCGAGGGACGACGCGGGGGAGTCCGCGAGGGAGTCCGGAAGGGGGATCCGCAGGGCGCGCAGGGCGGCGAGCCCGGCGGTGTCCGCAGCAGTCCACAGGGCGAGCAGTTCCGGGGCTGCGGTCAGTGTCAAATCGAGCCGGTCGCCGAGGCGTTCGGTGACGGTGTGCAGCAGCCGGTCGCGGGCGGCCGGGGCAAGGGTGTCGAATCCGCCGCGCAACGCCGGCAGTCGATCGAGGAAGCCCTGGTCGGTGAGATCGTCGATCCGGTCCAGCAGCGGGCCGAGGGCGGCCGGGGCCGACTGGAGCAGTGGGCCCGCCGCGGTGAGGAGGCCGGTGAGCAGACGGGACATTCGGTGGCGCCCGTCGGGGCCGGTTGCGGCGTCGACCCACCCGGCTGCACGGGCGCCAAGAGTGTCGGGACCGTCCAGGTCCAGCAGGACCCTGGCCGCCAGGGCGGTTCCCTGGACGAGCGGGGAGCCGGTACGCGCGAGCGTGCCCAGAGCGCCGTCCAGCCGCAGGCCCAGACGGTGCTCGCCGGCCCGGGTGACGAGGGCGACGAGGGCGGCGGCATCGTCCGGCTCGTCGCTGCCGGCCAGACCGGGCAGCGCGCGGACGGCGGCCTCCAGCAGAGTGTCGGCCAGTGCGACGGCCCGCTCCCGCCCCGTCGGAGTGGTGCCGGGCAGGTGCTGACGGCGCAGCGTCTCCAGCAGGTCCAATGCTTGCAGCAGTTCAGGGAGTGTGGCGCTGGAGGGCAGGACGTCGGCGGCATCTTCGAGACGGTCGGCGACAAGGTCGGGAAGGTCGCACTGGGCCGCCGCGCGCAGGCCGTGGATGATCAGCGCGCAGGTGGCTCCGCCGTCGGCGCAGTCGCGGCGGAAGGCGTCGCGCAGTGTTCCGGCGGCGGCCTGGGCGGCGGTGACGCCGCGGACTCCCGCCAGGTCCAGCCGTGCGGGCACGGCCGGCGTCCAGGAGAGCCGCCACCGGGTGGTGAGCGCGGTCGAGTCCCCGGTACCGGCCACCTCGATCTGCTCGCCGTATCCGGCGCCGCAGGCCAGCAGTTGCTGGAGCAGGATCTCGCGGCGGCGGTCGAGGTCGGAGCGGAGCGGGTCGAGTCGGACCTCCCGGGGCTCGGGGCTGTCCGGACAGGGCAGGCGCAGCGCGGAGAGTTCAGCCTCCACGGACGGGCCGAGCCCGGAACGCGGCGTGCCGGGAGCGGTCCTGCCGCGGTCGGTGCCGACCAGGACCGTCTCCAGGGCACGAGCCAGTGCCCGGCCCCGGCCGAGCGGTTCGCCCTGGCTGAGCACAGTCGTCACGGCTTCCAGCAACTCGCCGCGGCCCGGCGCGGGCAGGGAGCGCAGCCGTGCCAGGTCACAGGCCAGCCGCAGGGCCTCGGCGGCCTCGCCGGTGCCCGCGGTGTGCCCGGCCGCGCGCAGTTCCCGGCACAGGCCGGTGATCGCGCGGGCGGCGGCAGTCTTCACCCGGTCGGGATCTCCGCCGGCGGTGAACACGGCCTGCTGCCAGCGCGGGTCCCGGATGCCGGCGGGGTAGCCCGAGCGGGAGTCGAGCAGGTCGAAGGAGTACGGGACCAGCGAGGTGACGGGCGCAGGGGTCGCGTCCGCCACCGCCGCGGCCGAACCCACTGCCTGCGCCCGCCCGTTGTCCGGTCCGGGCTCTGTGGCCCCGCCGGTTCCGGGCGCGGCGGGAGTACCGCCCTCGGCAACGGCGTGGCCGGGCGCGGTGCCGCCGGGCACCGCATCGGACCCGGCCGGATCCGGCGCGGTCCCGCGCGGCACCGCGAGGCCCGCTGTGGACCCTCCAACATCTCCCGGATCGCCGCGCCGACCGCCTCCGTTGGACGCCGGACAGTTGGCACCGTCCGCGTCGAGCCGGACCGCGGCAGGTCCAGCCAGTGCCGGGGCGTGGAAGGCACCGACCACCGCGGCGAGCCGCCGCCCCGCGGCGCCGGCTCGCGCGATCACATGGCGCATGTGTGCCTCGCGGGCCAGGTCTGTGGCCGGTACGCCGCCGCGGGCCCGCGCGTCCTGGCGCAGCGCCCAGCCCACGCCGAGCGCCGCCCGCCGCAGCGACTCGGGCCCGCAGCCGGGGGCCAGCACCTCCACCGCGCGGTCCCAGAGGTCGTCCCCGTCGCGGCCGGTTCCGGCTGTGGCGAGCCCGTCGGCGAAGGCGGTCCCGGAGCGGGCCGCCTGGTCCGGCACCGCCGTGTCCTGCTGTGCCGCATCGGTCGCGGACCAGCCGGGGTCCGACAGCGGGAGGTCGCAGCAGAGAACCTCTACCCGGTGCTCGCGGGCCCAGCGGATGGCGGCCAGCTCCGGCGAGAAGTCGGCGAACGGGTAGAAGCCCAGCCGCCCGCCCTCGCCGATCCCGGCAAGCGCCACCGGGGCGACCGTGCCCGGATCGGCGAGATACGGCAGCCACGGCTGGAAGTCCGCCGGCAGCTCGACGCAGACCACCTCGGCGCCTGCGGCGTCCAGCAGGGCTGGGACCGCGGCGGCCAGTGCGGGGCTGTGGTGGCGCACGCCGAGGAGGTACGGATCTGCGGAGCCCGCGAGGGCGGCCACGGCGTCCCGGGGGTCGGTGGCACCGGTGGTCGCGGCACCGGGCTCCTGGGCCACGGCGGTGATTGTGGACTGATGGATCGTCAACGCAGGTTCTCCCGGAGGTCCCAGAGGCGGCGCCACAGGGCGGAGCCGTCCTCGGCGCGGCGCCGCACCGGGCCGTCCCAGTAGCCGAGCAGTCGGCCGTGGTCGGCCGGGTCGTCCTTGCGGACGACCCCGAGGAGGTGTCCCGGCACCAGGTCGAGGACATCGCCACCGGGCAGGTAAGCCGTGGCCACGGCGAGCGAGGCGGCGACCTGCACCGCCTCGGCGGTGGACATCACCGTGCCCGGCCGCTCCACGTCCCAGCCCTCGGCGGACCGGCCTGAGCGCAGATCGCGGAAGACGGTGACCAGCGCCTCCAGCACGGCGTCGTCCACGCCGAAGGCGGCACCGGCCCGCTTCACGGCGGCCGTTGCCTGACCGCGTACCAGGGAGGTCTCGGCGTCGGCGTCGGCGATAGGGTCGACGGTCTCGAAGTTGAAGCGTCGCTTGAGAGCTGCCGACATCTCCGAGACGCCCCGGTCGCGCAGGTTGGCGGTGGCGATGACGGTGAAACCGGGGGTGGCCGCGACCAACGCGTCGGCGGTACCCGCGAGTTCGGGCACGCTGAGCCGCCGGTCGGACAGGATCGACACCAAGGCGTCCTGCACCTCGGGCAGGCAGCGTGTGATCTCCTCGACCCGGGCGACCCGCCCGGTCCGCATCGCGGTGAGTACGGGCGAGGCGACCAGCGCCTGCGGCGTCGGCCCCTGGGCGAGCAGCAGGGCGTAGTTCCAGCCGTAACGGAAGGCGTCCTCCGTGGTGCCGGCGGTGCCCTGGACAGTGAGGGCGCTGGTGCCGCAGACTCCGGCGGCCAGCAGCTCGGAGAGCATCGACTTGGCGGTGCCGGGCTCGCCGACGAGCAGCAGGCCGCGCTCACCGGCGAGGGTGACCACGCACCGTTCCACCAGGGCGCGTTCGCCGACGAACTTGGGGGCGATCGCCAGCCGGGCAGGCAGCTCGCCGTCGGCACGGCGCGATTTCGGCAACTCCAGGGTCTCGTCGCCACTGCCGCATATGAAGGTGACCACGGCGCGTGGGGTCAACGCCCAGCAGGGCGGGCGGGGTCCGTCGTCATGAGCGGCGAGGAACGCGAGCTCGGCGGCGTACCGCTCTTCGGCAGGCAGCACCTGCCGGGCGGTTGGGGCCGTGGCCTGGTCGGCGGTCAGGGTCATGTGAAGTCCTCTGTGGTACGGGCTGTCTTACGTCGTGGTGGTGTCAGGAGGTGGTGCGGCGACGACGGGTTCGTCGCCGCACCACTCTCACAGGGTCAGCGGCGCCTGCCGCGCCGGACCTTGAGTTCCGCGAAGCGGGGAGCGTCGCCTTCCCGGATACGCTGCCAGGCCCTGCGGTAGAGGTCGGCGGCGGGTTCGGTCGGGACGAGCACACCCAGTGGCGCACTCTCACCGCTGACCAGGTCGTACAGCGGCAGCTTCCACTGCTCCAGCGGCAGCCGCGGGGCCTTGAGGTCGACCCAGCCTCCCGGCAGGAAGAGCGAGCGCGCGGCGCGGGTGCGGCTGGCTTCGACCACCAGGTCGGTGGCGGCCAGTTCGGCGCGGGCGGCCTTGAGGCGGGCGGGCTTCCAGCCCGTCCACCTCGCGGTGTTGCGGTCGGTGGGGTCGGGCATGGCGAGCAGAGTCAGGTAGAGCGCGGCGGTGTCCTCGCTGATGCCGTACTCCTTGGCTGCCTCGGTGACCAGTTCGGGCACCGACAGGGTGGGGTCCTGCGCCCACCAGGTGCCGTCCTTGCCCCGCTCTCCCGCGGCCGGGTCGCCCGGGTCGGCGAGGAACGCTTCGAAGCGCGGGTCGCGGGCGAGACGCAGAGCCACCTCGGCAGGGAACGGCTGTTGGTCGTCGCCGCGCAGGGCGGACAGGTAGGGGTCTTCGCCGGTCGCGTCCAGCAGTGCCGTACGGATTCCCGGCGCGGGCTGGTCGTCGTGGGTGGCCATGATGACGGCGCCGTAGCGCTCGTAGCCCTCGCCGACCTCAGTCGGGGCACCCGCCACCTTCCGGAAGTCGGGAAGGCCGACGTACCGGCCCAGGTCGAGCATCAGCTCGGGGTTGGCCAGTCGGTCCCGTACAGCGGTCAGCGCGGTGGGCAGGGCAGCGCGTATCCGGTGGCCCGCGGGCAGCCGATGGGCGAGCCAGGCGGCCAGGGCGACCGAACCGATCAGCGTGTTCGCGGTGAACCCGTTGGCGTCCTTGTCCTTGTCGGCGGGGCGGACGCGGTCGCCGCTGACCGCCCAGGCCAGGTCCCGGTTCAGCTCCGGCGCGGCGGCCGGGTCGAGCAGGGCGGGCAGCGCGCGGGCCGACTGCCACCATGCGGGCTTCACGGCGCGAACCGCCTCCGCGAGCAGCCCTTCGGGGACGGCGACCCGCCTGCCCACCTTGCTGTTCCAGATGTCCGCCGCCGCGGCCACGTCCGGGCCGTCCTTCCACAGCCGGGCGGGTTCCGCGGGCAGCAGAGCCGCGACGACCGCACGCCGGATGTCGGCGCCCAGCTGGCGCAGCTCATCTCTGGCCACGGCCGATTCGGCCACCTTCACCCCGAGCGTCGTCCGTGCCTCGGTCGGCAGGAAGCTGCGCTCGTACGTGTCCACCTGCGGCATCCCGGCCACGACCAGCCGGGCCATCGTCTCCGTGACCCCGGTGAGCCGCGCGAACTCCTCGGCCGCCTCCGGGAACCAGGGCGCCGGGCCGCACCCGGCCGACTCGGTCAGGAACGCCCCCAGCCAGCCCGCTTCCCGGGTCTCACCGACGCGGGACGCGGACAGCACGGTGTAGGGCGCGGGAACGTCGAAACGCCCGGACGGATCGTGGAAGAGCGCCGTGAACTCGCAGCCGTTACTGTCCGAGCTCCCCGTGTCCACGAAGGCCAGGAAGGCGCCGCCGTTCAGCTGAAGCAGCCCGCGCCAGGTGCCGTCCCGCCGTGCACCATCCGCCTTGGTGAGCAGGTTGTCGTCGAGGTGCAGCCGGAAACGGCGCCAGCGGGCGGGCTCGTCGGCCGTGGACAGCCCGAGTGAGTCCAGTTCGCGGAGCAGTTCGTGCAGTGCCTCCCGGTGCTCCTGCTCGGCGACCACCGATGCGGCCCGGAATGCCATAGCAGCGCAGGTGTCTAGCAGGGTTTCCCAGTTCAGGACGGCTTGCGGGAGTTCCGGCCCGTCGAAGTGCAGGCGGACTGCCGGGGCGGGCTCAGGAGCGTCGCGCAGCGCCTGGCCGATCGTACGTAGCTGGCGGAAGGCGCTGTCGGACTCCCCACTGCGGTACCACCGGTAGCCGCTGGAGCCACCGAGGCCGCTGATCGCTTCCTCGAGCAGCTCGTCGGCGGGGCCGGCCGGCGAAGCCTCCAGGTGCCCGCCCTCGAGGGCCTGGGTGAGCCGGGCCGCCACCGAGTCGAGCGAGGCCTGCTGCGCGGCGGCGAACCGCACCACCCCGGCGATGCCCGTAACCAGCGCGTCATGGCTGACCTGGGGCAGCAACGTACGGATCAGGGCGGGCAGTTCCTCCTTCTCCCCGGCGTTGGCGGCCTTCAGCAGCGCTGCCGTGGTGTCGCGGTCGATCCGGCGCAGGGCCACGGAGCCCTGCGGGTCCCGGGGCTGAAGGCAGTGCCAATAGCGCAGTGGCGGCAGGATCAGAGTGCCTTCTGCGAACGTTCCCGGGGGATCGTCCGTCTTCGCCACCGCCGTGACGACGCCGTCCGGGTCGACCAGGCTGACCTTGTAGCTGCCCTGGACGACCGCCCGGGGCCGGTCGTCCCCGGGAAAGACCACTGCACGGGACGGCCGTTCGGAACCGTTCGCCATGGTGACGGTGTGTCCGGCCAGATCCTCGCCGCGCAGTGAGCCGTCGGGCAGCCGCACCACCCGCCAGCCGAGCAGTCCGTTCACCGGGAACCCGGCGGGAGTTGCTTCGGCCGACGGGGCGGGCAGCAGCCAGCCGGAGTGGAAGGTGCTGCCCGCCGGGGCGTTGCGCAGCGCGTCGGCGAGGAAGCCGGGCATGCCCTTACGTCCGTGCTCCCCGGTGGCCGGGTCGTACTCGTACCACCCTGCGGTGTCGTGATCCGACCCGTCCCACGTCCACACCCAGTACGAGGTTCCGTCGGTGATCACTGACCGCTCCTCGGGCAGTGCGGTGTCCCCGCGGTGCAGCACTCCGGTGCCGGTGGTCCGCCCGCCGCTGGGCAGCGGCAGGGTGGTCGCCCCGGTGCTGCGATACCAGTTCATACGCGTGCCTCGGGTACTGCTGCCGCCATCCATCGGCTTCAGGCGGTCGGCGGAGGTGTGCCAGTATCCGCGCAGCCCGTTGCCCAGTGCCCGGGAGTTCCAGTAGACGAGCAGTTCACCGTCCACGTGGTGGAAACCCGGGTCGCCCCAGCCGTCCCCGGCCGGTATCCGCAGGTCGTGGGTGAGTACGGTGCCTTCGGCACCGATCACCCTGGCCTGCGATGGGCGTGCGACGATCAGATGGGGCCAGGCGTCCGCGATGATGAGGTCGTCGACGTCCTTCGGGGCTACGAGGGCGGCTGCCGCCTCCTCCCACGCGGGCCAGCTCAGTTCGTCGAAGAGTCCGGCCCTCAGCGCCCGGGCGAGTACGGGGGCGAGGTCGGTTCCGGCAGCCTCGCGCACCTCGTCCTCGGCGAGCACCAGGGCCTCGCCCGGCAGCCAGGCCAGGCGTCGCAAAGCGTCGGGCAGTTGCGGCAGGCCGGCGGCAGACGACTGCTGGGCCACCTCGCGCGTCCACTCGGCCAGCATCGGGCGCCCGCCGGGGGACTGGGCCAGCACTCGAAGCGCCCGCAGCCCGTCCTGGTCGTTGCTCAACCTGTTCGCCCCGCGGTGGAATGCGGGCCGGAACCGGGGGTCGGCCTCCAGCGCGACCAGATCGCGCTGCCCCTCGTCCATCGCCCACTGCTCCAGGCTCAGCCCGGTGTTCTCTTCGGGGTCGGCGACCGGCACGCCCAGCGACAGCAGCAGGTCCAGCAGGTCTACGTCGTGGTTCGTGGTCGGCAGCGCCCGGCCCGACCCGGCGAGTTCGGCGCGCAGCTGGTCGGCCATCCGCTCCACCAGCGGGTAGAGCACCGGCAGGCGGGTACATTGCCGCCAGCCGGACCTCCGGAACGCCAAGAACCGCTCGAACCAGCCCGCGGTGCCGTCCCCGGGGCGCTCTTCCCCGGGCAGCGTGGCGTCGCAGAGCCCGGCGGTGGCGCCGGACTCCTCCAGCAACTCCAGCCACAGCCCAGGCATTTCACCGTCGCCACTGGAGGGAATCAGGCTCAACAGCGTTCCGCGCGTCGCGGGTTCCTGCCGGGCCAGGGCCACCAATGCTGGACGATGGGCCTTCCACCAGCCCGTCGCTGCCCGCAGCGTGGCGGGCAGGAGCAGCAGCTCGGCCAGGTAGGCCCGCTCCTCGGCGTCCGCGTCCGTACCCGCCGCCCGCGCCAGTCGGCGCAGGTCGCCCGCCATCTGCGCCGACGGCTGCAGACCTCCCGCGGTACGCCGCACGCACAGCCTGCGGAACCGTCGGAATGCCTCCTCCGCGGGCACCCGCGCGGCCAGTTCCTTCGCGTACCCCGACAGCACCTTCACCGGCAGTGCGCCGGCCAGTGCGAACTCCAGGAACACCTCGTCCAGCCGGTCCTCGTCGACCTGCAGGCCGTGCCCGGCCTCGGCCTTGCGGGCCTGGGTGAACATCTGCGCGGCGTATGTTGCGTTCTCCACCGCCAGGAAGACTCGCCCGGCCTGCTCGTAGAAGGTCGGCAGGAAGTGCGGCACGGCGGCGGCCAGTTGACCGGCGAGCTGCTGGTATGCGTCCAGGGCCACCTTCGGCTTCGACTTCGCCTGCCGGGCCGCCCGCTCCAGCTCCGGGACCACGGCCAGCGCGTGGTGGCCGTCCTCCGGGTGGTGCACCAGCACCCACTCCGGGAAGCCCAGCGACTGCCGCAGCCCCAGACCGACCTCTGACGGCTCGGCGTCCTGCTCCAGGCCCAGGAAGCCGGCCGCCAGATCCTCCGCCGCGCCCAGTTCACCCGCGACCAGGCGCACCACCACCCGGTCGTCCAGCCCTGGATGCCGGTACGTACGCGCCGTCAGCGGCACCGCCCGCTCGCCCGCACCCTCCGTACCCGGCGGCAGTACCGCCCCGGCCGTCAGCAACTCCACGGCCTCCCTCTGCGATACCTCAACCGTGTTACTCATGCGTCCTTCCCCTCCTCGACCGAGCGGCCGGCGTACAGCGCCGCGGCCATGCGCATTCCCTCGGACCAGGCCACCGGGCTGACCTCCCGCAGGGGGAGCGACCGGCCGTCCAGGTCGTGCCAGGTCAGGCCGCCGGTCTCCGACTCGCCGTCCCAGTAGGGCTCCCCGATCCACACGGCGGCCTCCGAGGTCCCCCCGGCGTCCCGCACCCGGTGCGTGGCGTACCCCCCGGAGACCCGGTAGCCGAGCGAGGTGGCCCGAGCGGCGAGACCGAACCGCGAGGCGAACTTCCCGCCGGCGAACTCCCGTACCTCGGTGGCCTTCTCCGTGAGGTCGGCGTCGGCCGGCTTGGCCCAGGTGGCCCGGTGGATCTGCTCCACCCCCTGCACCACGCCCAGTTCGGCGGCGAACTCCCGCAGGTCGTCCAGGTCTTCCAGCAGCACCGGATGAGGCAGAGTCACCGTCCTCGGCGAGAGCCGAACCGTCTCGCCGTCCAGGTTCACCACTCGCAGCTCGCCGGAGTCGGTGGCGTCCCGCAGGAAGCCCACCTCGTCCGGGTCGTCGCCGACCACGACCAGGTCGCGCAGCGCCGACTGCCAGGCCTCGTCCGCCCATACTCTGGCCAGCAGCCCGGTCGGAACGGGCAGCGACGACACCATCCAGGTGTCCACCTGCGCCAGGCAGGTGGTGGCATGCCGGTCCAGCCACTCGGAGAACCGGCGCAGCCGGTCCACCTCGGGGTGCTCCCGCAATGCCTTCGGCAGCGACTTCAACTGCCGCCCCGCAGCCCGGCCCGCTGTGGCCCTCGCGGCCACCCGGCCCTCCACCAAGGCGATTTCATAGCCGTCGCCGGCGGACAACCAACCCATCGGTCCTCACCTCTTGCCATCAAGGAATCATCGAAATACGCAGGGGGAACCGGACCCCTCGGTAGTGTGCGGAACCCTAGCCACAGCCACTGACAAGCGAACTCATGGCACCGACAGCGCATTGGGGCACCGGCACCCGTACTCGTGTGTGTACACGGGGACCAACGGCCGGTGGCGGGCGGCGTTGTACGGACGAATGATGTCCGCTGCTGCGACTACGGGGCATCAGCGGACCCCATGTGCCATCGCGGCGGCGCCGGTCAGCCGCCGAGCGCATCGACGCCGTCGGTATCGTGACGCACCAGGCTGTCGAGAGGCCGACTTTCCCGGACCCCCATGCCGGCGGCATCAGCGAAACTGCGTAATTCGTTACGTAGACACGCTGTCTGGCCGCCGTGGGCGCCGGGCTGTGGTGGGTGTTCACGGTGCCCGCGCGGAGGGTGGAGGGTGTGTCAGTGCCCCAACTTATGCTCAGGCTGAAGCTTGTAGGGGGCAGCCCACCGTTCGCTTCTCCGACACGGCTCACCCGGCCGAGGCGGGATGCAGAGACATTCTGCTGCTGGGGTCAGGGCGAGGCGAGGAGGAGCGCAGGTGTTCGTGGTGCCATCGCAGGAGACGGACTTCCCCATGGTCGGGAGGGCAACGGAAGCCGCGCGTGTAACCGGCGTCCTGGAGGCTCTAGCGGCAGGACAGGGGATCGTCGTGGAGATCGCCGGGGATCCAGGGATCGGTAAGACCAGCCTTCTGGGCCTGCTGGCCTCTCGCGCCGCGGCAACCGGTGCACGAGTGCTGCGAGCGCACGCCGTACGCGACACGAGAATCCCCTACCAGGTATTCAGGGACGCATGGGACGGTCACGCCGTTGGCGGGCCCGGCGGAAACCGGGGCGCCCCGGGGCTGCCGCCGTTCCCGGCACCACCCGCTCCCGCACCGGCACACTCCGACTTCCAACTGGGCACAGAGGTGCGGAGCGCTTTGGGGCAGTGGGCGTCCCCGCGCGGCGGCGTGCTGGTGCTGGACGACCTGCACCATTGCGGCCGGCAGTCCGCAGCGCTCGCCGCTCAGCTCGTGCGTACTCCCGTGCCCGGCCCCTTCGTTCTTGCCCTGGCCCATCGCCCCCGGCAGACCGGCTCGCTGCTGCTGGAGGCGCTGGAGCACGGTGTGCATACCGGAACCGTGCTGCGCGTGGAACCGGACCCACTGGATGTCGGCGAGGTGGCGGCGCTGCTGGACCACTGGCGCACCAATGGCAGTGCCGCCACCGAGCGTTCACCCCACGCCTCCTTGCCAGGCCAGGAGTCCATCTCGTGGGCCGGTTCCTGGGAGCACCTCGGTCCTGAAACGTACGCCGAGCAGTTGCATGCCGCTTCCGGTGGCAACCCTCGCAACCTGCGGATCCTGGCTGCCGCGGGCTGGCATCCCGACAACTGGCCGGAGCGCCCCGGAGTGAATCCTGACGGCCTGCTCCGTGAGGCCGTGGCGCTGACGGCCGAACTCAACGCTCTCAGCCCGGACGCCACGACGGCAGTCGGCGTGGCAGCCGTGCTCGGCGACCCCTTCCTTGCCGGGGACGTCGCCGAGGTCTCCGGACTCGGCCTGGAGCGCACCCTGGGTGCCTTCGGCGAACTCGCACGCGGAGACCTGATACGGCCGTCGCACTGGGGCGGCCGGTTCGCGTTCCGCCACCTCGTACTCGGCCATGTCGCCCTGGAACACGCGAACCCCTCGCTGCGGCTGCCCGCCCGCAGACGTGCCCTCGACCTGCTGACCGAGCGCCGGGCCCCTGCCGCCGCACGCGCGCGGCACGCCGAGCACCTGCTGGGCGCGGACGGCGACGCAGCCCTCCAGGTCCTGATCGAGGGCGCGACGGAGGCCGCAACCGAAACGCCCGCTACCGCAGCCCGCTGGTTCCGCCTGGCACTTGACACCCTGCCGGGCGGCGAACGGATCAGCGCGTCACGGGCCAACCTGGCACTGGACTGCTGCCGCGCACTGACCGCCGCCGGACGCCTCCGGGAGGCCCGTACCCTCGCTCACGACGTGCTCGGCCATCACTCGGACCTTCCCGATGAGCTGCGGCTGAAGGCCTACGCGGTGTGCGCCGATGTCGAGCGGCTGCTCGGCCGGTACCAGGAGGCCGATGCGGTCGTGCACGCAGCCCTGGATCTGCTGCCGCACCCGCTGCCGGAGCCGATGCCCGACGCACCCGGCCGGCTGATCCTGGCGTACGGGCAGGTGCAGGTGTGGCGCGGCACCTACGGGCAGGCACGCGCCCTGGTCCGGGAGGCGGCGCGGACGGCAGGCGAGGCCGACCAGGCATGGGGGACGGCGGTGCGCGTCCTCGCCGCTTTCGGCGAGACCTACCTCGGAGACCTGGTGAAGGCCGCGCCCGAGGTCACACGGTGCGCCCGGCTTGTGGACGGCCTGCCGGACACAGTGGCCGCGGACATGCCCGAGACACTGGCGTTGCTCGGCTGCGCCGAGATGTACCTGGAGCGGTTCGTGGATTCCTACCGGCATCTGAGCCGGGGGCTCGAAGCCACCAGCGGCGGCAGCCAGAAGCACGTCCTGATGAACCAGCTGATGGGCCTGTCCATCCTCGACCAGTGGACCGGCCGGCTGGAGGACGCCCGGCGCCGGGCTCGGGAGGCGGAAATGCTCGCCCGTGCTCTCGGCGCGGACGACGGCGAGGGACTGGCCATGACGATGCGCGCCGCAGCCCTGATATGGACACGCGGGCGGCGGGACACCGCCGGGCTGGTCGCGCTCGCCCAGAAGGGCGTTCGCAAGACCTCCCGCGGGACCGGCTGGTGGGCCAGTTCCGCGGTCGGGCTGCTCGCTCACACCCAGTTCGTCGGTGGAGACCCGGCCGGGTGCCTGCGTACCCTCCTTGAGAAAGGCGGCGGCGAGGAACTGCGGCTGGTGCAGCCTCCGTTCCGCCCGTCGCTGCTGGGCATGCTGTCAACGGCGGCGCTGCGGTGCGGCGACATCGGTGCGGCCCGCCGCTGGGCCCAGGCTGCTGAGACCGCCGCGCAGCAGCTGGAACTGCCGATCCAGCTGGAGTACGTCCGACGGTCGAGAGCCGCACTCCACGCCACCGACGGCGAGCACGACGCCGCGACAGAGCTCTTCCACCAGTCGGCGGAGGGTTTCCGCCGTGCAGGCATGCCGGTCCAGCAAGCCTGGACGCTGGTGACCGGAGCGCGCTCGGCCCAGGCTGCACAAGGCCAGGACGCGGCCCTGACCTGGCTCGATTCGGCCCTGGAGATATCCCTCGGCTGTGGCGCCCTGCGCATACGCGAGGAGGCGGCACGGGTCCGGGCACAGGTCCAGGCGACACGGGAGTCGGCCGTTCCGGGTGAGAGCGCGACGGATCAGGAGGCTCCGGACGTGCTCACGACGCGTGAGCGCGAAATCGCCGAACTGGCGGCAGCCGGCAAGCGTTCACGAGAGATCGCCGATCAGCTCTTCGTCAGCACCAGAACCGTGGAAACCCACCTCAGCCGGATCTACCGCAAGCTCGGTATCTCCTCCCGCATGGCCCTGTACCGGGCCCTTCAGCGGATGCCCGACGCCGACGACCGGTGAGCGGGCTGCGCTGGTCCGGCCGTACTCGCAACCCACCGGAGAGCCGCGCACCAGGTTTACGTAGTTCTACGGATGTGTCATGCACAGGAGGCTGCGAGCCTGGGCTTCACAGCCGATCGCGATGGCGCTGCCTCTCCGAAAGAGCACTCCTCATGAGCTTCCCGTTCATCGGGGCAGGTGACGCCGCTTACTTCGAGCGGGCTGAAATACAAGTCCTGTTCAACCGCGAGCCATCGGCAGCGGAGCGGGCCGCCTACGCGATACGCGGCATCCGGGATATGGCCGGCGGGCCGCGGTGAGAGGCGGAAGGAACAACATGTCCCCCACGCCTCGTTCGGCGACGCCCCTGGCGGACCGGGAGCGAGAGGAGGCACGCCTGCGTCTCGCGGTCGACGCCTGTGCCGAAGGCCGGTCGACGGTCGTCGAAGTCACCGGCGACCCCGGACTGGGCAAGACCAGGCTCCTGACGGAACTCGCCACGCGGGGCACGGGAGAGCGGGCTGGCCGTGCTGTCCGGCCGGGCCTCGGAGTATGAGCGGGAGCGCCCCTTCGGGGTGGTCGCCGAATCACTGCGTGCCTGCCTGGAGGACACGGAGCGCCTCGCGGAAGCGGCCGTGGACGATGGGACGCGGGAATTGGTCGACATGGCGTTGACCCATCCGTCCAAGCCCGCTCCCTCCGGCACGCCGCCGCTCGTCGTCGAACGGTTCCGACTGTTCGGAGCGGTGGCGCGGCTACTGGAGAGAACAGGCCGGGACAGAGGTGTCCTGCTGTGCCTCGATGATCTCCACTGGGCCGACGACGGCTCGCTGGAGCTGCTGAATTACCTGCTACGGCACCCCCCTCAGGCGCCCGTGGTCCTCGCCTGCGCCTACCGGCCGCGCCAGGCCCGGCCGAGGCTGCTCACATGCCTGTCGGAGACCGCCGACGCCTACCGCGCAGAGCGGCTGCGGCTCGCGCCGCTGGGCCGTGAGGCCGCGGAACTCCTGTTCGGCGCGGCGCTGCCACAGGAACAGCGTGACGCGCTGTACGACGCCGGCGGCGGCAATCCCCTCTATCTGGAAGTGCTTGCGCGGCTGGCGGAGCGGCCGCAGGAGGTGGGCGCGGGGCGCTTCGCCGACCTGCCCCGTTCGCTGCGGGCCGCCCTGGTCAGGGAAGTGGCGCTGCTCGACCCGTCGCAGCTCACCGTACTGAGGGCAGCCGCCGTGCTCGGTGACCCCTTCGATCCGGAACTCCTCGCGGCCGTCGCGGACTTTCCGCGCAGAACAGCCCTGGAGACACTGGACATCCTGGCCCGGATGGACCTGGTCCGTCCTGGCGGGCCCTCCGGCGCGCCCGGGCGGATGCTGGAGTTCCGGCACCCGCTGCTGCGGGAGCTGATCTCCAGTGAGTCGCCGCCCGGCTGGTGGCTGGCGGCACACGGCAGAGCCGACCGGGCGCTGCGCGACGCCGGAGCCGGCCCGGTCGAGCGGGCTCCCTATGTCGCACGGTCGGCCGAGCCCGGCGACTTGGACGCGGTTCAGCTGCTGTGCGAGGCGTCCGAGCGCACCATGTACTCCGTGCCGGCGACCGCCGCGTCCTGGCTGAGGGCCGCGCTACGGCTGCTGAAACCCGCCGACGGACCGGACGAGGCGAGGTTCGGCGTGCTGCTCGCGCTGTCGCGTGCCCTGGGGCTCACCGGCGACCTCGCGGGTTTCCGGGAATCACTGGGGGAGGCGCTGGAGCTGCTCCCGCCCGACCGGCGCGACCGGCGGGTCCAGGTGGTGACCCTGCAGGCGCAGGTCGAGCGCATCCTGGGCAGCCTCGGCGAGGCACAGGCCGTGCTGGAGGCGGAGCTGGCCGCCTGGCCCGAGACCAGCGCCGTCGCCAACCCGTTACGCCTGGAGCTGGCGACCGTACGGATGGTCCAGCGGGCGTACGACGAGTCGGCGGCGTACCTGGACACGGCACTTGGTCACGCCACGCGTACCGGAGACCGGGGAACGCGGACCGCCGCCGCCGCGTGCCGGGCCCTGGGCGCCGCCTACAACGGCGAGACCGAGGCACTGCTGGCGCATGCCACGCGGGCCGCGACGGTCGTGGACGCCATGGAGGACGAGGAACTGACTGCCTTCCTCGATCCGTTGAGCCAGCTGGGCTGGGCCGAACTGCTCGCCGAGCGCTATGACGACACCGTCCGCCATGCCAGCCGCGGCATCCGCATCGCCCGGCGCACCGGGCAGAGCCATGTCCTGCCCTACCTCCTCCTCGGCCACGCGTGGGCTGTGCGTGAGGTGGGACAGCTCGCGGACGCGGTCGGATCGGCGGAGGACGCCGAGGAGATGGCGTATCTGCTGGACCAGTCCGATCTGCTCGGCTATGCGCTGGCGCTGCACGCGAAGGCGGTCGTGCTGCGCGACGATCCGATGACCGCCGCGCCCCTCGCCGAGCGCGCCATGCGGACCGTCCGGGCCCGCGGCCGACTGTGGGGGCTGACGGCCGGAGTGCTCGCTGCCATACGTCTCGAGCAGGGGCGGCTGGAAGACTGCGTCACGCTCGTGCAGGAAGTCATGGCCCGGCCGGAGCACTCCGGGCCGACGCACTCCGTCAAGGCGGCCTGGTACAGCACCGCCGCACAGGCCGAGGCGGCGCGTGGCCGGCCAAAGGCGGCACGCGCCTGGGCGGAGCGCGCGGCGGAAGCGGCCGCAGCCGTGGGGCTGCGAGGCCAGCACGGATACGCGGCCGTCGCGCGGGCCTGCGCCGTGGATGGAGACACGGACGCCGCCGTCGAGTCACTGGCCTCGGCGGCGGTGGACTTCGCGTCCACCGGGCAGGTATTCGACGAATGCCGGGCCTGGCTGTCGCTCGCCCAAGTGCTGTCCGAGGCGGGGCGGCTGGACGACGCGGTGGAGAACGTCCGCCGGGCCAAGCAGACCGCGATGGCGTACGGCGCGCGTCACCTGCATACGCAGGCGGTCAACGCGCAGCGCCGGATCGGGGCGCTTGGGCCGCGGGCGCGTGACGCGGCACCGTCCGCACTTTCCCCGCGTGAGCGCGCGATCGCCGAGATGGCGGGCCAGGGCCTGTCCAACAGGGACATCGCGCAGGCGATGTTCCTGTCGGTCAAGACGGTCGAGGCCCACCTGACGCGTGCCTTCCGCAAGCTCGGGGTCGATAACCGGTGGGCCCTGACCCGACTCTTCGGCGACAGCGGCGCTGCTCAGGACGGAGACGTCAGGTGACCAGCAGCCCGCCCGGGCCCGCGGCTTCGGCGGCTCGGCGCTCGAGCTCGGCCATCAGCCGGCTCTCCTGGTCTCGGTCGACATCGTTGACCACGTCCCAGGGGACCGGCTCGTACGGATCCAGCCGCCGTAGATAGCGGCGGTGGTCGAGGCCGTGCGCGGCGAGGGCCTCCCGGAGCTGTTCGGCGGAGAGCTTGGCCGGATCCGTGCCCGCGTCGTGCAGCGTCTCCAGGACGTACCCGATCCTCCGGTCCCCGCAGGCACACGCTCTCCAGGAGGAGCCGGCTCGATTCCACTACCGGCGCCATTGGCATGGGCCGTGCCGGCCAGCGAGCCGAGCAGGGCCGAGGCGCTGAGCGCCTGGCCGCCAACGATGGCGGCACGCCGGGCCACGACGCCACGGCGCGACGGTCTGGCGTGCCGCCCTTGATGCTTGCCTCTCTGGTATTCGTCAGACGCTGGCGGCCCATACGGCGATGCGTTCGGGGGGACGGTGGCACCGCCGTACGGGCGGATATCGATCATGTGTTCTGTGCGGGCGCCTAGCATCGGGGATCACCCCACACTTGCGCCGATGATGTTTGTGGCTGCACGCGCGCGGAAACGGCGCGAAGCCCCTGGTGGAAGCGGTTCGCGTGGTCGGTTCCCAAGTCGCTGTGCAAGCAGGTGGGTTCGGCGCCGCTCGGCGCAGCGTTCAAAGGGGCTCATGCGGACCGGGTGCGTAGCCCCGTCCGGGGTTCGCGACGGCCAAGCGAAGGATCAAGGCCCGGATGCGCCGTTCTTGCTCATGTGCTACAGGGGCGCTAGCTTGATCCTCGGGACGGTGAATGCGCTTACACCCTGGTGTGCAAGCGAGAGTGGATGGTTTTCGGTGAGTGTGCCCACGGTGTATGACGTTGCCGAGCGAGCAGGCGTCTCGATCGCGACAGTCTCCCGTGTCTACCGCAATCCGGATGCCGTACGCGCCCAGACCCGGGACCGCGTCCTGGGGGCGGCTCGCGACCTGGGTTACGTGCCGAGCGGTAGCGCCCGCGGCCTCGCCAGCCGCTCCACCGGAGTGCTGGGCCTGTGCTTTCCCGACTACGCCGACCCAGAGGCGGAGAACGCCCAGGACGACGACGTCGAGGCGATGCTGTACTCCGACGAGATCATCCGAGGCATGGAGCGGGCGGCGCGTCGGCACGGCTATGCACTGCTCATCGCGGCGTCGCTCAGCGGAGGTCCAGAGGGGTTGGTGGCGAAGGTCGCGGGCCTGGTCGACGGCTTCGCCGTGCTGGCCGGGACGATTCCCGCCGAGGATTTGGAGGTCATCTCGCGGCGGATGCCGGTGGTGATGCTCGCCGGGCCCCGCGGGATCGACCACTTCGACCACATCGAGGTGGCCAACTTCGACGGCCAGGCGGAGCTGACGCGGCACTTGGTGAAGGACCACGGCCTGACCCGGCTGGCGTTCGTCGGCGGCATGGCCGACTCCCCGGACGCCGAGGCCCGCTTCCAGGGCTATCGCGCCGCCTGCCGCGAAGCGGGTCTGCCGGTGCCCAGCGTGCCCGATGTGCGAGGCAAGTTGACCCAGACCGAGGGGCGACTGGCGGTTGAACGGCTGCTGGAGCGGGGCGGCAGGCCACCGCAAGCCATGCTGTTCGCCAACGACCAGATGGCCGTGGGTGGCCTGCATGCCCTGGAACGGCTCGGCCTGCGGGTGCCGGACGACGTGGTGGTGACCGGATTCGACGGGATCCCGCTGGGCCGGACGATCCGACCGGCGCTGACCACCGTGCGACAGCCGATGCGTCGGCTCGGCGAGGAGGCGGTGGAGCTGCTGCTCAAACGGTTGCGCACGCCGGACCGGGCGCCCGAGTCGGTGATCCTGCCGGTGACGCTGACCCGGCGCGCCAGTTGCGGCTGCATCGTGGCCTGAGCCACGTCTCTTGCCTCTTGTCTCAGGGGTCCCTTTCGGGTCCCTTTCGGCGTGCGCTCACGCAGCGGAATCTGACATTCCAGGCAGAGTCCCCGTTATCAAAGCTTGATGTTCACGCCCCTTGCGGGGCTGAGCGGCCTGCCCTCAAGGTCTTGTATGCGCTTACAGGCAGCGCATACATTTTCGCCGGACTCAAGGAGAAGTCCCATGCACCGCACCACTAAGGTCGCCGTCGGGGTCAATGCGCTCCTGGCTTTGTTCACCATCACCGCCTGCGGCGGCGATTCCGGGGGTGCCGGCGCCAAGGCCGATGCCAAGCAGACGCTGACGGTGTGGGCCATGGGCACGGAAGGGCAGAAGCTCGCGGACGTCGCCAAGGCTTACGAGAAGCAACACCCCAACATCACCATCAAGGTCACCCCCATCGGCTGGGACACCGTCCACCAGAAACTGGTCGCCGCGGCCGCGGCCGGGACGCTGCCCGACATGGCGCAGATGGGCTCGACCTTCATGGGTGAGTTCGCGGGCATGGGCGTGCTGGAGCCGGTCGACGAGACCACGTTCAGGAAGGACGACTTCTTCCCGGCCGCGTGGAACGGCAACGTCGTCGACGGCAAGACCTACGGCGTCCCGTGGTACGTCGACACCCGGGCGCTCTACTACCGCACCGACCTTGCCCAACAGGCCGGGGTCACCGAAGCTCCCAGCACCTGGAGTGACCTGCAGAGTCTGGCGTTGGGCTACCAGAGCACCGCGAAGACCAAATGGGGCATCTCACTTCAGCCAAGCGGCCTGGACACTTGGCAGAACTGGCTGCCGTTCCTGTACTCGGCAGGCGGTGACCTGGTGAAGAATGGAAAGCCGACGCTCGACACCCCTGAATCGGTACGTTCGTTGACCGAATACCGCACCTACTTCGACAAGGGCCTCGCCAAGAAGAGCGTTGCGCCCGGCTACGACGTGGTGAAGGACTTCGGCAACGGCTCGGTGCCGATGTTCTTCTCCGGACCCTGGCAGATCACCAACATCAGTACCCAGTTCCCCGCGTTGAAGGGCAAGTGGAAGGCTGTCGCCGTCCCCGGCGACAAGACCAGCGCTTCCTTCGCGGGCGGCTCCAGCCTCGTCACCTTCAACAAGAGCCCGCACAAGGCGGCGGCCACCGAGTTCCAGAAGTACCTGACGTCCGCCCGGCAGCAGGCCGACTGGTTCACCAGGACCAGCGATCTGCCCGCGAACAAGGCTGCTTGGCAGCAGGCGCCGCTCGCCTCGGACGCAGGTCTGAAGGTGTTCGGCAACCAGATGGCGACCGCCAAGGCAGTGCCGCCGCTCGCCAAGTGGGCAGAGTTCGGCGCGCAGTTGGACTCCGCGATCGAGAGCGTCACCCAAGGCAAAGCCAGCCCCGCGGAGGCCGCGAAGAAGATGCAGTCCGCGACTGAGGGCCTTGTGGGCTGACAGAGATGGGCGCCACCACTGACACCCCGATCGAGGCCGGCGCTGCGCCGGGCCGTCCGGCCAGCTTCGTCGCCGACCGGCCCCGGCGCTCGAGGATGGGTGTGCAGCATCTCGCCGGATGGCTGTTCTCCACTCCCTTCCTGGCAGTGTTCGGCACCTTCATGGCTCTGCCGATCCTCGCCACGCTCGTGATGAGCTTCACCGACTTCGGCCTCGGCAACGTGACCGATCCGTTCTCCGCGAAGTTCATCGGCTTCGGCAACTACACGAGGCTCTTCCACGACGCCACGTTCGTCGACGCTCTGCTGAACACCGCGTACTTCGTCGTGGTCGGCGTACCGCTCACCATCGCGCTGGGCATGGCGGCGGCGGTCCTGCTGAACTCGGGGGTGGACCGGGCACGCACGTTGTTCCGCGTCGGCTTCTACGCGCCAGTGGTTACCAGCATCGTCGCGGTGGCGGTGGTGTGGCGGTTCGTCCTCGATCCGTCCGACGGCCTCATCGCTGGTGTCGCCTCCGAAGTCGGGCTGACCGCGCCGGACTTCCTCGGCAGTGAGACGCTCGCGATGCCCTCGCTGATCGCGCTGGCGGTGTGGCGGAATCTCGGCACAGTGATGGTGCTGTTCCTCGCCGGCCTGCAGGCCATCCCGGGCGAAGTGCGAGAGGCGGCCCGGTTGGACGGCGCCGGCGCGTGGGACGAGTTCCGCCGGATCACCGTGCCGTTGCTGCGCCCCACCACGCTGTACGCCACGGTCATCACCACCATCGGATATCTCAATGTCTTCGAGGAGCCGTTCGTGATGACGCAGGGCGGACCCTCCAACAGCACGATGACGGTGTCGCTGGACATGTACCGGGAGGGCTTCAACTTCTTCCACATGGGCTACGCGAGCGCGATGGCCTATGTGCTCTTGGTCGTGATCATGGCCATCACGATGCTTCAGCTCCGCCTGCTGAAGGACAACACCACATGAGCCGCGCGCGCAAGACACTCACCCTGGCCGTACTGTGCACGGCTCTGGTCGTGATGGCCGCACCCTTCGTGTGGATGACGCTGTCCGCGTTCAAGACCAAGCCGGAACTGGCTGCCTCACCGCCGGTGTGGATCCCCACCGAGTGGACCCTCACCAACTTCCGGGACCTGCTCGACCGCCTCGACCTGCCGCGCTACTTCCTGAACTCGACACTGGTGGCGACCTTGGTCACCGCCTGCAATCTGGTCTTCTGCTCGATGCTCGGCTATGCGCTGGCGAAGCTGAACTTCGCCGGCCGTAAGCAGCTGTTCGGGCTGGTCCTGGGTGCGCTGATGGTGCCTGGCAATCTGATGCTGCTCCCGCTGTTCGTACTGATGAGCAAGTTGCAGCTGCTCAATTCGTACGCGGGCCTGGTGCTGCCGTTCGCCGCAGGCGCGTTCGGGGTGTTCCTGATGCGGCAGTTCATGATGTCTGTGCCGGACGAGCTGCTGGAGGCGGCCCGCCTCGACGGGGCGGGGGAGTGGTACATCTTCTGGCGGATCGTGATGCCGCTGGTCAAGCCCGCGCTCGCGACGCTGTCGATCCTGACGTTCCTGGCGTCCTGGAACAACTTCGTGTGGCCGTTGATCGCCACCAACGATCCGGGCAAATACACCTTGCCCGTCGCGCTGGCCACGTTCGCCACCGACCCGAACCAGGCGGGCGGTTCCAACGGGATGCTGATGGCCGGGTCCTTCCTGGTCATTCTCCCTGTCTTGTTCGTCTTCATCGTTCTCCAGCGCTACTTCACCCAGGGCATCGCGACCGCCGGCATGAAGTAGGCCGCGTTGCGAGCAAGCCCGCCAGCCATCGAGGAGCACTCATGATGGACCGTCGTACCTTCCTGTCTGCGGGCGCGGGCGCGGCCGCAGTTGTCGGCCTCGGCGTGGGCACGGCCGCCGCCGCCGAACGTTCCGACGACGCTCCGCTGTACCGCTGGTTCCAGGCGACCTACCGTTCGATGGAGGCGCTCACCACGCCGCTCGGCCTGCCAGCCGACACCCTCGACCTCAGCGGCCGTAGCCCTGTCCGCTCCGGCAACACATCCCCGACCAACATCGGCTGCCTGCTGTGGTCCACCGTGGCCGCGGGCGGTCTCGGGGTGACCGGCCGGACCGAAGCAGCCCGCCGGATCGCCCGTACCGTGCGCGCCGTCGAAGGCCTGGAACGGGCGCACGGCTTCTGGTTCAACTGGTACGACCCGGCGACCGGCGCCATTCTCACCAGCTGGCCGGGCACCGGTGCACCCGTACGCCCCTTCCTGTCAACGGTCGACAACGCCTGGCTGGTGACGGGTCTGAGGATCGCGGCGGACGCGGTGCCCGTGCTGCGCGGGCGGATCGAGCGCCTGCTCGCCGCCTGCGACTGGTCCTTCTTCTACACGCCATACGACGCGGCCGACCCGGTCAAGGGTCCGGGCCAGCTGCTCGGCGGTTACTGGACGGACGACAACACCGTCACCGGATTCCATTACGGAGCGCTCAACACCGAGCCGCGGATGGCCAGTTATCTCGGGCTGGCCGACGGCACCCTGCCGCCCTACCACTACTGGCACCTGTTCCGCACCCTGCCGCCACAGTACGGACAGGAGCAGGTCCCACAGGGCTCGAACCGCACGGTCGACGGCGTCGAGTACTTCGCCGGGCACTACACCTACCGTGGGCGCTCGCTTGTCCCCTCCTGGGGTGGATCGATGTTCGAGGCGCTGATGGTGCCGCTGTTCGTGCCCGAGCGCGAGTGGTCGCCGCGCGCGTGGGGAGTGACCCACTCCCGTTATGTCCGCAGCCAGATCGAGTTCGGCCTGACCGAGACAGGTACCGGCTTCTGGGGCCTGTCGCCCAGCAATGTTCCTGAGGGCGGCTACCTGGCCTACGGCGTTCCCTCTATCGGCATGACGACCGATCACTACGCCTCCACGGGGGCGATCACCCCGCACGCCTCGTTCCTCGCTCTCCCGTATGCCGAGTCCGAAGCCGTCGCCAACCTCCGGTCGCTGGCGGGCGAGTTCGGTGCGTACGACAAGACCTACGGTTTCCGCGACTCGGTCAATACCGCCACCGGCCGCGTCTCGGACTTCGTTCTCGCCCTGGACCAGGGGATGGTCCTCGCCGCCCTCGCACAGCGGCTGCGCCCGGGTCTGCTCCAACGGCCCTTCCGCAGTGGCGGGTTCACCTCCCGCGTCCGTCCGCTGCTGGGCCGTGAGGACTTTCTGCTCGGCTGAGCCGACCCTCGATCCGCCCGGCCGGCTTGTTCCCGGCAATTCCGCACACCCCGCACACGAAAGGCTGGTCCTGTGACCGACACCACGGACAAGTCCGCTGCTCGCTTCGACTGGGAGCAACGGATCGGCGTCCTCAGCGACCAGCGGTTGACCGGCATCGGCGCACTTCCCGCGCCGCGGGGCCTGACCGCTGACCACGGCGCTGGGCTCGTACGCCTCGACTGGCAGCCTGTGGAGGGCGCCCTCGGCTATCTGGTGCACCGCGCCGACCACGCCGACGGGCCGTTCCGGCCGCTGGACCACCTGGGCGGCGACGTTCTGGCCGTGCCGCATCCGCCGTACGCGGACACACTGGTCGAGCCAGGCCGCACCTATTGGTACAAGGTCGCGACGTGGAGTGACGAGGGCGCGGGAGCACTGTCCCAGACGGTGACCGGCACTCCCGCGGCGGGCGACGGGCGCCCGGCCGCCGTCACCGTCTCGGTCGCCGCCGCCGCCGAGCCCGTCCCGATGCCCGACGTGTGGCGGCGCATGATCGGCGCAGAACACTTCTCCCTGCTGGTCCGGGACGGGCCCGGCCCGGGCGGGTCTGATGTCGCGCAGGAGTACGGGCAGGCGCTGAGGATTGTCCGTGACGAGATCGGAGTTCGTTCGGTGCGGGCGCACGGCACCTTCCTGCCGGAGATGGTGACGGTCCGCGCTGACGGGTCCTTCGACTTCTCCGGCCTGGACGAGGTCTACGACAGGCTCCTGGCCGGCGGTCTGCGTCCGGTTGTCGAACTCTCCTTCATGCCGGTGGAGTTGGCCTCCGACCCGCAGTACACGGTCTTCGACTACAAGGCGCTGGTCTCCACCCCGAAGGGCTGGCACCGCTGGGGCGACCTGTGCCGCGACCTCACCGTCCACCTTCGTGAGCGCTACGGACCGGACGCGGTCGCGACCTGGGAGTTCGAGGTCTGGAACGAGGCCAATCTTCAGGTCTTCTGGAACGGCACCCAGGACGACTATCACCGCCTCTACGAGGTCGCGGCGCGCGCGGTGAAGTCCGTCGACGAGCGGATCCGGGTCGGCGGCCCCTCGTCGGCGGCCGCCGGCTGGGTCGGCGCACTGCTGGAGTACTGCCGCGAGCGCAACGTGCCGGTCGACTTCGTTTCCACCCACACCTACGGCAACGCACCGCTGGACTTCCGGCCGCTCACCAAGTCCTTCGCCAAAGCCACCGACAAGCCGGAACCGGAGATCCTGTGGACCGAGTGGGGTGTCACTCCGACCCATTTCCACCGGGTCAGCGACGCTGTGTTCGCCGCACCCTTCGTACTCCGGGGCATGAAGAGCGCCCTTGCCTCGACCGATTGCCTCTCCTACTGGGTCGCCTCCGACCAGTTCGAGGAACTCGGGTGGCCGCCCAAACTGTTCCACGGCGGCTTCGGCCTGCTGACAGTCGGCAATTTGCGCAAGCCCCGCTTCTGGGCGCTCTACCTGCTGTCCCAGCTGTCCGGGGGACGGATCCCGGCCGTGGCGAGCGGGGACGGCGCCGAGGCGACGGTGGAGGCCCTGGCCACGCGTGGTGAGGACGGCACCACAGTGGATGTCCTGGTGTGGAACGGCACCCTGGATCAGTCGAAGATCGACGGAGCCACCGTACTGGACAGGTCGGTGACCATTGAGGTGTCCGGACTGCGCCCCGACATGCCCTACCAGGTGTCCTCACGGCGGGTGGACGAGACGCACGGCAATATCCAGCGTGTCTGGGACGGGTTCGGTGGTGGTGACTGGCCCGACGCCTCGCAGTGGGAGGCGTTGCATGCGGCCGACACCCTGCCGATCGAGCCGCTTGCGCAACTGACTGCCGACGCCGATGGCACGGCATCGGTCACGATCACCGTTCCGATGCCGGGCATACGGTTCCTGCGCCTGACGGGGCGCTGAACTCCGGGGGCCGGGTGGACCTGACACCACCCGGCCCCCGGGACCGGCAACAAGCGGTTCGGGACCTCCAAATGACGGCGCACGCGGGACACCGCGCAGCCCCGCGAGCACACGAAGGCGGACCGGGTGATGTGTTACGACCAACCTTCCACCCACCTTGCTATGGCGCCTGAAGCTATTCCCCAGAGCAAGAACTGAGGGTCTCCTGTTACGAATGCGGCGCCCCGCCCCCTGGCCGTGCTCATCGACAGCCTGAGACTCAACCCCGTCGGCACCCCGGACGCCTACCCCCGACCTCCAGCGCCGCGTCCCGGACACCCAACTCGCCGCACTCCTCCCCGGCCGAAGCCCCTGACAACTGACCAGAGTTCGTCGTTCAACCGCAGACGGGACCCCCCACCCTCAAGGTGCCTGATGTTCAAAAGACTTGGTCAATCTCCCTCCACAGCACTTGATACTCATCCGGCACGGGACGACGAGACGTTACGCCGTGCGTGCCAAGACACTGCGATGGGCCGCTGGGAAGCGGCCCGTGACCTGCTCCAAGCCACTGGTCAGGACTGGGACCGCCGGATCTTCCGGCTGCAGGTCCTCGCTCATGGCGCAGCCGGGCTGCGGTGGGCGGAAACCTGGGCCAACGCTGAACGGGCCAACCCGGATGCCCTCGTGATGCTCGCTTACGTCCAAGCCGTGCGCTCCCTCCTCGTCGGCCCGGAGAGTGGGCGGGAGCTGCTGGAGCAGGCATGGGCGACCTGCCAGGACGCCGCCGAAGCGTTGGAGAGTGATCCCTCCCCATGGGTGGTGCGGATAGTGCTGCTGCGCGTGCACTGCCCCGACAGGAAGACGCTCATGGAGTTATGGAGGGAGGTACGCGCTCGCGACCCGTACAACCGGGAGGCCTATCACGAGCTGCTGACCTACGTCTTCGAGCGCCACCACGGCTCGAACGGAGAAATGCACAACTGGGCCCACGAGCTGGCCTCCTTAACGCCGCGCGGCACGCCTCTCGCGGTGCTGCTCCTCGTCGCGCACGCCGAGAGCCACCGCATTCGGCTGGAACAGAACAGCCGGACCTACGGGCTGACCATCCACCCGTGGCTGGACTGCCCGGACATCGATCGAGTTCTGGACGGCTGGTGGCGCTACCGGGCTCCGCAGCCGCACGCGCATTTCATGGACGACGCCAACTATCTGGCACACGCCTTGTCGTACGCCAATCGTCACGAGGAGGCGTTCGAGGTCTTCGAGGCCATCGGCCCGTATGCCGCACGCCTGCCCTGGGCTTACTGCGGAGACCCGGCACAGCTGTTCCTGCGCCATCGGGCCTGGGCCCAGAAGGCGATCGACCCTCGCTGACCCCATGATCCGCCGACCCGGGGCAAATCCCGGAATCCACGTGTCCGTCCCTGCCTGAAAGGAACCCTTCTCCGGTGCCCTTCGACATTCCCCCCGTCTCGGACGAGGAACGCCTGCGCCAGCTGGGCTATACCCAGGTACTTGCCCGGCGTATGTCCGGTTTCTCGAACTTCGCCGTGTCCTTCACCATCATCTCCATCCTGGCCGGATGCCTGACGCTGTACGGGTTCGGTATGAACACCGGCGGCCCCGCGATGATCATTTGGGGCTGGGTCGCCGTCGGTCTCATGACGCTCTTCGTCGGTCTGGCCATGGCGGAGGTGTGCTCGAGCTATCCCACTTCGGCCGGCCTCTACTTCTGGGCGCACAAACTGGCCCCGCCCCGTACGGCGGCTGCCTGGGCGTGGTTCACCGGCTGGTTCAACGTGCTCGGCCAGGTCGCAGTGACCGCAGGAATCGACTTCGGCGCCGCCTCCTTCCTCAATGCCTATCTGGACCTGCAGTTCGACTTCGCGGCCACCCCGGGGCACACCATGATGCTTTTCGCCGCGATCCTGGCTCTGCACGGGCTGATCAACACTTTCGGCGTGCGCCTGGTGGCCATCCTCAACAGTGTGAGTGTGTGGTGGCACATCACCGGTGTCCTCGTCATCGTCGGCGCGCTCGCGCTCATCCCCGAAAAACACCAGTCCGCGGACTTCGTGTTCGGGAGCTTCGTGAACAACACGGGCTGGTCTTCCACCTTCTACGTCGGCGTGCTTTCCCTGCTGATGGCTCAGTACACCTTCACCGGTTACGACGCGAGCGCCCATATGACGGAGGAGACCAACAACGCCGCCGTGGCCGGGCCGCGGGGCATCATCCGCTCCATCTGGATCTCCTGGGTCGTCGGCTTCGTGCTCCTGGTCGGGCTGACCTTCGCGATCCAGGACTACGATGCGGCGCTGGGCAGCTCCACCGGCGTCCCGCCGGCCCAGATCTTCATGGACGCCGTCGGCGTGGCCGGCGGCAAGATCCTGCTGCTCATAGCCATCGGCGCCCAGCTGTTCTGCGGGATGGCCTCCGTCACCGCGAACAGCCGGATGATCTATGCGTTCTCCCGAGACGGGGCGCTGCCCTTCTCCCGCGTCTGGCAACGCGTCAACCCCAACACGCGTACCCCCACCAACGCGGTCTGGCTCGCCGCACTTGGTGCCCTGGTCCTCGGCCTGCCCTACCTGATCAACATCACCGCCTACGCCGCCGTTACCTCGATCGCGGTGATCGGCCTGTACATCGCCTATGTCATCCCCACATTCCTGCGTTTGCGCAAGGGGGAGGGCTTTGAACGCGGACCGTGGCACCTGGGCCGGGCCAGCCGCGTCATCGGCACCATCGCGGTGATGTGGGTCGGCTTCATCACGGTCCTGTTCATGCTCCCGCAGGTCAGTCCTGTGACGATGGAGACCTTCAACTACGCCCCGATCGCAGTCCTCGTCGTGCTTGGCTTTGCCGCAGGCTGGTGGCTGGTCTCGGCCCGTAAGTGGTTCCTCAACCCCGAGGGTGACCGCAGGCGTCGCGCCCGCCACGCCATCGGTGTCCGCCTGGATTCGGTTGACTGATAGGTGTGCAGGTACGAGGCAGGTGCTCGACGCCCTCGATCCGGCCACAAGCTGATCGCGTGGCCGCGCAGCGGCGGGGGTCTGCCGGCGCCACTCAACCGAGCTTCAGGCGCTGTCCGGCACGGTGGAGGCTGCGCGGAGCCGACTCAAAGTGCTGTACGACGCCAGTGTGAGCATCGGCACCACCCTCGAGGTGACCCGGACCGCCGAGGAACCGGCCGAGGCGGCGGTACCGCAGTTCGCCGACTTCGTCACTGTGGACCTGGCAGAGTCGGTGCTGCTCGGCGAGGAGCCGGGACGCTGCACCATGGCGCGGGCCGGCCATCCCCTGCCTGCGCTCGTCCGCCCTGACGGCACCGTCGAGTTTCTCGAGTTGCCCGCCGGTCCACCGCTCGGCCTGGGCGGTCTACCCTTCGAGGCGGCCGAGCTGGAGCTGCCCGAAGGCAGCAAGCTGGTCCTCTACACGGACGGCCTCATCTGGAACCGGGAGCGGGACATCGGCAGCTGCCTCGAAGTCCTGAGCAGCACCCTGGGCACCTTCGACGGAGGGCCGGAGGAGACGTGCGGCGCGGTGATGAAGGCCCTGCTGCCCTCTCGCCCGAGCGACGACATCGCCCTGCTTGTCGCCTGGACCCGCGTTCTGCCGCAGGATCAGGTCGCGCGCTGGGACGTGCCGCGCGACCCCGCGGCCGTGGGACATATGCGTGCTGTCGTCGCCGGTCAGCTGGCCGACTGGGACCTGGAGGAATCCGGCTTCATCACTGAGCTGATCCTCAGCGAGCTGATCACCAATGCCATCCGCTACGCCACCGGTCCGATCGGCGTGCGGCTGATCCTCGACCGGGAGCTGACCTGCGAGGTTTCCGACGGCAGCAGCACCGCGCCCCATCTGCGCTACGCGGCCGACACGGACGAGGGCGGGCGGGGCCTGTTCCTCGTCGCCCAGTGCGCCGACCGCTGGGGCACCCGATACACCCCCGAAGGCAAGGTCATCTGGGCCGAACAGCCGCTTCCCGACCGGACAATGGACTGATTGGCCCCGCACCCGGTGCGCATCAACACCATCGCGCCGGGGCTCGTACCCTCGGCGACAAGTCTCCTGGCTGCCGCCGCCTCCACCGTCGCTGCGAACGCAAGGCCGAGCACTTCCTCGTCCGCGGCGGTGTAGTAGTGCCTGTTGGTGCGGAACAGTCCAGGACGAGAAGGGGAAGCTCAAGTCCGGGTTCCCTCGGCCCAACGCTGCGCAGGGCGTTGTCCTCAGGCAGCGATCTCGGGCACTCCGAGCAGGAAGCTTCAACTGCCCGTCTCCCGCGCGCTCCAGTAGAGAAATGTGCCAACCGGATCGTGGTCCGGGTTCTGGACCTGGGCGAGGTCCCACGGGTACAGCGTCATATGGCGGCCGATGCGGCGGAAGGCCCGGGCCGCTTCGGGAAGGCGCTGGGTGCGGATCAGGGCGAACGCCAGGAGGTTGAGGTCGGCCATCGCCTGGGCGTGCGGCTGGGCGGGAGTGTCGAACCAGCGGGTCAGTGCGGTGTCGATCTCCTCGGCGACGCCGGGGCCGTGCCAGTGCGTGCCGGCGCCGAGGGCGTCGGGGCTGCCCGGGCGTAGGCGGTGGCCGTAGTGCTCTGTGCGGGCGGCGAGGGGGAGCAGGGCGAGGGGCGAGCCGTGCGGTGCGGTTTCCGCGACGCGTCTGGCGAACCCGGACATGCCGACGAGGGACCCGCATTCACGAGGGGAGATGTAGTGCAGGAGTTCGTGGTGCGCGTGGCGGTTCCAGGGATCTCGTACGGCGATCTCGTTCCAGACCGGCTTCGCATGCCGCACCGGTACGCGCATGGCGCGCAGCAGGGACAGCAGTGCGATCCAGGGAGTGGGGTCGGCCGGGCAGGCTTCGGCGGCGCGTATGCAGAGCTGTTCGGCGCGGGCGGCGGCTTCCCGGCCGTGCTCGGGGGCCCGGCCGGCCAGCACTTGGGCCTGGACGACCGCCGCGTCAGGCGAATCGGGGCGGGCGGTGGCCCAGCGGTCGGCGACTGCTGGCGGCAGGGTCCGGGCGAGTACGGAGATCCGGTGCGTACGGCGGTCCCAGTCGTGGCCGGTCGCGCGGAGAAGATCGGAGACGGGCTGTCAGGCCGCGCCGGTGTGGTCGGCGCCGAGGCCGTGCAGTTGGTGGGAGGGGCGGATCTCGGCGAGGACGCGGCGCAGGTCGCGGTCGTCGAGTTCGGGGCTGATGCGGACCTGACGGATCCGGCCTCGGCGTCGCAGCATCTGGGGTCCTGGAGGTGAGTGGGGTGCCGTGCCGGCAGGTACGGCGGCACGGCACCCCGGTTCGGTCAGCAGCAGCGGCTGCTCGGATGGGAGTCTTGATGCCGGGTGCGCATGTGCTCATACTCCCGACGGGTCGGGACGGGGGCGGACGGATGGTGGCGGCGGTGCCGTTCGCAGTAGCGGTCGTACGCGGCCTCGCCGGTGAACTCCCGTACGTACCAGCGCAGTCCGTCCAGCATGCGACGGAGCGTCATTCGCGGGCTCCGGCGAGCGCCTTACGGGGTTGCGGCACCGGCACGTCGATCTGCGAGGCGACGTACGGTACTTCGGTGGTCGGCAGCGGGGCGGCCGAGCGCAGGGCGCGGGCGCACACCACAGCCGCGTTGACCATCACGGTCACGACCAGCAGGAGGAAGAGGGCGATGAGGACGCCGTCGACGGTGGAGTTGGTGACCACCGTGTGCATGTCCTCCATGGTCTTGGCGGGAGGAAGGACGGTGCCGGCGTCGATTCCGTCGGCGTAGCGGGTCCGCTGGGCGAAGAAGCCGACGCGCGGGTCGTCGGAGAAGATTTTCTGCCAGCCGGCGGTGAAGGTGACCGCGACCACCCAGGTGAGCGGGACGGCGGTGACCCAGGCCCAGCGCCGTCGGCCGGACTTGACGAGGACGGTGGTGCAGACGGTGAGGGCGACGGCGGCGAGCAGTTGGTTGGCGATGCCGAAGAGCGGGAAGAGCTGGTTGATCCCGCCGAGCGGGTCGGTGGCGCCGGTGTAGAGGAAGTAGCCCCAGGCAGCGACGACCAGCGCGCTGGTGATCCAGATGCCCGGCTTCCAGTTGACGCGGCCGATCGGCTTCCAGACGTTGCCGAGCATGTCCTGGAGCATGAAGCGGCCCACCCGGGTGCCGGCGTCGACCGTGGTGAGGATGAACAGCGCCTCGAACATGATCGCGAAGTGGTACCAGAAGGCCTTCATCGCGGCGCCGCCGAAGACCCTGGAGAAGATCTCCGACATGCCGACCGCCAGTGTGGGTGCGCCGCCGGTGCGGGCGATCAGCGTCTGTTCCTCGACCGCCTTGGCGGCGGCGGTCAGCTGGTCGGGGGTGATGCTGAAGCCGAGACCGGCCACGGCCTGGGAGGCGGATTCGGCAGTGGTGCCGAGCAGCCCGGCGGGGGCGTTCATCGCGTAGTACAGGCCCGGGTCGAGGACGGCGGCCGCGATCAGGGCCATGACGGCGACGAAGGACTCCATCAGCATCGCGCCGTAGCCGATCATCCGGACCTGGGACTCCTTCTGGATCAGCTTCGGGGTGGTCCCGGAGGCGACCAGGGAGTGGAAGCCCGACAGTGCGCCGCAGGCGATGGTGATGAACAGGAACGGGAAGAGAGAGCCGGCGAAGACCGGTCCGGTGCCGGAGGTAGCGAAGTCGCTCACCGCCTCTGCCTGCAGTTTGGGAGCGGCCACCAGCACACCGACGGCGAGCAGCGCGATTGTGCCGATCTTCATGAAGGTGGAGAGGTAGTCGCGCGGCGCCAGCAGCATCCATACGGGCAGGACGGAGGCGACGAATCCGTAGCCGGCCAGGCAGAAGACGAGGGTCGTCGGGCTCCAGGTGAAAGCGCCCGCGAGTGAGGAGTTCTCGACCCAGCCGCCGCCGACGATGGCGAGGAGCAGCAGCGCGACACCGATCAGACTGGTCTCGGTAACCCGTCCCGGGCGCAGGATGTGCAGGTAGAAGCCCATGAAGAGGGCGATGGGGATGGTCATGGCGACCGAGAAGGTGCCCCACGGGGAGTGGGCGAGGGCATTGACGACGACCAGCGCCAGCACGCCCAGCAGGATGATCATGATGACGAAGACCGCGATCAGCGCGGCCGCCCCGCCCACCTTGCCGATCTCCTCGCGAGCCATCTGCCCCAGGCTCTTGCCGTCCCGGCGCATGGACAGGAACAGCACCACCATGTCCTGCACCGCCCCGGCGAAGATCACGCCGACAACGATCCAGATGGTCCCCGGCAGATACCCCATCTGGGCCGCCAGCACCGGCCCGACCAGCGGCCCGGCCCCGGCGATCGCGGCGAAGTGATGGCCCAGCAGCACCCGGCGGTCGGTCGGCTGGAAGTCGACCCCGTCCTCGAGGCGCTCGGCGGGGGTGGCCCGGCTGTCGTCGAGCTTCAGCACACGGCGGGCGATGAAGCGTGAGTAGAAGCGGTACGCGATGGCGTACGAGCCCAGCGCCGCGACCACCAGCCAGACGGCGGAGATCTCCTCGCCCCGGGCCAGGGCCACCATGCCCCAGGCGAAGGCGCCGAGCAGGGCGACGCAGGTCCACAGCAAGATCGATCTCGGGTTTGCGCTGTTCATCCGGTTCGTACGGACGGATCCGGGCATGGCGGCTCCTCACCTTGGCAGGCGAATAGACGTGATCAACGGGGGAGAGGTGTACGGGAAACGGCTCGAGAGGTGTGCGGGACAGGGGCCGATCAGGGCTCGGGCGGGCGCCGGGTCAGCAGATACGCCGCGAGCATGGCGAGGCTGCACCCCGGCACCCAGGCGAGCTGGTACCAGTAGAAGAACGGCACCCCAGCCAGCTCCGGCCGGTCCTGCGCGTACCAGGGCACCCAGAGCAGGGCGACGACGGGAGCGACGAGGCAGGCGCCGGCCGCGACCCGGCGCCAGACGTGGTGGGGGAGCACGATCCGAACCACTGTGACCTCCTCATTCCTGTCGGTCTGTGCAAGAGTTGTCGGCGTCCGCGATTCGGTTGACAGCAAATTTCCAGAAGATTTCCCAGGGTTTCCTGTCATCGCAACCGGCCCCCCGCGCAACTCGTAGGCGACAGGGCTCGCGCACTCCCAGGACACCAAGGACGGTGACCGATGACCGAAGGCCCCATGGCCGCGGCGTTCCTCGCCGTCATCGGTGGTGCGTCCCTGCTCGCCGTCACCGCCCGCCGACTGCACGCCAAGGACGACCTGCCCTCCCTGGAAGGCTGGGCGCTGGCCGACCGGAGCCTCGGCACCATCTGGACATGGCTGCTGCTGGGCGGCACGATCTTCACCGCGTACACCTTCGCCGCCGTACCCGGCCTGGTGTACGGCAACGGGGCGCCCGCCTTCTTCGCCCTCCCCTACACCGTGATCGTCTGCCCGCTGGCCTTCGTCCTGCTGCCCCGGATGTGGAGCGTTGCGCGGGACCACGGCTACGTCACCGCTGCCGACTTCGTGCGCGGACGCTACGGTTCGGCGCCGCTGGCCCTGGTGGTCGCGCTCACCGGCATCCTCGCCACCATGCCGTACCTCGCCCTGCAGCTACTGGGCATCCGGGCGGTGCTCACCGCGGGCGGGCTCTACCCGAGTGCCGCCACCGGTGACCTGGTGATGGCGGCAATCTTCGCCGGTCTCGCGGTGGCGACCTACCGGCACGGTCTGCGCGCGCCCACCGTCATCTCGGCGCTCAAGGGTGTGGCGGTCTTCGGCTCGGTACTCGCCGTCTGCTGGCTCGTCCTGGCCCGGCTCGGCGGACCCGGTGCGGTCTTCGACGAGGCCGCCCGCCGGCTCAGTGGTCCGGACGCCGGCAATGCCTCCCTCGTCCTCTCACCGGACCAGCAGCCGGCCTTCGCCACCCTGGCCCTGGGCTCGGCACTGGCCCTGCTGATGTATCCGCACGTCCTCACCGCCGCCTTCGCCGCCTCCGGCCCGCGGGTCCTGCGCCGGGTCGCCGTCGCCCTGCCGGTCTGGACCGCGGTGCTCGCCCTCTTCGGCCTGCTCGGCATCGCGGCGCTCGCCTCGGGCGTACGCGCCCCCGAGGGCGGCGCCGAGGCCGCGGTCCCCATCCTGGTGGACCGCCTGATGCCGGCGCCGCTCGCTGGTCTGGTCTTCGGCGCGATCACCGTGGGAGCGCTGGTCCCGGCCGCCGTCATGTCGATCGCGGCCGCGACCTCGTTCGTACGCAATGTGTACGTCGAGTACTTCCACCCCACCGCCACCCCCAAGCGCCAGGTGCGGATCGCCAAGGCGGTCTCCCTCACCGCGAAGGCGGGAGCGGTCGCGTTCGTCTTCGGGCTGCGGGATCAGGACGCCATCAACCTCCAGCTCCTCGGCGGCGTCTGGATCCTTCAGATCTTCCCCGCGGTGGCCATCGGGCTGTTCACACGCCGGCTGCACCACCGGGCGCTGCTCGCGGGCTGGGCCGCCGGGATGGTGTTCGGCACGGTCATGGTCGTACGGGAGGGCTTCTCGCCAGTCGTACCGCTCGGCCTGCCTGGCATGTCCGGTCATCCGCCGGAGATCTACGCGGGGCTGGCCGCCCTGATACTCAACCTGGCGGTCGCGCTGGCCGGCACCGCGGTGCTGGACCGGATCGGCACACCCCGGGGTACGGACTCCACCGCACTGCCCCCTTGTCTGACAGCCAGGCACCGGCCCGGGACGGGAGCGAACAACCCATGAGACGCACCATCAGAAGCACGGCTGTCCCGCTGTCCGCGGGACAGCCGGTGGTGAACGGCGGCGCAGCCGCGGACAAGGCCCTGCCGCGCCAGGTTTCGGCCGACCCGGTCGAACAGGAGCGAGAGGCGGCCGTCGCCCTGCTCTTCGACCAGCACTACGCCTCGATGCTCCGCCTCGCCGCGCTGCTGGGCGCCGACGACCCCGAGAACA
This sequence comes from Streptomyces sp. V1I1, assembly GCF_030817355.1. NCBI lineage: Bacteria > Bacillati > Actinomycetota > Actinomycetes > Kitasatosporales > Streptomycetaceae > Streptomyces > Streptomyces sp. V1I1. Next base: position 415,852 of record NZ_JAUSZH010000001.1, on the reverse strand, counting down.
TCGTGGCCGAGGCGTACTACCAGATCTACCGGAAGTGGCGGAGACTGCGCGATGCCGACTCCGCGGAGGCGTATCTGCGCTCCACCGTCTGCAATCTGACCCGGATGCGGATACGCCATCTCCAGGTCGCCCGCCGGCACGCCGAGGCCCCGTCTGCCGACCCGGTCACCTCCGCCGAGAACTCGGCCCTGCTCCGTGACGACCAGCGGGTGCTGGTCGACGCCCTCCAGCAACTGCCCGCCCGGCAGCGGGAAGCCCTCGTGCTGCGCCACTGGCTCGGCCTCAAGGAACGCGAGATCGCCGCGGCGATGGGCATTTCGCCAGGATCGGTAAAGACCCACACCGCGCGCGGCCTCGCCGCTCTCACTCAGGCGATGGAGGCACGGCGATGAGCACCACCCCGGGTGCCCCAGGTACCGAAAAGCAGCTCCGCGAGGCCCTCGAAGCCCTCGCACATCAGGTGCAGCCCGCCCCCGACGCCTATCGCGCCGCCCGCGGCGACTGGCTCCGCAGGGAACGCAGGCGCCGCCTGGTCCTGGCGGTCCTCATCACGGTCGTCTTCGCTCTCGCCGTACTGATCGGCCTCTGGGTCCTCAACCAGACGCCTTCCGGCTCCGGCGCGATCTTCAGCGGTGCCCACAGCCCGGTCGCCTCGGCATCCCACGCGCCGGTCCGGCCGGTCATCAGCCCATGAACGTCCAGTGCCGCTCCGCAGGCGGCTGACGCGGTGGGGGTTGGTGCAACGCTCGCGGCGGCGGCGGCGGCGGGGGTGTCGGGTGGGGTGCGACATTCCCGCTGCCGCCGGGCGCGTGTCAGGCGTCAGGCGCGTCGCCGCAGTCTCCTTGCGACGACGAACACGATCACGCCCAGCCCTGTCGCCCCGATCGCGGCGAGTGCGACGGGGACCGTCGAGCCCGACCCGGTTGCCGCGAGGTCTCCGGAGCCGCCGGTGGTCACGCCCTCCGTGCCCCCGGCCGTGCCGGAGCCTCCGGACGTCTGGCCGGTGCCGCCTCCGCTCGTGCCGCCGGCGGCCGCGGTGGCGGTGACCGTCAGGAAGCCGAGGTTGTTCCGCCCGGGAGCCGCCCTCCCCTGACTGAGGAACACCACTCCTCGCGCTTCGTCGAGCGTCCGGGTGGCCGTGAGCGTGAAGCCGAGTACGGGCTTGATGCCCGGCAACAGCTCTCCAGGAACCCTGCACCGGTACAGTGCGCCCGTCGGGACAGGAGCGTCGTCCTCGGGACCGTCACCGAACGTGGGATCCGTGTAGTTCTCCCAGTGCGTGGTGTTGGGCGTGGCCTTGCACCGCTTGTCGAACCCCAGCACCTTCAATCCGCGCGGGATCTCGACCATCACGGCCTCTCCGGGGCCGCGATACGTCGCCCGGCCCCGGTTGGTCACTCCGACGACGGCGGTGAACCGCTCGCCGACGCGTGTCTTCACGGTCGCGCCCGCGGCTGCCAGATCGGCCACCTGGCCCGTGTCGAACCCGACGATCACGGAGTTGTCGGAGCCGTCGATCTCGCGGGGCGGCGGTGCGGCCTGCGCAGCCTTCTGCTGCGGCTTGGGCGCGAGCTTCAGCACGCCCGAGGTGCCGCGCACGCCGCGGGGCTGCTCCGGGACATTCGGCAGCACCATGTACTCCAGCCTGCTGAACTCCTCGTACTTGCCCATTCCTACCTTCAGCGGCGGGGACAGCACGTGCCGCGCCGAGTCGGCCGGGAGCGGGGTGTTGAGCAAGCACACGGCGCCGACCTTCGGGGACTTGGCGTTCTTGGGGTCGCGGGTCTGGTACCAGCAGTTGGTGTAGCTGCCGAGCAGCTCCGCCCGGTCGTCGCCGTCGAAGCCCCAGATCCGCAGATAGGTGCGCGGCACGGTCTGGCTTCCCGCGTTGGACACCTCCAGCGGCAAAGGGACGCTCCCGCCGGCGGGCACCCGGATCCGGTACTGCGCCGGCGGAGTCAGCACCAGGTCGGCGGCCTCGGTGACCGTGACGGCCGTCGTGAGCCGGCTCTCCTTGCCGAGCGGGGTGTTGGCCGAGCGGGCGGTGTACGTGACCTGTCCCGTGGCGCCGTTCGCCGCGCCGGCCTTGGCACGGACTTTGTAGGAGTACGTGAAGCTGGGCTCGGCGTTCCAGCGCACTTCGACATCGCCGACCGGGCACGTGGCGACCGCCCCCGCCACAGCACAGTCCGCTGCGAAGCGGAACTCCGCGACATCCTTGGCGCCGGTGGTGTCGATCACCAGCTCGACGTCCTCCACCAGATCCTGCTGGGGACGGACGTTGACGAACTGGATCTGGACATCCTTGAACCGGGCGTCGTTGGGTACCGCGCCTGCGCGGGCCACCTCGTGCTTCGGCGGCGCGTACACCGCGAAGTAGCCTTCCGGTGCGGGGTCGGCGGCAGAGGGCGGCGCGGCGGCCAGGCCGAGGCCCAGCACCATCGCGGCGCACCAGGCCAGAGCGGCGCGCGCCCCGGTGGTCAGTCTCGGTCTCATGGTCGGCCTCTCCAATGGCGCCGGCCCGTGGCCTCGGCCGATCGCCTCCGGTGGAGGTGGGCGTATCGGTGGCGGCCCGTCAGGCGCTGGTCCTCGCACGTTGGACTCGCAGTCCGCCGTTGAGGTTGTACGCGCGGATGGTCGGACACAGCCCCGAGCCCCGAGGGCGACACCCGCCGAGGCGGCCGCCGGCGACTGGGTCGTGGTCACCGTCCCGCTGAAGAACTACCGCCAGGTGCCGGTGGCACCGCTGGCGGGGAAGGTCGTTCTCGACACGAACAACTACTACCCCGAGCGTGACGGACGGATCGCCGAACTGGACTCGGAAGAGACCACCACCAGCGAACTCCTCCGGCGGCATCTGCCGGACTCCCAGGTCGTCAAGGCGTTCAACAACATCTTCTACGCGCATCTGGCCGCGCTGGCCCGGCCCTCCGGCGCTGCCGACCGCTCGGCGCTGCCGACCGCCGGCGATGACCCTGAGGCGAAGGCCGCCGCCACCCGGCTGCTCGATCTCCTCGGATACGACGCCCTGGACGCGGGGCCCCTCGCCGACAGCTGGCGTTTCCAGCGCGACACTCCGGCCTATGTCGTTCCGTACGCGAAGAACCCGCAGGGTCGCGGCATCTCCATGGACGACCCGGGAGCGAGCGCGGACTTCGCGACGCTGCGCGCGGCCCTGGCCGCGGCCGAGCGCGGCTGAGGAGCGACCGAGCTGGGCTGAGCTGGTCCTGCCTTCCAAGCGTAGGCCTGAGCTTAAGCCTTAAGGTCCGTCAGATGCCGGGTCGTCGGGCGCAGCAGCGAGCAACTCTCGTACGCGGGGTATCACTTCGCGCCCGTAGAGCAGGCACGCTCGGCGGCGAACGGTCCGTCGGTGCCGAAGGCCAGGGCAGCGAAGCGTTCGCCGATGCGGCGGTGTGTGGCGGCGTCCGGGTGGAGCTGGTCGGGCAGCGGCAGCTCAGCGAAGTCCGCCTCGCCGTAGAGGTCGTGGCCGTCGAGGTAGTGCAGGTTCGGGTCGTCGGTTGCCCGCTGCTTCACGACGCGGGCCAGTTCGTCCCGGATGACGTTGAGCGTCAGCTTCCCGCTGGCCCGTTCCGCGGGGTCGCCCGCGGCCCGGAACTGCAGCTTCCCAGTGCTGAGGTTGCTGAAGTCCGGGGCGCTGGGGCCGGGAGTGTCCTCGTGGATGGGGCACAGGATGGGCGAGACGACCAAGAGCGGAGTGGCGGGGTGGCCCTCGCGGATGGTGTCGAGGAAGCCGTGCACCGCCGGAGTGAAGGCACGCAGACGCATCAGGTCGATGTTGATAAGGTTGATGCCGATCTTGACGCTGATCAGGTCCGCGGGGGTGTCCCGCAGGGCGCGGGCGGTGAACGCATCGAGCAAAGCGCTGCCGCCCAGACCGAGGTTGATCAGCTCCACGCCGCCGAGGGAGGCGGCCAGCGCCGGCCAAGTCGTGCTGGGGCTGGCTGCGTCGGAGCCGTGGCTGATCGAACTGCCGTGGTGCAGCCACACCCTGCGGCCCTGTTCCGACACGGCCTCGACGGGGGCGTCAGTGCGCAGGGCGACCAGCTGGGTGATCTCGTTGTGCGGCAGCCAGATCTCGACATCCTTCACACGGTCGGGCAGACCGGTGAACCGGACGGTGCCGACCGGGCCGGGCCGGGTTTCCGCAGACCCGGTGGCCATGTCCACCATCAGGACGTTGCCGCCGGTGACACTTGCCCGCCCGGCCAGACGGCCATCGACGAGCAGGTCGTACACACCGTCCGGACGAGGCGGGGCGCCCTGGTAGGCCACCTTGGTGCGGAGCGTGTCCAGCTCGACGGCGGTGGCCCGGGTGCGGAGGACCAGCCGCACTCCGGAGGGCTGGGCCTCCGCCATGGCCAGCTGCCCGTCGGCGCACTGCGCGCGGGCCCGGGCGGGCAGCCGGTGCGGCAGCACCCCGTGCTCGGTGCGCTCCAAGTCGAGTGCGCCGCGCAGGAGGTCCGCGGTGACGGGCCTGGTGATCCAGGCCGTTGTCCGGGGCGTGGTGGAGGAGCCGGGGACGTCGTCGTGCTGGTGGTTCATGATCTCAGCCTGTCAACCGGATTCCTGATCCGCACATAGTTTTTTGGCCCACCACCCTCGTGGTTGAGGCCGACGGTCGCCGTCCGCCAGGCGATCAGCGGGATCATCCACCGGCTCGGCACCGTCTGCCGTTGTGCAAGCCATCCGCCCATGATCGGGGAGGCAGCTCTGGTCGTGGCGACAGGGGAAGAGCATCGATCTGCCCGTCGGCGATACGGACTTGGTCACTGTGGGTGCGGTGAGTTCAATGGACGGGGTGTGCCTCCTCCGCTCCCGGGTGTTCGAACTGGGTGCGGTACAGCTCCTCGTAGCGGCCGCCGGCGGCCAGGAGTTCAGTGTGGGTTCCGCGTTGGACGACCTTGCCCTCCTCGACGACCAGGATCAGGTCTGCGGCTCGTACGGTCGATAGCCGGTGGGCGATCACCACGGCGGTACGGCCCGACAGTGCCTCCCCGAGGGCCTCCTGGACCGCCGCCTCGGAGGTGGAGTCGAGGTGGGCGGTCGCCTCGTCGAGGATGACGACTCGCTGGCGGGCCAACAGCAGCCGGGCGATGGTCAGCCGCTGCCGCTCGCCGCCGGAGAGCCGGTAGCCGCGCTCGCCGACGACGGTGTCCAGGCCGTCGGGCAGCGAGGCCACCAGCCCTTCCAGGCGGGAGCGGCGCAGGGCATCCCAGATGTCGTCCTCGGTGGCGTCGGGCCGGGCGAGGAGCAGGTTGGCGCGGACGGATTCGTGGAAGAGGTGGCCGTCCTGGGTGACCATGCCGATCGTCTCGCGGATCGAGTCCGAGGTCAGGTCGCGTACGTCGATGCCGTTGAGCCGTACGAAACCGGCGTCGGCGTCGTACAGCCGCGGCATCAGTTGCGCGATCGTGGACTTGCCCGCGCCGGAGGAGCCGACCAGCGCGACCATCCGGCCGGGTTCGGCGCGGAAGGAGATGCCGTGCAGAACCTCTGTGCCGCCGCGGGAGTCGAGAGTGGCGACCTCTTCGAGGGAGGCGAGGGAGACCTTGTCGGCGGAGGGGTAGCCGAAGCGGACCCCGTCGAACTCCACGGACACCGGACCGTCCGGCACCCGGCGGGCGTCCGGCTTCTCGGAGATCAGTGGTTTCAGGTCGAGGATCTCGAAGACCCGCTCGAAACTGACCAGTGCGCTCATCGCCTCGACACGGGCGCCGGCCAGTGCGGTCAGCGGGGCATAGAGGCGGGTGAGGAGCAGGGCGAGGGCGACGACGGCTCCCGGGTCCAGGCTGCCGCGCAGTGCGTAGTAGCCGCCGAGTCCGTAAACCAGGGCGAGGGCCAGTGCGGACACCAGGGTGAGGGCGGTGATGAAGACGGACTGGGCCATGGCTGTACGGATGCCGATATCGCGCACCCGGCGGGCCCGGGCGGCGAATTCGGCGGACTCGTCGGCGGGGCGCCCGAAGAGTTTGACCAGGGTCGCGCCTGGGGCGGAGAACCGCTCGGTCATCTGGGTGCCCATGGCGGCGTTGTGGTTGGCGGCCTCGCGCTGCATCTTGGCCATGCGGGAGCCCATCCGGCGGGCGGGGACAACGAACACCGGCAGCAGGACGAGGGCGAGCAGGGTGATCTGCCAGGAGATGCTGAGCATCACGGCAAGAGTCATCAGCAGGGTGACGAGGTTGGAGACGACGCCGGAGAGGGTGTTGCTGAAGGCCCGTTGGGCCCCGATGACGTCGTTGTTGAGCCGGCTCACGAGTGCGCCGGTGCGGGTGCGCGTGAAGAAGGCGACTGGCATCCGCTGGACGTGGTCGAAGACCGCCGTGCGGAGATCGAGGATCAGCCCCTCGCCGAGATTGGCCGACAGCCAGCGGGTGAGCAGACCGAGCCCCGCTTCGGCGACGGCGATGACAGCGATCAGCAGCGCGAGCCGGGTGACCGTGCCGGTCTGCTGGCCTTTGACGATCGCGTCGATGACGCGGCCGGCGAGCACAGGTGTCGCCACGGCGAGCAGGGCGGTGACCACACTGAGCAGCAGGAAGCGGTACAGCTGCCGACGGTGCGGCCGGGCGAAGGAGACGATGCGGCGCAGGGTGGCCCGGGAGAAGGGTCTCCGGTCCTGCTGGGCGTTCATCGCGCTGTGCAGCGATGTCCACGCGGTGACTTCCATGTCCATGGGGTGCCTCCGGAATCTGGTGGTGGGCCGACGCGGTTCCCGTCGGCCGGTGTGGCCCGGGGCGCACCCAGAACGCTATGACCTAAACCAAACTTGAGGTCAACCGATTCCTCTCGGTCCTTCAGCGGGCCAGCTATTCCAGGTTCACTTGCCACTCATGCGCTGTCGGCGGTCGGCGGGTTGACCATCGCCTTTCCTGCGCCCGCTGGATCACCGGCCAGAGGGTTGAGGCCGCCGGCCCTCTGTTCCTGGGCCCGGCGGGGGAGCGGTGCTGCGGTGCCACCTTGCAAAGCAAGGTCAATCGGTTGACTGGACGGCGTAGGCATCCTGCGCGGCCAGGACCGTCGGCATCTGCCTCTGCAGCAGACCGAGGAGTTCCGTCAGCTTGTCGGCGGTCTCGCGGCCCATGTCTGTCGGGGACTCATCCGTGTCGAGCCAGCGAAAGGACCTGCCCTCATGTCAACAAACTCGCCATCTGCACCGAGCGCAGGGCCCGTGTCATCGAGGCGTTCATCGCGCTCGCCAACGCGATCACCATCGTCCGCCGATTACCGGCCCAAGCCTGGACCAGCCATCGCTGGGACACCCGGCCCAGCCGATGCCCCTGACCTATCCGCGCGATCTCCAAGAACAACCTCAGGGCGAAGAACACCTGTTCAGTCGATGATCGCGGTGGCTTCGACCTCAACCAGATGGTCGGGTACGTCCAGTGCTGCAACGCCCAGCAGCGTGCCCGGCGGTACCGGGGTGACCCCCAGCTTCGCGGCCGCCCGAGCGACTCCCTCTCCGAAGAGGGGCATCTTGTCGGGGGTCCAGTCGACGACGTAGACGGTTAGTTTCGCTACGTCGTCGAAGGAACCACCGACCCCGGCCAGGGCGGTGGCGACGTTGAGGTAGCACTGCTCGACCTGAGCGGCGAGGTCACCTTCGCCGACCGTGACCCCATCGGCATCCCAGGCGACCTGCCCGGCGATGAACACCAGCTTCGACCCGGTGGCGACCGACACGTGCCGGTACGCCTCGACCTTCGGCAACCCGTCAGGGTTCACCAGGGTGATGGCCATGCTGCCTCCTTGTTGCGAGAGCCCGTGGGCCCGCTTCCACCAAGCCACAACGCGCTTGGTCACTTGTGGTTACTGAGGAACCGTAGGAGAGTGGCCGCTGACATGGAAGAACGCACTTTTCAGTGACTGGGGAACCTTATGGTGACCAAGCAGTTCAGCCGCTCGCCCAAGGAAGCAGACCTGACGCGCGCGGACTCTTTGGCGCGGGAAATCTTCTCGGACGTCGCCAACAAGTGGGCATTCCTGATCATCGAGGTTCTCGGTGAACGGACCCTGCGCTTCAGCGAGTTGCGAAATGAAATCGAGGGCATCAGCCACAAGATGCTCACCCAGAACCTGCGCATGCTGGAGCGCAACGGCCTGGTCGAGCGGAACGTCCACCCCACCGTGCCGCCGCGGGTCGAGTACACCCTCACCGAGCCGGGCCAAGCCCTACGAGGGACGGTCGATGGAATGTGCGGCTGGACCCACCAGTACCTCGGTCACATCGAGGCCTCCCGCCGCCGCTTCGACATCTGAAGCTGGGTTCAGGGACGAACTGGCCGCGCAGCCAGGGGAAGTCGGCTTCATCCACGATGATCGTGCCGAGAAGAGCGTCCTTGCGCATCAGCCGCCACACGCCGTCATCCGCGGTCATCCTGGCCTCATGGATTCAGCCGTCCGGCTCAGGCCCGGAGCCCTGCCTGGCAGGAGCGCCGGACAGCAAGAGGTTAAGGAGGGCTCGTTCGTCGTGTTGGCTTGAAGTAGGGCTAGCCCCCATGTAGTTGTTGAATAACCGATTAGCATCTGGCCATGGACTGGGGGACCTTGGTGGGTACCGCGCTGGGCGCGGCTGTCGGCGTGGGGACAACCATGCTGGCCGAGCGTTCGCGCTGGAAACGTGATCATTCCTCTCGCGAGCAGTCCGTCAAACGACAGCTCTATGGTGAATACCTTGCGGCGCTCTCCCTGACCACGCACCGGTTGCGCGACCTGAGACGTTCCCCATCGCTGACGCTTGAGGACCGGGTGCGGCAGGCGGGCGAGATCTTGGGCTCCGGCGGCGCCTACGGGCTGCGCTATCAGATGCTGATCACGGCCCCCGAACCGCTGGGACACATGGCGGATCAGGCATTCACGAGACTTCGTGATCTGCGTGACTGCTTCGATGAACCCGACGTACGCGCGGACCCTCAGTGGAGCGACGCACTATCGGCGCTCACCGACACCCTCAAAGCGCTCCGGGCAGCAATGAGGGACGACCTCTCCGCTTCCTAGGCATGGGGGGCCTAGCGGAGAGCTTCGAACGGCGCTTCGGGCTTGGTCACTCGTATCGGTATTCGCCCGACGTGGAGGCGGCCTTCGTCTGATCGTGTGCTCCGACCAAGGTGCACGTGACCACGACGAAGGCCATGATGGTGAGCCTGCCGGTCGATGATGTCCGGCGGGAAGCGTTCGCGGAAGCGTCACGCTTCCCTTTCGCCCTCGCCACCACCCTCAGTACCTCCGAACGCCCCTCCCGCTGGGGCCAGTTGGAGTCGCTCCGGCGGGCCGCTGAAAGCCGCCCTAGCCAGTTCACGGGAACGGACAGCGGTTCGGACGGCACCCGGGCGTCGGCCCGGGAGCCAAATGTCCACGAGTTCTGACAGCGCCGCACCTTCCTTGCAGGTCGAGTATCCGGGGCACTCCAAGCTCAGTCAGAAGCAGGTTCAGGACAGGTCGAACTCCACCTGTACCGGCCCCGATGCGGCTAGGCCAGGTGTGCGCGGCAGCTAGCGCGCGCCCTTCACGGCAGCGGGACGGGGCCCGGGCGCGGACCGCGTCCGACGCCGCGGAACAGACACTCTGCGTCTTGGACTTTGTCGGCGTACACCCGAATGTGCTCAGCCGCGTGCACAGCTACGTACCCAGCTTCCGTGTCGTGCGGGATCACCTGTCCCAAGTCCCCTCATAGGGCCGAGATACCAATGGCGTACCGGCCGGCGTGCGAGCTGCTCGCCACTGCTGTCGGCCGCGACCTCGTGCCGGGCGCAGCCGAAGGGACGTCACGTCGTCGAGTGACGCCCCATCGTGATGTGGTGCAAGACACGCTTGTGCGGTACATCGAGCAACGTGCGTTGTGAGTCCGAGTGGTTGGTACGAAAAGAGATCAAGGAAGTGGCAAAAGGTGACCAACCGCAAGATTCTGGCCATGACGGCACTGTGCGTGACCGCCACCGTCGGCCTGACCGCCTGTGGCGAGTGGTGTCCCGGCACCGCGACGCCTCTCTGACCTGCGGTGATGTCGCTGGTTGCGGGTGATGCGCAGGTTGGTTGGGCGTTGCGCAGTTTCGCTGGGCCGCGCCCACCCCGCCTGTATCACGTCTCTCTCAACCGACCTGCTGACGCAGCGATTTGACCCCCACGCGCAGCCTGTGAGGCTACTGCACGCCGGGCGTCAATTCGATGCGCATGCCGTCGGCTTCCCGGAGGACGTAGACATGGTCGGTCCTCGCGCTCCAGCCGATGGGCACGGCGTAGTAGCGCCCGTCGCGCGCCGCGATGAGCCGCAGGCCCGTGTACAGGTACCGAAGGTGGACACTCTCGCCGAGGTCTTCAAAGTAGAGGTCGGTGACCGGGAGGTCAGGCCGAGCCGTTCGGCGCTGAAGACGACGAGGCCGGTGCGCTGGACCACGTCACGTGCGGCGTTCCTGGCGTGCCGCTCGCCGAGCTGGCCGGCGGCCAGGGTAACGGTCCAGAGCAGGAACACTTCGGCGGCGAAGATCGGTACAGCTGTGTCCCGCAGGCCCCTCGGAGTGTGATCGACGTCGATCTGGCGCGCCTCTCCCAGCAGCAGGCCGAGGCCGATGAGGAGTGGACCGAGGCAGCGGTACGGCAGAAGCAGTTGCCATACCCACCACAGGACGAGCAGGATCAGGCCGGCTACCACGACGACCAGGTAGTAGCGAGCCAGCGCCGAGGTGCCGAGCGAAGCGCCGTGCACCACGCCGCCGGGGAGTGCTTGCCGCGGCCGGCGTCCGCTGATGGCGACGGCGATGAGCAGCACGACGGCACCCACGAGGACCGGGAAGGTCATCAGATGCAGGCTCTGCAGAACGGATTCGGCGAAGCCGAATCCGAGGAAGAGCATCCACGCCCAACTTCCACCATAATGCGGGCGATGTTCTGGACTTCGCAGGCGGCCTTGAGCGTGGCCGAGAGCTTGTCCGGCTCCCCACCGCCCACTCCCCATGGCAGGCCCAAGGATCAACTCGCCATGTAGAACACGCTCTTACCAGTCCACGCGGACGTCCCGCCGCTCCGGCGGACCCTCGACCGTGTGTACACGTCCGAGTCGGCGCTCGGCGGGCTGCCGCAGGCGTCAACTCCTCGAGGAATCGACGAGATGTGGGCCACATTCCGGAAGGCAGATTGAGACAAGGCCGCACGGGCTGCGTATCGCCTCACAACGGAACAGCGAAGCCCGACCCGTGCCGCCCGGCTCTCCGTCACAGACCCACCCGTGACCACCATCCGACGTTTTGATGCGTATCCGCCCATGAAAGACATCCCTGGCCTGTCCGCGACAAGACATTCCATGGACGTTGGTTGAGGAGGACTGCCGGTGGGATCCAACGACACCGAACCTCAGCGAGCTCACAGTCCAGGTCCTGATCTCGCGCAAGAGATACGGGACTCCTTCCAGGCCGTGCTGGACGCCTTGGACGCCGCACGCGCCGACCTCTACGCGGTCGACGAGCAGCAGGGCCGGCCCGAGTCCCCGCCGCCGTCCTGGCAACAGCCCAGCGAAGCGGCCAGGGACGCAGGCTTCACTCATCCGACCCCCTCCCTGTCCTCGCCCCCGGCTCCGCCCCCATCCCGACGGACACAGCCGGTGGGGCCTGGGCCCGAGCGCCTGGATCCGGATCCTCCGCACGCCGTCGAGCCGTATGTGGTGGAGCCGCTGCGGACCGGTGGCGTACGGCAGGTCGACGCTCCGGAGGATGTCGTGGTGGAGCCGCTGTGGTTGCGCGCCACGCATCTGGAGCCTGTTCCGCCCCCGTCATTGGGAACGCCACCGCCGGTGGGAAAGCCGCCGATGGCCAGTGGCGCAGGCCCGACGTACGCCGCACCGCCGCTGACCTTCCCTCCCCCGCAGGAGGGCGCGCGCGGCCGGACCGGTCCGCGCCCGTACACCAGAGCGTCGGCTACCCCCGGGCGCCCGGCCCCGCCCTCGGACCAACTCCTCGCCCCGTCCTCGGAGTCGCCACCGCCACCCGTCCGCGCGCACGCGAGGAACAGAAGCCGAGGATGGCGGCGCTTCACCAACCGGCGGGACACTCGTGTCGCCGGAGTCTTCGGACTGGGCGCTGTGAGCGGACTGATCCTCGCCTCTTCGCTGCTGGGCAGCGACAACCCCGCACCGGCGGTCCCGTCCGCGCCCTCCGAGCAACTTGACCGGCCGCCGCTGCCCGACAACCCCGCACCCAGCCTCCCCGAGATTCCGGGCACGGGTGTGCTGCGCCAGGGCGACAGCGGGCATGGGGTATACGAGTTGCAGGTCCGTCTGCTCCAGGTCCCGAACATGTACGACGGCGGCGCCATCGATGGTCGCTACGACAAGGAGGTCCGATCGGCCGTGGCCAGATTCCAGCAGTGGTACGGCGTCCGCGGTGACGAGACGGGCGTCTACGGCGACAACACGCGCCTCGCCCTCATGTTGCGAACCAAGTAGGACTCCGCTACTTCCCCGCCGGCTCGGGTGACGTTTTCGCTGGTCTGACCTCGACTGGCGTCTTCAGTAGGTGTTTTTGAACCTCGGCTGTCAGTCAGCGCAGGTCAGCCACTCGACGGTCCGGCGGATCCGCCGGAACCGTCGAGGGGAGCGCCACGGATGTGGCTGTCGGCGTACAGGTTGACGTGCGCTGCTGCGCACGGATTAATGTGCACGGCCTCATCCCGGACCGGCACGGGGAGGACTCAATGCGGAGGCAATGTCGTCGCTGCGGCCTGCGTGAGGTGTTCCAGCAGCGCCACAGTCGCTGGTGGGTCGGGCGCTTCTCCGTGCACCGCAGCGTTGATCAACCGTTCCTGATCGGGTAGGCGTACCAGCCTTACTGAGGCGTTGCGTTGGGCGGCCAGGGCCAGGGCCGGCAGTGTGGTGACGCCCAGCCCGGCCGCGACGAGTGCCTGTACTGCGACGTAGTCGTCGGTGGTGAAGGCGATGTCAGGCGTGAAACCGGCGGCGGCGCAGGATCGCACCAGGTGCTTCCGGCATCGCTCGCACCCCGTGATCCACCGACGCATGGCGTGGTCGGCGAGAGTGTCGCCGGGCAGGCTGGTCGGGGTCACGAGGTAGATCGACTCGGTGAGCAGCGGCGTTCGGCGTAGCCCGTCGTCGGCCGGTGATGTGTCTGGGTAGGTGAACAGCAGCGCCACATCGACCTCGCCCGATCGCAGCAGCCGTGCCGCATCGGGCGGTTCGGCCTCGGTGAAGCGCAACTCGACATCAGGGTGGGCGGCGGTGAACGCGGCCGCGGCCCGCGGGACGAACGTACCCAGGGCGGAGGGGAACGCGGCCAGGCGGACCCGGCCTGCACGCAGCCCTGTGTGCGCGGCAAGTTCGGCCTCTGCCGCGTCGAGGCGGCCCAGGATCTCCTCGGCGCGCTCGGCCAGCATCCGGCCCGCGTCGGTCAGGCGAATGCCGCGGCCCACCCGCTGCACGAGCTTGCTGCCGGTCTCGGTCTCCAACCGGGCCAGGTGGTGGCTGATCGATGGTTGTGCATAACTCAGTGCCCGGGCCGCGGCAGTAACCGAACCGTGTTTGGCGACCGCGGCAAGCACCCGCAGGCGGGTCACGTCGAGCATGGCATCCAACCTATCAATCTTATTGATGAGTCTACATGAACAATGGCATTGGACCTATGGGATGGTCGGGCCCACGATGGCAGCATGGAACACGAACTCACCTATGCCGACGTCCTGGCTGCACGAGACCTCCTGGCCGGGCACCTACCCGTCACGCCGATGTGGTCTTACCCGGCGCTCGATGCAGTGACCGGCGCAACCGTCTATGTCAAGCATGAGAATGTGCAACCGGTTGGGGCCTTCAAGGTGCGCGGCGGGCTCACGCTGCTCGCCACCATGGCTCCGGCGCAGCGAGCCCGCGGACTGGTCACCTATTCCACAGGCAACCATGCGCAGTCGCTGGCCCATGCCTGCGCCGAGTTCGGCGCCCCCTGCACGGTGGTGATGCCGGCAACAGCCAGTATGGAGAAGGTGCGTGCCGTACGCGCGCTCGGTGCCACGGCGGTTCTGCACGGCGCGGACATGGCCGCGGCACAGGAGCGTGCCGAGCAGCTGGCGGCTGACGACGACCGGCATCTGGTGAGCCCCGCCGACACCCCGGCCCTGCTGGCCGGCGTCGGCACGGCATATCTGGAGATCTTCGAGGCTCGGCCCGACCTCGACGCCGTGGTCGTACCCGTCGGCAGCGGCACCGGGGCCGCCGCGGCCTGCCTTGTCGCCGCGAAGCTCGCGCCGGACTGCCGGGTCGTCGCGGTGCAGTCGTCCGCCGCGCCCGCGGCACATGATTCGTGGCGGGCCGGTGCCTGCGTACGGCGTCCCGATCGGACCGCCGTCGAGGGCCTGGCCACGGGACGCGGGTTCACGCTGCCACAGCAGCTCATGCGTGCAGGCCTCGCCGACTTTCGCCTGGTCTCCGACACGCAGATCTTCGAAGCACAGCGGCTGCTGGCCAGTCACGCGCACACCCTTGCCGAAGCCGCCGGCGCAGCCGCGCTGGCAGCCGTACTGGCCGACCCGGACGGCTTTGTCGGACAACGCATCGCCGTGGTGTGCACCGGAGGCAACGCCTCTGCTGCCGAGATTGCCGCACTGGCCGACCGCGCCGCGGACGCGGTGGCCGGCCATGTTCAGGACTGATCCACGATGACCAACGATGCGTTCGTATCGCCTCTGCTGTTCGCGGTGGTGGCGACGATAACCCCCGGCGGTGCCACGACACTGGTGACGGCGTCCGGAGCGCATTTCGGCTTTCGCCGCTCCGTGCCGCTCATCGCAGGCATCGCCATCGGCCTCGCGACGCTGGCGGCCGCGGCGGCCGCCGGACTCGCAGGTCTCCTCCTCGCAATACCGTCGCTACAGCTGATCGTGACCTTGACCGGATCGGCCTATCTGATGCGACTGGCCTGGAGGATCGGCAGGAGCGGACCGCCGAGTCCGCCAACGAACGTGCCTGCACCGACGAGCCTCATCGGCGGCATGGGCCTGCTCTGGCTGAATCCCAAAGGCTGGACCATGACCCTCGGCGCGGCTGCATCCTTTACTGCCGTGGCAGGCGGACCGTTCCACCTCGCGGCGTTGCTCGGGACGGTGTTCGGTTTCGCGGCCGCTGTATCGCTGACGCTGTGGTGCGCCGCCGGGCTGCTGCTCGCCCGGATGCTGCGGACAAACCGGCATTGGCGGGTGCTGAACACCGTGCTGGCCCTCCTGCTGATCGCCTCGATCATCCCGATGTGGTTGGGGTAGCGGACTACAGCGCGGTGACCGTTCCCCACCGACGAGGCGAGAGGCTGCCGGCTCGACCGATCAACTCGTGGCGCAGCAGTCCGTGTCCACCGGCCCGGTCCGGTCGTCCGCCCGCACGTGCCTGCAGCCCCAGGCGACCAGTGGCCCAGCTGGTCGCGGATCTGTCCGATGATCCCGGCGGCGGCCCACCGGGCCATGAAGCCCCAAACGGTCCGCCAGGGCGGGAAATCCGCAGGCAGGGACCTCCGCCCACACCTGGCCTGTCCGGCCCGTGCACCTAAACCCTCACGGCCCGGTCCGGGACGGCCACTCGGCTCGAAGAACCAGTGGTCGCCACCCGCCACGGCGTGGGCAAAACCGTGAAACGCCCCGAGAACATCGCCGAACGCAACCAACTCAGACCTCAAAAGACAAGCTCAGGGCTCCGGGGAACTGCCAGGAGCCAGCGCCGGTGCCGCGTGCAGCGGCCCGGCTTGCCCGCTGGCCGGCCTACTGCAACCAGCGGCGACGCCACTCCGGCGATCGGCTACCTCACCCCGGGTCGAGTTCGAACGGTGGATGATCACATCACGTAATCTGTCACGCGTCGCATGAAACCCGGTGCCCACTCCCGAGGTTCAACCTCATGCAGGTGGCACGCGCAGTGTGTGGACAGTCCAGCGAGAGGAATCCGATGATTTTCATCACGGCTAGGTTCAAGGTTCGCCCTGAGTACGCCGACCGGTGGCCTGAGATCGCCGCCGACTTCACCGCCGGCTCGCGCGGTGAGCCGGGCTGCCTGTGGTTCGACTGGTCGCGGAGCATTGAGGACCCCACGGAGTACGTGCTGGTCGAGGCCTTCCGAGACGACGATGCCGGGGCAGCGCACGTGCACTCCGAGCACTTCAAGACCGCGCAGCGGACTCTGCCACCCCACCTGGCCGAGACACCCCGGATCGTGAACGTGAAGGTCCCGCATGACGACTGGTCACTGCTGGGTGAGATGGCCGTCACCGGCGTGGAATAGCCCGCTCTGTCCGCGACGGGGGACGTAGACAGACCGAGGCGGCGGTGGGGCGGCCGCTACCCGTGGGCGTGGACGAGGAGGGTGCCGCCCTTCCGCGGTCCGGCCGGGGCCGGCAGCACGCGGGCGGTCGCTGCGGCGAATCCGTGCCCGGCCAGGATCTCCATCCACCGGTAGGGCTCGTAGTCCCACCGCTTCACCGCGAGCTGGTCCTCGTCCTCGGACGGGTCGATGTACGAGGCCTGGCAGCCGTAGCAGCCCTCTACCGGCGGGCGCTGCGAGAACGCGAGCACGCCACCCGGCGCCGGAGATCAGGCGGGAGCGCAGTCTGTGCGACACCGCACCAGCCTGCGACAGCCGCGGAGGCCGATGACATCGTTTCCGCCTTGACGGTGGTACCGCACGGCGCGGTCGGCGTTGACCTGGCCGCCGTCGGCCTCGTCGTTGACAGCGGTTGTGTACGTCATGCGCGGCGGATTCCGTCAACGCCATCCGCTTGCCGAAGCCCGGCATCGCATTGCCGAGAACCTGCACGGTGCGGCGCTCGAGGCGGGTGCGATTCCCAAGGCGCTCCAGGCATCAGGCATCCAGGAAAGCTTCTCTATCGTGACGGAAATTACATTTCTCCGATTTCTCCTATTTTCTGGATTATTCTGTGCGAATTCACTCGTGCAGGTCTGCTCTGGCTGGCCAAACGCACCATTCCGGCGGTCGGCGCTACAGGGAGAGACATGGGACGCGCACGCAGCGCGACGGGCAACTGGCGGATCGTTCTGTCCGTCGCAGGTGGGGCTGTCGTGCTCGGGTTGGGTGGCCTCTACGTCACCGGGCTGGTGGCCGGTGACGACATCGCAGAGGGCACAAGGGTGCGCGCGGTCGACATCGGCGGAATGGGCCGAGCGGAGGCCCGGCAGGTCCTGGACCGAAGGCTCGGGCCGGTCTTCGCAGCGCCGGTCGCGTTGAAGATCGGTGACCGCATAGAGAAGGCCGATCCCGGCGCGCTCGGGCTGTCCCTCGACACTGCAGCGACCGCCGACCGTGCCGCAAGGGCAGGATCCGATCCGGTAACGGCAATCGGCAGGCTCTTCGCCTCCGGCGGCCGGGACGTCGAGCCGGTAATACGCATGGACGAGCGGACGAGCCGGGCGGAAGCCGACCGTATCGCCGCGGCCAGCAAGCGGCAGGTCCGGGATGGGGCGATATCGTTCGAGAAGGGGAGAGCGAAGGCCGTCGCTCCGGTCACCGGCGTCGCCATGATCACAGACAAGGCGCTGGACACTATCCGCGACGGCTACCTCCGCACTCCGGATGCCGCCCCCGTCGTGATGCCGGTGAGGCAGACGCAGCCGCGGATCGGCCCGCACGAGACCGAGCGGGCCATGAACGAGTTCGCCCAGCCCGCGATGTCCGGACCCGTCACGCTCACCCTCGCTGAGAAACGCATATCCATTGGCACCGCCGCGCTCGGCAGGCATCTGACGATGAAGCCCGACAGTCGAAACCGCCTCGTGCCGGCCCTCAACTCCAAGGGTTTGCTCGCCGACCCCGCTGTCTCCCGCCCGGTGCGCGACGCCGCCCAGGGCCCTCGGGATGCCGTGCTCCGGCTCGACGGCGACGACCGCGTGGTGGTGGCCCAGGAAAGCTCCGTGGGGCGGCAGGTCACCGCGAAGGCATTCGGCGAGGCCGTGGTACCCCTGCTGACCGGCTCCGGCGCGGCCCGCACCGGTGAGATCGCCACCGTAGTGGTCCAGCCGCAGCTCACGAGTGCATCGGCACAGCGGCTCGGCATCAAGGAGAAGGTCTCCTCATTCACCGTCGCTTTCCCGCCCGCCCCTTACCGCAGCACCAACATCGCGCGCGCGGTGGAGTTCATCAACGGCTCGGTTGCCCTGCCCGGACAGGAATGGAGCTTCAACCGAACGGTCGGTGAGCGTACGAAGGACAACGGCTTCGTCGACGGCATCATGATCAACAATGGTCAGTACGTGAAGTCGCCCGGAGGCGGCGTCTCTGCAGTCGCCACCACCATGTTCAACGCCATGTTCTTCGCGGGCGTCAAGCCGGTGGAGTACGGCGCCCACTCCTTCTACATCGAGCGCTACCCCGAAGGCCGCGAAGCCACGGTCGCGTGGGGCACCCTCGACCTGCGCTGGACCAACGATTCTGGTCACGCCCTCTACATCAAGGCCGAATCCACCGACACCTCGGTGACCATCAGCTTCCTCGGCACGAAGAAGTACGACGAGATACGTGCGACCAAGGGGCCGCGCACCAACATCAAGCCGCCGGGCACACGCACGGGCAGCGGCCCGACGTGCGAAGTCCAGAGCCCACTCGAAGGGTTCGACGTCTCTGTCGGCCGCGTCTTCGTGCAGGAGGGCCGGGAGGTCAAGCGCGAAGACTTCAAGACCCACTACACGCCTCGCGACAAGGTCACGTGCACCCCGGAGGAGCCGGCCTCCGCAGCGGCGGTGGGCCGACCGGACGCACCCCGCGCGACGGCAACGAGTGACAGCGCCCCTCGCGGCTGATTCGTTGTCCGTGTAGTCGCGAAGCTGCCCAGTCGGGTACGCGTGAACGGGTTCTTTCGCTGATCGACACGCCCCGCAAATGCCGGGGCCGCCCCGGCGGCCTTGGTGGGTCCGGACCTGGCAGGTCAGACCTGGCCGGCCTGCTCCAGTGCGGTGCAGCAGGTGTCGACGATCAGGCGGGTCACGACATACGGGTCGACGTTGGCGCCAGGTGGAGGGCGTACGGCCGTCGTAATCGCTGGAGGAGGGCGCGGCTCCCGACGCCAGACAGGCACGTACTCCGTCGGCGTCGCCCAGCCCGCTTCCGGTACGCGCAGGCGCTGGGGGACCGCGGGGCCCTGGCCATCCGCTGCGGCAGGATCCCGGAGGGCCGTGCGGACCTCCAGGAGGCGGTCGGACGGAGATGTAGAGGCTGCACAGGCTGAGCAACAGGGCGCAGGAGAGAACGACGACGACGGCGCTGTTGCCGCGTCGGTCGGCACGAGCGGGCAACGTGGGCGGCCAGGGTGCTCCACCGCTTCGGCGGCATCGTGGTTGCACCCCGGCTTCACCGCCCCGGTCAAGTTCGCGGACGGCAATCCCTACGGCACCTCACACGTGGACGCCCAGGGCACGAACCCGGTGGACGACAGACACCACCCGCGCCGCGGCCCGGCACCAGGCCGAGCGCATGGTGAAGATCGCGGCGCAGCTCAAGGCACGCCTGACCACCCTGACACGCCGCCGAGTACAGGCCCGTACGTCGGCGTCGCCGTTCCCGGCGGCGCCGAGGCCGCCGGGCGCCCTGTTCTCACCGGCCTCTTGTGGCTTGAACGGTGGTTGCAACCGTGCCCAGTGCGGTGAGCTGAGGCTCGGGATTCGCCTTGGGGGCGACGGCCGGCACCGTTGTGGAGACGTTCCTGAACCCGGCGGACGGTGGTCGCCGTAGTTGAGGTCGAGACCGTGAAGGTCAGCGGGGGGTGAGCACCATGCGGAAGCGGGCGGTGCCGGACATCATCTTCTGGTACGCCTCATCGGCTTGGTCAAGCGGCATGATCTCGGTCATCGGGCGGATCCCGTGCAGGGCGCTGAACGCCATGGTGTCCTGCACGTCCTGCGCGGTGCCGGACGGGTGGCCGCGGATGATCTTGCCGCTCATGAGCAGCTGGTTCGGGCTGACTCCCAGCGGCTCGGCGGTCGCGCCGATGACCACCAGCTCGCCGCGGGGGGAGAGCCCTTCCACGGTTGCCGTCGCGGCGTCGGAGTTGGCGGCGGTGGCCAGGACTACCTTGGCCCCGCCGAGGGACTGCAGGGCGTCTGCGACGGTGGTGTCCGCGGTGCTGTCGATGTAGTGGTGCGCGCCGAGCTGCTTGGCGAAGTCCGCCTTGGCGGCCCCGCGGGCGATCGCCACGGTCTCGAAGCCCATGGCGGCCGCGTACTTCACCCCCAGGTGGCCCAGGCCCCCGATGCCGAGTACGGCGACCAGATCGCCCGGCCGTGCGGAGCTGCGCCGTAGCCCGTTGTACGTGGTCACCCCCGCGCAGGCCAAGGGCCCCGCATCCGTGGGCGCCAGCGCGTCGGGGATCCCGGCCAGGGCGTCGGCCGGTGCGATCACCGCCTCGGCGAAACCCCCGTCGTACGCCCATCCTGGGACCTTCAGGTTCTCGCACACGATGAAGTCGCCCTGTCGGCAGCGCCTGCAGTGGCCGCAGCTGCCGCCGAACCAGCCCACCGCCACCCGGTCGCCCACCTGCCAGCCGCGGCTTTGCGTTCCCTCGCCGAGCTCCTCGATGCGACCGGCGATCTCATGCCCGGGGACCAACGGAAACCGGACGCCCGGCAACAGGGCGTTGACGAAAGCGGCGTCGCTGTGGCAGATCCCGCAGGCGTCCACGGCAACCCGCACGTGGCCGGGTCCCGGCTGCGGTACCTCACGCTCGACGATCTCGAACGGCCCGCCGGCGGTGGCTACCTGAGCAGCTCGATAGGTACTCATCTCGACCTCTCCCGGGTACTGCTAGGAACGGTCCCCCGGAACCATGGGACCATGTCCGGCCCTGTCGCGCGCGCGGGCCTGCGCGCCTTCGTCACTCGCCTCGCCAAATGTTGTCGAAGGCCACTTCCAGGCAGGAACTTGCTCCCCGAACAGGGTTCAAGAGCGACCTTCACGCGGGTGTCGCCGGACACGAGAACGTCAATCGTTGTTGGACACGGGAAGTGTCAGTGATCCCGTGAGCGGTGCTGTGGCCGCACCGGGGCCAACGCCTGGCTGGGTACCGGCTGGCTCATCTCTCCACCCGGAGATCGCCCCCAAACGCCGCAAGGCTGCCTCCTGGCGTGACTGCGACGTCCGATGATGGCGAAGGCGTCACAGGCGTACGGCGACCAGGGCGATGTCGTCGCGGGCGCCGCCGCTGACGCCGAGGCGGGCGAGCAGGGCGTCGGCGAGGCGCTCGGGGCCGAGTCGGGCGTAGCCGGCCAGGGCGTCGGTCAGCCGGTTGAGGCCGGCGTCGATGTCTTCGCCGCGGCGCTCGATGAGCCCGTCGGTGTAGAGGACGAGGGTGTCGCCCGGGGTGTAGGGGAGGCTGGCCTGGGGGCGGGGGACGTGCTCGGGGCGGGCGCCCAGCGGTGGGTCGGTGGCCCGGTCGAGCAGCTGGCAGGTGCCGTCATCGACGATCACCAGGTCGGGTCCCAGCACCAGGTAGGGGCTCGGCGTGTCGGCGAACAGCGCCGCGTAGTCGATCTCCGGTGATGTCACGTGCTCCCTGCCAGCGTCGGTGAACCGCTGCCTCTTAATCTACGAAGCATCCGCCGCTCGCGCCCGCCGCAACATCATGTGCCGCACGCTGTGGAGAGCGATGTCCGACCAGGGGGGCCGAGCAACCGCCGAGGATCGTGCGGGGTCGGTGGCTGGGGCTCAGCCGGAGGAGTGCGGAAACACGCCCCCGGCTCCGACGACGTGCCTCAGGCGTGCAGATCGTCGTTGAGGCGCTGGCGCAGCAGCTGGAGCACCGCGGTGTCGGCGAGATCGCTGAGCAATCGCGCCGGGTTCCCCCCCCGCACCCGGATCGCCGACGACGCCCAGAGTTTCACCGGCGTCAGGCCGTTTCCTGCGGAGTGTCCCCAGTCTTTCGTCATCGTCATGCCCGAGAGTGGTGCGTCGTCCTGGTGGGCACGGTGTGGCTACTTCAGCAGGTCGTGGTCAGCGGTGAGGTAGCCCGCTTGGAAACGGCTTTTCGGCGCCGAGCATGTCGAAGATCTCAGCGATGTATTTACGGCAGGTGCGCAGGGAGAAGCCGAGGCGGCGGGCAATGGTCTCATCGCGAGCGCCTTCGCCGAGCAGATGCAGGATGTTGCGGTGGACGTCGCTGAGGGCGGTGAGGTCGGGGCGGTTTTCGGCGAACGGCGTGCCGAGGTCCCAGGCCCTTTCGAACGCGCTGTGGAGGAAGGCGATGGTGGAGGGGTCGCGTACGACGGCGCCGCCGCCGGGGAGGGAGTGGTGGGGGATGAACGCAACGGCACGGTCGAAGACGATCAGGCGGCCGAAGAGTTCGGGGCAGGTACGGACCTCGGCGCCGGCGCTGGTGACCTGGTAGACGTAGGCGCGGGTGGGCGGATGGTGGCGGGCGGAGTGCTGGTAGAGGGTCCGCATGCGCACACCGCGCTCAAGGAGTTCGAGGTCGCGGGCGACGGCCTGTTCCAGCTGTTCGACGGGACGGCCGCCGCCGGGCTGGCTGCTGATCATCTCCGTCTTGCAGCCGCGGCTGGCCTCGTCGACGAGCGAGACGACATCGGACAGCGAACCGAAGACTTCCACCGAATTCTGGGTGGGCCGTGCGGTGCCCAATACGGAATAGACATCTCGCAGGTGGTTCGCCCCACCGCGAGAGCAGCGATTGCTGCCGTGACGCCGTTCCCGCCCACCCGGTCCAGGGTGCCCCGCGGCGCATGACCCGCCGATCCCGGCAACGCGGTCACGTACGGGCCGATACAACGGCGCAAGCCCCGCCGATCCAGATCTGGTGAACTGAACGGCGGCGTGTGCTCGCCGATTCGGCCACCGCAAGCCGTTCCCTCGCCGGTGCGTCACAAGGCACAGTGCATGAACGCGAGGTGCTGCGCGCGAAGCCCCATTCGCTGCCGGGGTTCACGACGTCGTCCGGGAGAGGATCGGTATGGCGGGCAATCAGCAACCGGATATGGGTGAGTTCGGCGAGCTGGGCGAGGGATACGACACCTCGTTCGACGGCGAGGCTGCGGCCGCGAGCCTCGGCCGCCTGGCTGCTCGGCTGCCGGTCGCTCTGCTGCAGGTGTGGCGGCTGGCCTGGGCCGCGAGCAGGCGCGGCGCGGTACTGCTGGTAGTCGCGCAGCTGGTAGCCGGGGTGGCCACGGCGCTGGCGCTCATGGCCACTGCACGAGCCCTGGGGTCGTTGTTCGCCTCAGGTCCGGCGCCGGAGCGAGTCAGCGACGCCCTGCCGGCAGTGGCCGCCGTGACGGTCGCCACGGCGATGCGGGCTGTGTTGGAGACGGTGGTTGCAGCAGCCCAGGCGCGGCTGTCACCGGGAGTGCGGCGGGTGGCGGAGGACCGCCTGCACGCCGCGGCGGTCGGCGCGGAACTGGGAGCTTTCGACGACGCCGACTGGCACGACACCATGGCCCGCGCCCGCGACCGCGGCATCGACCACACCCAACTGGCCCTGGGCCACGCAGTCGAGTTCCTCGGGGCAGCGGTGGGCCTGCTCGTCGGCGTCGGGGTGGTGACGGGGCTGCATCCGGTACTGCTTCCGCTGCTGGCCCTTTCGATAGCCCCGCAGGGGTGGGCCGCGCTGAGTTCGGCACGTATCGGCTTCGTGGGGATGGTCCGCCAGATGTCCCTCTACCGGCGACTGTGGCTGTTCGCCGATCTCCTCACCTCCCGGGAGGCGGCAGCCGAGGTCAGGGCCTGCACCGCTGAACGACCGCTGCTGAGCGAATTCCGGCGGCTGGCCTCGCTGGTGGAGCGGGAGGAGATCCAAGTGGGGTATTCCCAGACCCGGGTGGGAGCGGTCGGCCGCGCACTGTCGGGCCTGGCGCTGGCGGCCGCGTACACCGCTCTCGGCTTGCTCGTCCATGCTCAGGTCGTGCCACTGGCCGTGGCCGGGACCGCCGTTGTGGCGGTACGTGCCGCCAGCGGCTCACTCGCCACGCTGATGGTGGCCGTCGACCGGCTCTACGAGAAGTCCCTCTACATCACCGACCATCACGCCTTCCTCGCCGAGGCCGCGGCCCGCTCCCGCCCGCCGACCGGCCGACCCGCCCCCGCCGGGTTCACCGAAATCCGGCTGAAGGACGTCCACTTCTCGTATCCGGGCAGCCCGCATCCCGCGCTCCTCGGCATCGACTTCGTCCTACGGCAGGGCGAGACGGTGGCGTTGGTCGGCGAGAACGGATCCGGGAAGACGACGCTGGCCCTTCTGCTCGCCGGTCTCTACCTCCCGGACAAGGGGACAGTCCACTGGGACAGTACCGATCTGGCAGATGTCGACCCTGCCGGGATCCGTGAGCAGGTGGCGCTGGTGATGCAGCAGCCCACGCGCTGGCCCGTGACGGCGCGCGGCAACATCGCCCTGGGACGTGCCGACCGCTCTGACGTGGACGGCTCCGCCTTGCTGCGCGCCGCGCGCGACTCCGGAGCCCATGAGGTGATCGAGCTGCTGCCGTACGGCTACGAGACCTTGCTGTCGAAGAAGTTCAGGGACGGCGTGGACCTGTCCGGCGGTCAGTGGCAGCGAATCGGCGTCGCCCGCGGCTTCTACCGCGACGCCCCCCTGCTGATCGCCGACGAGCCGACGGCCGCGCTGGACGCGCGCGCCGAGCAGGCGGTGTACGAGAACATCCGGCTGCTCGCGGCGGGCCGCACCGTCGTCCTCATCACCCACCGCCTTGCCTCGGTGCGGGACTGCGACCGGATCGTCGTCCTGCGGCGGGGGGAGGTGGTCCAGCAGGGTACGCACGAGCACCTGATGCGGGCGGGCGGCGAGTACGCGGACATGTACCAGATCCAGGCGGCTGCCTACACCGACCGGCCTGGTGCGGGTGGCCACGGGTGACTTCCCGTCCAGTACCGCAACGGTCTTTGGCGTGACTGGTTGCCAGACTGTTGGTTGGCCTGGGCGTGGGTGGGGACCTTGGTGATGTCAACGCCCCTCCGGGACTCCACGAGCCCCGCCCTGCGCAGCTCGCCGAGCAGCCGCCCGATCACCACGGGGTTGGTGTTCGCGCTGGTCGCGATCTGCTCGGAGGTGGCGACCTCGTGGCCCTGGCGCTGGTAGAGACCGATCCAGGCCAGCGCGTGGGCGGCGATGGTCAATCTGCTGTTGGCGCTCATGAACCCCTCCTCTGGCCGCATCGCGCACCCCGAAGGACGTCGCGCCTTCGGGGGCGCGCACCGCTGACGAGCACCACCAGCACCATGGCGCACACCCGGCGTGCGGTGAGCCGCTCGCGCGGCACGACGAAGCCGACCATCGCCCCCACGGCAGGGCTCAGCCCGAGCATTGGCGGCCGCCGCGCGCTGAACCCCCACCGACCGCACGCCCTTCTTCCGGAAGCCAGTGTCGTCAACGATCAGGACCGCCTCCGGGTCGCCAGGGTGCTCGACCACGTACTCGGGCACGTCATCCAGGACCTCACCAGCCTCCCGGTCAATCCGGTTCAAGAGCCGATGGATGCGATCCGGGCCTGCATGCCCGGCCTCCTCCGCCAACGTCCAGCCGTTCTTCCGCTCCAAAGGAGCGATCAGCCCCCGCATGCACGCCAACGCCGACTCACGCGGCTCGACCCTGGCGAACCGACGCAAGAACATACAGCTCAGCCAACCCCGCCCACCGCTCCCCGTCATCCGCCCGCACCGTCTCCCACCCCCATAACCAGCACAAGGCCCCCAGCTACTCCACCGTCACGCAAAAAACCTTGCAGTGCTAGAGCCCGTCGAGCAGCAGCAGCGACGGCACCGTCCCGTCGCCGTCGCCGTCGAAGTTGACGGAGCGGCACATCCGCAGGAGCTGGTGCAGGGCGCCCGAGCTGCCGGGCAGCAGGCTCGCCGTCACCGTGTGGGCCACACCGTCGGAGAGCGGGCCGTACTCCTCCAGGCCGGTGAGCACGATCGCGTCGAGCCGCCCCTGTGTCAGCTCCTCGCCGCCCAGGTGGGCGCTCAGCGGCCCCGGGGCTCCGCCCAGTACCGTGTCGACCATCTCCCACGAGCCCAGGTCTCCGTGGCACAGGGTGTAGTCCCAGCCGAAGCCCGTACGCCAGGTGGCGGCCGCCGCGCGCACGGCACGGTCGAGGTGGTCGGGTGCACCGGTCCTGGAGTAGAGGTCCCAGGCGGCGAGGCCGACGCCCGTACTCCCATGGCACCACGAGTCGAGATACAGCGACTGGTCCGCTTCCCTGCGGTCGAGCCAGCTACCTGCTTCCGGCCGGTACAGGCTCTCCTGGAACGCGGTGGCCGCCTCGCCGAGATCCAGCCAGCGCTGCTCCCCGGCGGCGAGGCCGAGGCGGGACAGGGCCCAGCCGATTCCGGCGGCTCCGTGGGCGAATCCACCGATGCCCTGGGGGAAGAGCTGAGTCGGCCAGGTGGCGGTGACGCCGGTGGCGGCCTCCTGTACGGCGGCGCAGTCTGCCAGGTGCCGCGCGGCGGAGTCGGCCACGTCGAGCCACACGGTGTCGCCGGTGTGCCGGGCCAGAGCGAGGAGAGGGACGATGAGTCCGGCGGCCCCGGCCGCGATGTCGAGCATCGAGTCGTCCGCGAACAGGCCGGCGGCGCGCCCGGCGTGACGTTCCGCGCGGTCCAAGTCCTGAGGGTGGCCGGACGCACCGTACATCGCCAGCCAGGTGCGCACGGCCGAGCCGATCCCGTCGAACGCGCCGAGGCGGCCGGTGGGCACGGCGTCCTCCATGGCCGCCAGCGCGCGGACCGCGCCGTCGGCCACCCCTTCCAGGCCGTCCACCGGCGGTACGCGACCGGCGCGCGATTCGGCCACATAGGCATGCAGGGCAAGGGCCACGCCTGCCTGGCCGCTGTAGAGGTCCGCGGCGAACGGTCGGACGTTGAAGCCGCTGTCCGTGTACACGGGACCGATCCAGGTGGCGGTCCCGTCGTCGCCCATGACGGCCCGCGCGCACAGGTCCTGGGCCAGCCGGCGGGCGAGGGCCCGCCGCCGTTCCTCCAGGTCGCCGCCACGGGGCACCACCGGACGATGCCGGTCACCTTCCGGCATGGCGCTGCGGTCGCGGTAGACGCCCAGCAGCGAGGAGCGGATCACGCTCTCCTCGAACCCCGGGCTGCCCTCCCGCCAGCGCACGACGCTCTGGTCGATCAGCTGACCGGGCGCGCCCCATGTGGTCCCGCGTGGGCCGTCCAACTGGCCGCGCTCGGGCCGCATCGTAAAGAAGGGAATGTCCCCGTCGAGGAGATCGGCGACTTCGGCATCCACGACCTCCTCGCTGGAAGGGGCGCCGTGCAGCGCTTTCGCCTGCCGGGTCAGTACGTCGCGGGCGCGATCGAGCGCCGGCGCCTCGTCGTGAAGGGAGGCGGGGTGCCACAGCATCCTGGCGACTTCGACGTAGACCTGGGTGGGCCGCAGCACCACGCGCAGGTCGCAGCCGGTGAAGACGTCCAATGCCGGGCGCAGCTTCCCGGAGCGGTCCATCGCGTCCAGGCGGCCGCGCAGATCGCGGTAGCCGCGCACGATGTCGTCCTGGTGAGCGATCGGGTCGGGGTCGGGGGCGGGCAGGTTGGCCGAGCCGGGTATGTCTGCGGGTTCCATCGCCAGCCGTGCCTGGTCGGTGCCCGCACCGGCGATCACTGGTACCGGTACGAGTGGCTGCTGGCCGGGCAGCGCGCCGACCGCCGACATGTCCACGCCCTGCAGCGCGAGTTGGGACAGCCGCATGGGCAGCAGTCCGGTGCGCAGCACGGTGCGACGCACCGAGGCGGCAGCCCTGTCGAATGCGTCGCCGAGCTCGCTGGCGCCCACGTCAGGCTCGGGGCTGAACAGAGTCTCGCAGTCCACGACCCAGGCCACGGGGCCGCAGGCGATGACGTTGTCCGCGTGCAGGTCGGTGCCGCCGAGCAGCTGAACGACACACATCCACTCGCCCAGCCCCTGGTAGAAGCGCGACTGTTCGGCGGCGTCGGCGCAGTACCGATGGCCGATGTGCTCGGCCCAGCCGTAGCTTTCGCCCTCCACGACGCGTGGCACCTGGATCCGCCCCTCGGGCGGAGTTCCGGCCAGCAGCACGTCGAGCGTCGCGGCGAGCGCGGTATCCACGGTGAGGGAGCGCGGCTTGTACACCGTGCGGCCGCCTTCGAACCGTAAGAGCGCCACGGTCCGGCCACCGCGGTGCGAGTCTCCCGCGTCCATGGAGATCTCCATCAGTTCCCCCGGCAGGGCTCCGAGGAGATCGTGCAGCCGCGGGCGGTCTGCGGCCAGCCGCTGAGCGAGGGCGAGCACCGCGGTGCAGCGGTTGCGGACCACGCGGTTCAGGCGGGGAGTGAATGCCGGATAGTGCGCGTCGAGCGCGCTCCAGAACGGGGGGTCAGCGGCGAGTTCGAGAAATTCGTCCCAACGCTGCTGTGAGGTCCCGCGGGTGAGGCGGCCAGACATACGTGCCGCGTGCAGTTCGAGCAGGAGGAGGCGATTGGCTTTGGGCCGTACAGCGCCGAGCAGGCAGCGGCGGGCGGCGAGTAGCAACGTCTCCCGTTCGCCGGCCGACAGCGGGTCCGGCACCGTGCGCAGCCGCCGCCGGAGACGGTCGAGTGCGGGCGCGACCAAGGGCTCAAGCGCGGCGTCGAACTCTCCCGCGTCGTCGTACGCCACCACAGGACGGGGCCGGACTGGGAGCGCCATACGCGCATCTCCTCCCATCGATCACGGACCCGTCTCCCGAAGCCGACAACTGGCTTCGGGAGACGGGTCGTTGGGGATCAGATCAGCAACAGGGCCGGGTACGCGATCCAGAGCACGCGGTGCCGCATGTCAGCGCAGCCACGTCGATCTCGGTGAGCCCACGTTCGGTCGCGGAACCGCCGATGTACAGGGAGCCCGCGGGATTGCCCGCGCCCTCGGCCGATTCGGCGCCGGAGCGCCAGGCGCTGACCACACTGTCCGTAGAGGCATTCGATGCGAAGTGCATTGCGATACCTTTCCGCCGATGCCCGTGCGTCCGCCGGTGCGTGCCGGGGTTGCCGGTCACCGGCCCTTGGCTAGGGAAGTACGGAAGGGTCACGGTAGCGCCGGAGTGGAACGGAAGACAGGCCTTCCATTTGGTGCGACGTGGTGCGACGTGGTGCGACAACGGCGTTAGCGGCTCAGCCCAGGTAGAAGTCCTTGCGAGCGGCCACGAACGCCCCGACCGATTGGGCAGGTAGGCCCGTCACGCGTTCGACGTCGTCGGTCGCGCGGTCGTAGCGGTTCTCGCGGTGCAGTCGGGCCATGGTGGCGATGTTGCTGTTCGGTGTGCGGCGGCCGGCCCACCTTGGCGAGTACCTCGGTCCGCCACTGGTCCAGCGGCACGTCCACGTAGGACACCGGACGCCCCAGCGCCCGTGAGAACTCCTCGGCCATCTCGGTCATGTCGACCGCGCGTGGCCCGGTCAGCTCGTAGGCGTGTCCGATGTGCGGGGCGGGGTCGCGGAGCACGGTGCGGGCGACGTCGGCCACGGCGACCGGCGAGGTGCGCCCCGCGCCGAACGGCAGCGCGATCGTGCCGTTCTCCTGGATCGACCGTGCCGGCAGCGTGGTGAACAGCGGGTTTTGATGAGTTCCTCACGGGTCATGGTGGAGCGGCCGGGGATTCCGGCGTCCGCGGCGCGCTGGTAGAGCTCTGCCTTGGCCAGGGAATCGAATGACGAAGCCTTCGTCTGCTTCTTGGCCTTCGCTGTCTTGCCGGTTCGGCGGAAGGCATAGGCGGCGTGGCTTGTGCGGCACGGTTTCCGCGGTGGCAGAGGTGAATACGACCGTTGGGCTCAGCGGTTTCGTGAGCCGGTCGGCGGCCCATGCCTGTGCTCGGCGAGGACCGCGTGCAGGGTGGACTCGACCTCATGCTGGACGTCCTCGCTCACTGTGTGTCCGGCGTCGGCAGCCATTTGCCGCGCCTGTCGGGCCAGCGCGCCGACCAGGGCGTGCTGCTGGCGGCTGAGCTCGCGCAGCACCGCACTTGCGCTGGGCGGCCCGGTTCACTCGCCGAGGAGCATCCGATCGAACGGCATCGGGTTGTCGTACGGGTTGTCGATGGTCGGCCCGTCCGCCGGTCCACCTCGCGCGCGAGTTCCCGGGCTGCTCGTAAGAACCGGCTGACCAGCGACGCCTGTAGCAGCGCGGGCAGGCGCTTACGCGGCGCCGACGGGAGCCGACGCGAACGTCGGCTCCCGTCGGCTCGTGGGCGTGCGGGTCCGTGGACCGTCTGAACGTCGACGTCTG
The DNA here is from genome assembly GCF_030817355.1 of Streptomyces sp. V1I1. NCBI lineage: Bacteria > Bacillati > Actinomycetota > Actinomycetes > Kitasatosporales > Streptomycetaceae > Streptomyces > Streptomyces sp. V1I1. Next base: position 385,607 of record NZ_JAUSZH010000001.1, on the reverse strand, counting down.
TCTGTGACGCTGCCCGCCGCGGACGTGGCCACTGGCATCAGCACAGGGTGGCGACGGCCGTGCGGTGAAGGAAGCCCTCGGCCCGGTCCCACGACCAGCCGTTCTCGACCACCAGGGTGCGCCAGCCGGTGGGGCCGAACCAGAACCACAGCAGGTCGGCAGTCTCCTCCACCGGGCAGGAGGGCGGTGGAGTCAGGGTGTGCAGATGGCGGGAGGCGGCGTGGAGTGCGTCCCGGTAGGCGGCGGTGGCCCGCTCCCACAGTGCCTCGCCGTTCTCGTGGACCGGCAGCGCCTTGCGGATCGCTTCGTGCACCGTGAACTGCCCCTCGTTGCCCCTGCGCGTGCCGTGGGCCAGCGCTTCGAGCACCGCTTCGCGTGTCCGCAGGGCGAGCAGTTGCCGCATGGACCGTTCGTAGCCGGAGGCGACCACGCCCTGGTCGACGATCCGGTCCAGGATGTCGCCCTTGCTCCCGACGCTGGCGAAGACGGTCTTCGACGCGACCCCGGCCGCCGAGGCGATGTCCGCGACAGTCACCCGCCCATAACCCCGCTCGGCAAACAGTTCGGCGGCTCGCTGCAGGATCAGCGCGCGGGTCCGCGCGGCGGCCTGCTCGCGGAGGGGGGAGACGTAGGCGCGCTTGGAGGGCATGCCGCCATCCTAACCGCGTTGATCCTATAGCTTCCCTATTGATTAGGCGTCATATAACCTCAATAATCGGTCGGCACCGAACGCTCGACGCGGGCAGCCCTGCCCACCGGATCCGCCGTCACAGCGCAGCGCACCGCCGACGAAAGGCATGCACATCATCGGAATGGACACCACGGACCTGGCCCACGGGCTCTTCCGGATCCTCGAGACAGGGGATCCGGCCCTGGCCGCCGATGTGGTGCACGAGGACTTCCGCAATCGCGAAGCGGCCGGGGCGCCGCCGGCGTGCGCGACCCCGGGACCGGCAGGCGTGCTCGCCTCGGGCGCCTGGATGCGGGCCGCGTTCAGCGACATGCGGCTGCCCGTCCTCGGCACTGCCCGCAACGACGCACAGGTCTGGGTACGCCTGCGCATGCAGGGCCGCCACACCGGTGCCTTCGTCCGCTTCCACGACGGGGTCCTTGACCAGGCCATACCCCCCACTGGGCGGGAGATCGACGTCGAACAGATCCACGTGCTCGACCTCCGAGACGGCAAGGTGATCGGGCATGAAGCGGTGCGCGACGACATCACCATGCTCGGTCAGCTCGGCGTCTTTCCCCCGGCCCCGGCCACCGCGCTACGCATGCTCACCTGGCGGGTGACCGGACGAGCCACCCGCGCGGCCACCCAGGTCACGGCACAGACAGCCGAAGCAGCCGCCCTGCTGCCGCACAGGCCGGCTGGGAGCGCCGACCGGGTTTGAGCAGTGCACCGTGGTCTGCGACGGTCGACCTTCATACCAGGGATACAGCGCGCCCTCTCAACGGCCACGTCCTATCAACTACGTGTCTTTCCTGCGTCGCCGCGTCGAGCTGCATGGCGCAATGTGGCGAAGGACATCACGGCGAGGGCCGCGGTGGCTGCTGCCAGCAGGATCCAGCAGAGGGTTGGTGGTCGCTGGCCTGCCCAACTCGCGCCAAGGGCACCACCACATGGACCTCGCCCGAGCCTGGCTGTAGGACGGCAACTGCTCGGCGATCCGCCGCCGCACCGGCAGCGGATCCCACGGCGACTGGCTCACGAACTGCTGGAGGGCCTGCACGTTCCCGTCCGGCAACCGCTAAGCCATCGGCTGGATCGGCTTACGCCGCCCATCCAGCATCAGACCCCGCAGATAACACCCGCCCCACCGACACGTATCCCGCCGCGGAAGCGAGGCGAACACATCAGCAACGAACTCCGATAACTCACCCCGGAGCCGTTCCACCTCCCCGAGCATCATCCCTCCACCATGCCCCCGACCAGCCCAGATCGGCAGACCTCACGAAGCACTACTAGCAGTGTCTCGCCGATCCGGCCGGAGGGTGTCGTCGATCCAGTCGAGGATGACGGTTTCGGCCAGGGCGCGGTTCTGCTGTTCCTGGTGGTCGCCGGCGCCGTCGGCCGGGGTGAACTTCTGGAGGATGGTGGGCGCTTTGAGGCGGGCAAGGGTGGCTTCGGCGTTGCGGGCGAGAGGGTCGGCGTCGGCCATGGTCCCGAGCACGGGGCAATGGATGCTGTCGCTGTGTCCTTTCAGGGTGAACGCGGCGATCTTCCGGAAGTAGTCGCGCAGGTCGCGGGCGCCGTTGATCCAGAACCCGCGCTGGATGAGGCCCCACTTCGGCCGGGGAGTTCATGGACAGCCGCGTTGAGGACTGGATGGTGCTCGCGGACTTCAAACGGCGGAGGCGCCCCCCCAACCGGGCACCCCCGGCAACTGGCCCGGCACCGCACCATGGTGCCGGGCCGGTTCGCGTCAGCGGAACCACGCCGGGTCTCCGTATCGCCGCCGACTACCGCCCTGCGGTCGTGTCGGAGCCGGCGGAACCACCCGCTGGAACAACTCCCGCAAGGAAGAGGGTGCACCGCGATGGCGTCTCGCTGCACCGCTGGGCGATTCTCGCTCGCTGGTTCGACGGTTCCTGGCACTCGTGGACCCGGCGAGAGAAGTCGGCTGGCAGTGATGAGAGTTCGAGTGGCCTGGCCTTGGACGCGGTGCGGCCGTCCGATCCCTGGCCGAGATGGCCGAGATGGCCGAGATGGCCGTGGTTGCCGGGTGCGTGCTGGGGGAGATCATGCGACAGGTACCGCCGGACACGATCTCCCCCCACCGTTTGTGCTCGGTCGGTGCGATGCTCGTCGGCCGGGGCGAGGAGCAACAGGCCCCGCGCCCCGGCCGGCCGCTTCACGCGCTCTCTGCCGCGACAACGCACATCGGACCTGCTGTCAGGGGCAGTTGACCATCGAGTCGCCGGTGTCGCGGTTGCAGGAGTCGAAGGCGAGACCGCCGTCGAGGCTGTCGTTGGCGTTGACGCCGTCGGTGGCGTTGAGGGTGTCGTTGCCCTCATTGCCGCTCAGGGTGTCGTTGCCGCTTCCTCCGGCCAGGGTGTCGTTAACCGGTGTTCCCGTTGAGGGTGTCGTTGCCCTCGTTCCCGTTGAGGGTGTCGTTTCCGGCATTGCCGTTGATGGTGTCGTTCCCTCCCAGCCCGGAGATGGTGTCGTTCCCAGGCCCACCGTTGATGGTGTCGTTGCCCGGAGTCGCTGCCGTGAGGCCGAAGACCCCGGTCGGGTCGTCGCCGACAAGATGATCCGCGCGGGGGCCGCCGTTGAGCTGGTCCTTGCCGCCGCCCCCGTAGAGAGTGGCGGGAACATCCAGATTCGGGGAGACCGTGATGTCGTCATCGGCGTCCTGGCCGTTGACCTGCACGGCCGTGGGGAGCGGGCACGCCGCGGTGTTCTCCGACCGTGCCTCGCAGGGGGCGACGGCGCGCACCCCGTCCGCGTTGTCCGACACGAGGACGACGCTGCCCTGACGGCGGATGGTGATGTCATTGGCCACGCCCTGATCCGCCGTGACGAGCAGGGTGCCGCCGGCCATCTCGACCACCGTGGCGCCCGCGAGGTGCCGGGGCTCGGCGGTGAGCGGGGCCGCCGAGGCCGAGGTGCCGGCCAGCGCAGCGCAGAGGAGCGCTCCGGCCGACAGGATCACGTAGATACGTCGCGCTGTCATGGTTGTGCGTCTCCTTCGTCGTGTCGCTGGCACTGCGGGCCTGTCTCCGCGCCGTTCGCGCTCGCCGGTCACGGGCACTCTGTGACACTGTCGCCCAGGTCGGCCGTGCAGCTGTCGACCTCTGTGCCCCCCTGGACGTAGTCGTTGCCGCTGACCTCGTCGACGGCGTTGATGCTGTCCCGGCCCGCGCCCCCTTCCACGAAGTCGTTGCCGGTGCCCGCGATCACCTGGTCGCCGCCGTTGCCACCGCTCACCACGTCGTTCCCGGCGCCTGCGTTGATGACGTCGGAGCTGGCCCGGCCCTCGATCGAGTCGTTCCCGGCGCCGCCGAAGATCCGGTCCGGGCCGCTGGCGCCGATGAGCGTGTCGTTGCCGTCTCCACCCGAGAGGAAGTCGGAGCCTTCGTCGCCTTCCAGAGTGTCGTTGGCGCTGCCGCCCTGGAGGCTGTCGTCACCCGCGCCACCGACGAGGGTTACCCCCGGACTCGCCAGGGAGGAAGTGACGTTGTCGGCCTGGTCACCGGCGTTGACGACAACCTCGGTGAGGCTGCCGGCGCCCGGACAGACGGCCTCTGTGGCGCTGACCGCGGTGCACCCGCCGAAAGCCACGATGGTGTCACCGGTGTCCCTCACCCGGATCGTGTCGCCGACCTGCCGCACGGAGATGGTGTTGCCCAGGCCCACGGCGGCGGTGACGGTGACCGACGTGCCGTTCTTGCTCACCAGCGTGCCGGCCACAGCGGAGCCGGGCGGCTGGGTACCGGGGGTCGCACTCGCCGGGCCGGTGAGGCACAGCGTGAAGCCGAACACCGTTGTCAGGAGCGCAACGGTGCGATGAAGCGCCTTGTCCATGGCCTGCCTCCTGGAAAGCGTGCGGGATCGTTAATTCGGCTCGAAATGCTTTCGTGGCCCAGTGGTGACATAGCGCAGCGGCGCCACCCGCATGCCTGGAACGGTGTTTGCAGCTTGGGTGCGTTGGGCCGTTCCACGGGCCCGCGAATTGTTGCCTCGTCACCTTGGTACGGGACAGCGGAATTTTGCCCGCCGGAAACGGCCTCTTACGGTGTGCTCGCCTTCCCGGCGTTCATGACGGCAGTACGGCAGTGCGTGGTGGTTCACAGCAGAACTGGGCGTGCATTGTCGGAAACGTCGCCACGCATCGGATGATGCCAGGCGCCCCCTCGGGTGCCGGGCCTGAGTATGCCGTGTGGAGACCTTGTGGAAGAGAGGGTTTAGCGCCATTGAAAGGACAATTCCGCGAGTTTCTGACGTGCGGTGCAGGCCGTGCCGGCGGCAGGAGTGCTGCGGAAAGGAACGCGTCCAGGGTGGCGGAAAACACCACTCATGGCTTCCGGAGCGCAGGCATGAGTCGTGCCCCCAGCCGCGTACGAACGGCTACGGGCTGCCGCGGCTTCGTTCGCCGGCGATCCCGCGGCTGCACCCTTCGTCGCTTCGCCCACGGAGCTCGTGCAGGCGCAGGCCGAACGCACCGGCTTCGTTGTGCTGCACGAGTGGGCCGAGATCCTGGACTGGCACTTCCCGCCCCAGCAGCCCGATGGCACCGGCCGACTGACTCTGGTGCTCCCATGCGGGCAATGGCGTGGCGGCTCGGTTGGTCACCGGGCCCAGCCCGGGCGCGTGAGTGGCGGGCGCCTGTGACCCGTCATCGAGCTCTGCAGATGTCAACACAGTGCGCGCACCGGCAGGTTGACGCCATCGGTCAGCGTGCTGGTGCTGACCACGGCCGGCAGGCTGCCGCTGCGCAGCGCGTCCTCAACGGCCTCCAGCACGTCGTTGGGCAGTGCGGCTGCCCCTGGGCGATGTGGTGGGCCTCGTCCACCACGATCAATGTCACGTCCTTCAGCGCCTGCTCCGGGCCGTTGGCGCAAGGCGTGTATCAGGCGCTCGGGAGTGATGACCTCGATTCCGGGAGCTGCTCTTCCTGACCAGGAAGCTCCCAGAGGCCAGGGGCCAGGGACCAGGGAACTCGGGGAGGTCCGCCGACCGATGGAAACGTCGAAAGGTTTGCGCGCCGCCCCGAAGACCAGGACATGAACGAGGGGGCAACCCGGCGTGTTGATTCTTGTCCCAGACCGCGCTGCGGCCATCATCCGCGAGTCCGGCTCCTGGGGGGCGGCTCTCACTGCGCATCAGCCAGCCCGAACAGCTCGCTGTGGGCGGTGGCATCTCCGAACACGAAGGCTCCATCTTCCCGGTGGATCCGGCCCCGTGCAGCGGCTGCTGGGCAGTTGCGACTCTGTTCCGACCGGCTGTTGGTACGGGTTAGCTCGCAACTCCACCTGGAGTGGCTCGACTTGTGCATCCGGAAGGACGCGGCGCATGGCCCTCGACGAATTCGAAGCTGCTGTGCCCAGCGGATACAAGACGCGTGGAGGATCGCCCGGCGCCCTGACACTGGTCATCTGGCCCGTGCTCCTGCTGTCACGTCCAGTGAGAGATGCGGTCCATCGAGGGCTCGGAAGACAGGGAATGGCGCGGCGGGCATCTGCTCGCAGAGGGAACGATCTACGTGAACAGCGGCACGGCCGTCAGCGCGTTGGACCTGGGCGGCGGCGCGTAACCCGGCGAGGGGTTGCGATCCCGCAGTGTGCCGTCCGAGGCGAGTCGGCGCAGCCGTATTGCCGTGGACCACAGGAACCTAGGCCACCGCCGCACTCGCCGGTGCGTCCCTGGGCGCCGCGCCAGCCCTTTTTGGACGGTGTCCTCATCAGCGTGATCGAGCATGTCAGCTGCGTCCGTTGTGGTGTTCTTGTGTATGGCCGACGCTTGCCGATAGCCTGAAAGGCTTTCCACTCCCCGTGGAGAGTGCCCCATACTTCCGTCCGCGCCGGGACCATGGATGGCGTGGTTGCCCTGGTGTATCCACCGGGACACCCTCACACGATGGGTGCTGGATTCCGCCTGGCCGGTTGCCGCAGACAAAGGAAGGAGTGTGTCGCCGTGAAGTGGCGAACCTAGCCGCCCGCCCGGAAGGTCCGGGAGCCTGGGCGGCGGTTCCGGAAGGAACGAGATGTCCCGTACGGACAGGACGAAGCCGTTGTGGGTGCGCCTCGCGGAGCACAACCCCCGGCCGGTCCACGATCACCGCTACGGCGCCTGCGATCTGCCGCCGAACCCGACGTGGGAGGACGCGGACACACGCTGCCAGTGGGAACACTCCGGGTTCGGCCACACCTGCTGTTCGGGACCCAGTGGGCGGGCTGCCAAGAAGGAGTGGGGGGAAATGAATAGGGCCCGCAACCGCAAGGAACGCTACGCAGGCCGGCGCGAGGCTCGCCGTTTTGCCGCCGGAGAGGACAGCGACTGACTCCGCCCCTCATCGCCCAGGACCTGGATTGACGCGGCCCCGTTGCTCCTTCTGAACAGGGAAATGGGCCCTGCCTCGGTCTCGTACGACACTGCTGCACCGCTCCCGCCGCATGCCACTGAGGTGGCGGCCCTCACCGCTGTTCTGAGGGTAAGTCAGGGGAAGACAGCCCCGGCGTCAGAATGATCGACGACGTGCAGTTGGAGAGAGTCCGCCTGGACTTGCATGCCAAGCTCGGCGAGCCCGACGTCAAGAGCACACCGAAGGGCAATATCGAGGTGTGGCAGCTGTCGGACGACCTGAAGGCGACCGTCACCTATCGCCCGTTCAGTAAATCCGGTGGAGCGACCGTTGACCACAACGGCGTGGACGGCCTGGATATGAAGCGATTCCATGTCCCGCAGCATGGGAACTGAGCCATGGTGAACCAGGACGCGTATCGCCGCGAGCTGGAGTATCTGATCCAGTACGCTCACGACGACTGGCTCGGTTTCTCGGTCATCAGCGGGTCCGTGGGCAGCCCTCCTCGGACGCGGCGCCTCGTTCCAGGAACAGCTGACGCTGCTCCTGCGGATCGTCGGCGATCCGTATGACGCTGGAGCGCGAGCGGGCGATCTGACGGCGTCGACGCGGGAGCCTTTCCTGCCATGGCAATTGGAGAAAGCCGAAGTCCTGGCGCGGATCGCGGCAGAGGTTCAGCCGCATTCCCGGTTGCCCGGTTCCGGTGACGTCTGCTGGCTCACGGTGCCGTGATGACGCCATGGCCGCCGTGATGCCCAGCATCACGGCGGCCATGCGCGCCGAAACCATCGCCAGGCCTGGTGGAGGGCGTTGGGCGTACCTCCCCGAGAAGCTCAAGCCGCCGGGCAGGTGAAGGTGGTCACGGCTCGTAGCGAGTCGAGGGCGCTCACCGCGTTCGCTGCCGTCGACGCGCCGGGCACCGAGGTCGTCTTGGAGTACCTGGCCGTCACCGAGCAGCAGATCGCCGACTACGGGCTGCCCACCGCGCCACCGAAGGCCCAGTGACCACCGGTCGTTCACCGGCACGTCCACCACCCAGCCCGAGGCCCTGCCGCCCGATGCTCTCTGCGTACCACGGTACCCACCAGTCCATTTCGACGAAGAAAGCCAGGAAGCCCGCGCGGAACGCCCATCCAAGCGGGTTCCAGAACGGAGGTCCGGGCTACACACCGGGGCCGAGCCCTCGGCACGCCCGATCGGCAGCCGACCTGACCTGCCTCCAGCAGCACCTCCAGGGCGCCTCCGGCCTACCCGGCCTGGGGGCCAGCGCAGCGCGCGATCATCTGGGAGTCCGCGGCGGCCTTGTCCGCCGCGGTTGCACCCCGCCGCTGCTCGGAAGCCGTCCGGACGCTCAGGTGTGGGCCCGGGTGGTGACGCTGAACAGGGCGCCTTCGGGGTCACTGAACGTCGCCAGTTCACCCTCGGCCGTGTGACGGTGTCCGAGGACCGTGCCCCCGCTTCGGCGTGCCGCCTCGAGGGTGGCGGTGACGTCGGCGACGGGGAAGCGGAAGAGCCACCGGGGTACCCGGGCAGGTCAACTCCATTCCGTCACGGCGTACCAAGTACCCTTGCAACGTGACGATGCACAAGACCGTCGATGTGAGTGTTGACGCGATGATTGAGGACCTCAGGACACTCGTCGAAATCGAGTCTCCATCGCGCGATCTCGACGCCTTGACGGCATCGGCCAAAGCTGTCGCCGCTCTCATCGAGAGCCGCCTTTGCGGGCAGGCCATCCTCGTTGAGAGCGAAGCCGGGCCGCACGTCCACTGGTCAGCTGGTGGCGATCCCAAAGTACTGATCCTCGGTCACCATGACACGGTGTTTCCGCTCGGCACCCTTGAACGCAGCCCGTTCATGGTCGAAGACGGGCATGCGACCGGCCCCGGGGTCTTTGACATGCTTGGCGGTTTGGTACAGGCCGTTCATGGCCTGGCGACGCTCGATGACCGGTCAGGCGTCGAGATCCTGATGACCGCCGACGAAGAGGTCGGCTCCCGCTCCTCTCGAGCTCTCATCGAAGAACGAGCCATTGCCTGCGGCGCTGTACTTGTGCTCGAGGGCGCCGCTGATGGCGGAGCCCTGAAGACCGGCCGTAAAGGCTGCGGCACGTTCCAAGTCTCCATCGTGGGCCGGGCGTCGCACGCCGGCCTTGAGCCCGCAGCCGGGGTCAACGCCCTGATCGAAGCATCACACCAGGTACTAGATATCGCAGCGCTTGGTCGCCCCGACATTGGCACGACTGTTACCCCGACCGTCGCGTCCGCAGGAACCCTGGACAACGTCGTTCCCGCAGAGGCGACCGTCATCGTCGACGTCCGGGTCGAGTCGGCCGGCGAGAAGGAACGAATTGAATCTGCGTTCGCAGCACTGGCTCCGCGTCTCGATGAGGCGGAGATCGCGGTTCAGGGAGCTATCAGCCGACCCCCGATGCCTGAGTCGGCGTCGACCGAGCTCTTTGCGGTGGCAAAGCGACTGCTTCCTGGCCTCGAAGGCAAGGCAGTCGGCGGCGGAAGCGACGGCAACTTCACGGCCGCACTGGGGGTGCCAACACTCGATGGCCTTGGAGCAGTCGGGGGCGGTGCCCACGCCGACCACGAGTACCTGGTGATCGAAGCCATGGCCGAGCGGGCGAACCTTGTTGCTGGACTGGTGAACGCCATTCAGAACACATAGGAGAACGAGAGCATGCGCGACCTGTGAGCGATCACGCGAGGTCGCGATCTGCGATCACTGAGATTCGCGTTCGGTGACCGGGCCAGCTGCCGGGGGTGCCGTTAGCGGCGGCCCCTTTCGGGGTGGGTAGCGCAAACCGACTCATCCGTGTCGAGCCAGCGAAAGGACCTGCCCTCATGTCAACAAACTCGCCATCTGCACCGAGCGGAGGGGCCCGTGTCGCCGATGGCTGCGATGGTGACGGTGGCTTCGTAGCGGACGGCGAGTTTGTCGTATCGGGTGGCGACGGCGCGGTGTCGTTTGAGGCGGTTGATGCCGCATTCGATGGCGTGGCGGGCCTTGTAGTCCTCGCGGTCGAACGCTGGCGGGCGTCCGCCCGCCGGCCCGCGTCGTTTGCGGTTGCGGACCTGGTCGGCGGGTTCGGGGATGGTGCAGGCGATCCCGCGTCTGCGCAGGAGCGCGCGGTTCGCCCGCGAGCTGTATGCCTTGTCGCCGCGCACCCGCCGCGGGTGGGTGCGCGGCCTGCCCGGTCGGGGCCTGGGCACGCGGATTGCGTCGAGGAGGTTCGCGAACTGCGATGAGTCGCCGCGTTGTCCGGCGGTGATCAGCAGGGCCAGCGGGCGCTGGCCCTGCTCGACCACCAGGTGGATCTTCGTGGTCAGCCCGCCGCGGGACCGGCCGAGCGCGTGGTCGGCGGGTTCGTTGACGAGCCCGCCGGGCGGCTCGCGTTGCAGGTCCCCGTTACCGTTTTCGTGGCCCCGCAATGGGGCTCCCGGTCTCCGAGCCCGGTATGACTTGGTCCCCTTGTCGCCATGATCGAAAAGGTGGTGTCACCGGGACTCGGAGGCATTGGCAGACCGCTGATCAGGGGCATGACCGCTCGCATCCGTCCTGGGTGGGGCAGGCCTTCGTAACGTGGATGCCGGCACGCTGATGCCGCAGCTGAGGCCGGGAAGGGTCTGCTGGGGAGGGGTATGTGAACGACACGGGCGAGGTCGATGTCTACCTTGGTCTGGACGTCGGCAAGGGGGAGCATCACGGCACCGCGCTTACTCCGACAGGTAAGAAGGTCTTCGACAAGCAGTTGCCCAATAGCGAGTCGCGGTTGCGTGAGCTGTTCACGAAACTGCAGGCCAGGCACGGAACGGTGCTGGTCGTGGTGGACCAGCCTGCCTCGATCGGCGCCCTGCCGCTGGCTGTGGCTCGCGATGCTGGCTGCCGCGTCGCCTATCTGCCGGGGCTGACGATGCGGCGGATCGCCGATCTTTATCCGGGCGAGTCGAAGACCGACGCCCGCGATGCGGCGATCATCGCCGATGCCGCCCGGACCATGCCGCACACTCTCCGGGACCTGGCACCGGATGACGAAACCATCGCCGAGCTGAACATGCTCGTGGGCTTCGACGACGACCTGGCCGGCGAGGTCACCCGCGTCAAGAATCGTCTGCGCGGGCTCCTCACGCAGGTCCATCCCTCGCTCGAGCGCGTCCTGGGTCCTCGCCTGGATCACCCGGCCGTCCTGTTGCTCCTCGAACGCAATGGCTCCCCGGCCCAGTTGAGGAAGGCCGGCAGGCGGCGGCTGGTATCGCTGTTGCGGCCCAAGGCACCGCGCATGGCCGAACGGCTGGTCGAGGACATCTTCGACGCGCTCGACGAGCAGACCGTCGTCGTGCCGGGCACCGACGCTGCCGCACTGATCGTCCCCAGCCTCGCCGCCTCGCTCACCGCCGTGCTCGATCAGCGAAAGCTCCTCACCACAAGGATCGAGGAGCTGCTGGAGGCGCACCCTCTTTCCCAGGTCCTGACCTCCATGCCCGGCATCGGGGTCAGGACCGCAGCCCGGATCCTCATCGACGTCGGCGACGGCAGCGGCTTCGCCACCGCAGGCCACCTGGCCGCCTACGCCGGCCTTGCACCCGCCACCCGCCGATCCGGCTCGTCCATCCGCGGCGAGCATCCCTCCCGGCGAGGCAACAAGCAGCTCAAGAGGGCTTTCTACCTCGCCGCGTTCGCCTCACTGGCCCAGCCCGACTCACGCGCCTACTACGACAGGAAACGACGCGAGGGAAAACACCACGTCGCAGCCATCGTCTGCCTCGCCCGCCGCCGCATCGACGTCCTCTTCGCCATGCTCCGAGACGGCACCTTCTACCAGCCACCCACCCCGGTCACCGCTTGACGAAAACCATAGGGGCACCTTTTGCGGGCCCCGACGGCGTGCTGGTGCGCGCGGGAGACCGTGGAGTCGACGTTCACGTCCCAGGTGATCAGCCCGCGCGTCGGCGCGGACCTGCAAATGTTCGAGGACCCGCGCCCAGGTGCCGTCGCGCTGCCGGCGCCGGAACAGGCTGTACGCGGACTCCCACGGTCCGTACCGCTCCGGTACGTCCCGCCACGGCGCACCCGTCCGGGTCCGCCACCGGATCGCGTTCACCTGGTCCCGCCGCGTGAACGCGGTCGGTCGGCCGCGCTTGCGCGCGGACGGCAACAACGGCTCCAGCATTGCCCATTGACCCTCGGTCAGATCTCTCCGCGCCACCCGAAGATCATCCCAGACCAAGATCCACTTTCAAACAGACCCTAAGCCTGGACGAGCCACCGCTGGGACACCCGACCCAGCCGATGCCTCTGACCTATCCGCGCGATCTCAAAGTCCCGAACTTCCGTGCCCTGCACCAAGGAGGCAGATGAGCGAGCGCCCTGGCTCCCACCACGACGAGAGCGCCGCCGACCTTGCAGTCACCGTCGGCTGGTCCCACGAGGGCGCCCCGCCTGCCTTCGGTGACCCGGCCAAGGCGTATGCCCGCTGGGCCCCACGGGGACGGTGCCGAGTGGTTTCGATGAGCCGCCGCAGCTCGCGCGGGACCGCATCCGTCGTCGGGTGGAGCTGGCTGGTGATCCGCATTTCCCGTCCGTCGGGAACGGGCTGGACTACCTCGTCAGCGTGGTGGAAGACCTGGAGAGCCGAGACGGCGAGGGCAGTGCCCGGAACCTCAAATACGCGGTGCTACGCCTGGCGGCCGGAGTCGAGGTCCTCCTCAAGGCACGTCTGCAGTATGAGCAGTGGAGCCTGGTGTTCGCGCAACCCGGGACCGCGACGCGGGAAGTCCTCGCCGAGGCTCCCTTCAGGTCCCAGTCGCCGCTGCCGAAACGGAAGCCGTCGTACTCGAAGCCGACCAGGGCAGCCCGCGCGTCGGCCTCGGTCTCCAGGCCGGAGTCGATGCCAACGATCCCATTCCTCGCAGCGGGCCTGAGCCGGAGCTACGCCACGCAGAACTCGTTGCCCTCCGGGTCCTGCATGATCCACCAGTGCCCGGCCGGCCCCTTGTTCACCTCGCGGATGCGGGTTGCCCCCAGGTCTTCCAGTCGGGCCACCAGCTTGCCGAGCCCGCCGGGCTCGCTGTGGACGTCCAGGTGCAGACGGTTCTTGCCGGACTTGCCCTCGGGTACCTCCTGGAAGAGCAGGCGGCGGCCATGGCCGATGCCGCTGGTCTCGTCGTACGGGTCCTCGGGATGGCGGATTGCGGCGTAGCCGCGGAAGGTCTTGCGGCCGTGGTGCTCGGCGACCGCGTCCTCGCTGATTTGTCCGGCGGCCAGCAGGCGCTCGATGAGGGAACTTGGGTCTTCCACCTCGTAGTCCAGCGCCGCGGCCCAGAAGTCCGCGAGGGTGGGTGCGTTCGTGGTGTCGATGACGAGCTTCCAGTGCAATGCCATGTAACCACTGTCTCTCATAAACGGTTGTTTGTGAGAAGGCTGGGCGCGCACTTTGGTGCTTGTTCTCGTCCGGGAAAGTTGGTTGATACGCGAGAGGACGGTCAGCCGGCCGAGGACGTTTGCGTGGGGGAGTCGGCGTCGTGGGTGGCGGCCCAGGAGGCGAGTATGCGCAGTCCTTCTTCGGAGGGTGAGCCGGGTTCGGCGGTGTAGATGGTGAGGGTGAGGCCGGGTTCGGCGGCCATCTCCAGGCCCTTGAAGGCGAGGGTGAGCTCGCCGACAGCCGAGTGGTGGAAGCGTTTGGTTCCTGTGCCGTGGTGGCGGACGTTGTGGGCGCCCCAGCGGGTGCGGAATTCCTCGCTGCGCGTGGAGAGTTCGCCCACGAGGTCGTGGAGGTCTTTGTCGTGGCCGGCTTCGGTGCGCAGGATGGCGACGCAGGTGTCGGCGGAAGGTGTCCCAGTCGGGGTAGAAGCGGCGGGAGGCGGGGTCGAGGAAGTTGAATCGGGCGAGGTTGGGCTGCTTCGGGGCGCTGGTGTAGACGTCGGAGTAGAAGGCGCGGGCGAGCGGGTTGGCGGCGAGTAGGTCCATGCGGCCGTTGCGGACGAACGCGGGCCCGGCGGTGATGGCGTCCAGGGTCCATTGCAGGCTGCGGTGCGGTGTCCACTGCTCTTTGACGCGCCGGCGTCGTGGGCGCGTCAGAGCATCCGAGCCGTCGGCTGCCTGGGCCAGATGGAGGAGGTGAGCGCGTTTGGCGTCGTCGAGCTGGAGCGCTCGGGCGACGGCTTCGAGGACGGCCGGCGAGATCCCAGCGAGGTTCTCGCGGGTGGGACGGGACGGCGCATCTGCTTGCCCCTCGGCGGCCAACCGCCGCCGAAGGCATGCTTGTTGAGGTTCTGCCCATGGGGAGAAGCACCGTGGACAGCCGTGGCGGGATGAGGCGCTCGAGCGGGCCGTTCGCGCCGCCAACGAGCGGGAGAATCGAGGCCGCCGAGATCAACGCGGTGAAGGAAGTGACCGAGTCCGCCAGCAGGCAAGAGACCACTGCCATCGAGGAGACAACGCGTCAGGTTGTCGGTGGCACCTCGGTCATGCATCGGCGTCGGCCGGGCCGTTCAGGGCCGCCGTTATGAGTACGCCTGCCCGGCGATCACGTCCCTGGGCGACCCGCAGGTGCCGGGACTGCATGGGCTGGAGTTGGTTCGACCGGCCCCGCTGCAAGGCATGTTGGGGGTTTGTGGCGAAGGTGACCAGCCAGCACTGCGACGTCAGCCAGCGCGAGGTGGCCGCCTTAGACGGGGTCTGTCGGCTCTGCCGTCGCCAGGCCAGCCTGATCGCCGGTCCGGACAACAAGACGCGCGTCGACCTTGCGGTCGCCGCCTGGACCGGGCAGCAGCTGTTCATTATCGGGCACCCTGCGGCCACGCGGCGGGTTCCCGCCGAAGATGGACGATCAACGGCTCCATCCCGAGCCGCTCGGAGGACGTCTGCACGGTGTTCGGCCGCATTGGACGGAACTCTTCCTCTTCGAGATGGCCCGCGATCTGAGTGGCGTCAGCAGCCTGGCACCGCTCCTGGACCGGAACTGGCCACGACCCTGAGTGCACGAGCGGCGCGGATCGCGGGACTTCGCGGCTGGCCACCCCGCACCCTTGGTTCGGTGCGGCGGGGCATGCGGATTCTTTGCGCGGTGCACCGGCCGGGCGAGGCGATCCGGGCCTCGAGGGTCGCCCAGCTCACCCACGCGGCGGTGCCGGCCAATCACGTCCTTGAGGCGTTCGAGGGCTTGGAGATCTTCCTCGATGACCGTCTGGACTCGCTTGATGCCTGGTGCGAGAAGCACTTCGCCTCGCTGGCGCCGGATACTAGGGCCGAGCTGAACATCTGGATCAAGGTCCTGAGGCACGGGACTGACGCGTTGGCCTCTTCCTCGATGGCGTCAGCGGTCTGCTGCAGGAAGTAGCTGCGCTCGCGGAACTTGTAGTAGCCGGTGAACATCGCGGCCAGCGTGATGGCGAAGCTGATGCCGGTCAGGGTGACGCTCTGACAGGTCAGTTCCTTGCCGGTGTCCAGGGCGGCGAGGGTGGTCGTGGCGGGCTGAGCCGATCATGATGAGGGACTGCAGGCCGTTGTAGACGCGCCGGTACTTGCGGCTGTCGGCGTGGTATTGCTCGATGGCGCTGGCGACTTCCTTGCGGTAGAGCTTGCGCCGCTGGTCCAGCGGCGGGCGGGCCTTGAGCTTCAGCTAGCACAAGCAACTCCTGCCCCGAGGCCAGGGACACCTCGGCTCGCCGACGACCTCAACGGGCAACTTGCCGCATACGGCAGGGCGGTACGTCTCGCTGGCGAGACGTACCGCGGGATGTCTGCAGATGAACGGTGAGCACGGAGTACAGCGGCGCCTCAGCGTCCGCTGCGGGTCCGCTTCCGAGGCGATCCAGCGCGTCACACGTGTTGTTCTGGTTGTCCGCCCACTTGCTGGACGACGTCACGCAGGAGCTGCTGAAACGGTGACCCCGCCCTCGCACCCCTCACCTTGGCAGAAATCCGGAGACTCCTGGACGCTCTCCATCCCGGCTCAGCGCGCCACCGGCATCCCGAACGCACGCTGATCTGGTCCCGCTACAGACGACGCCACCAAGCCATCGCTAAACGCTGCCACTACGCCCGCCGCACCGCTGGTCACGAACCACCGCCACATGACGAACCGTCACCCAGCTACACTCAAAAACCAGCCTCTGACCAGCGGCGGTAGCGAACTACCGCTGGAATACTAGTAGGGCTTTGTTAGGTGGTGTCGTAGGGCTGCCAGGGGGTGGGTTGTCGGCAGGTGGGGCAGGTGCCGGTCCAGGTGGCCAGGAGGTGTTGGAGGAGATCCAGGGCCTGGTAGAGGGTCAGGCCCTGGCAGGGGCTTTTGGGCAGGTCCGCTGTTCGGTCAGGAACAGGTGGGCGGCGGTGACGAGGGTGACGTGCCGGTGCCAGCCGGTGAACGAGCGGCCCTCGAAGTGGTCGAGGCCGAGGGTGGTCTTCAGCTCGCGGTAGTCGTGCTCGATGCGCCACCGCAGTTTCGCGATGCGGACAAGGTCGCGGGCGGGGATGTCTGCGGGCAGGTTCGAGATCCAGTACTTGACCGGCTCGTCCTCGCCTTCGGGCCACTGGGCGATGAGCCAGGTCAGCGGGATCGTGCCGTCGGTGGCGGGCTTGGGCCGCCGCCCCGCGAGACGGATCCTCACAAGAACGAAGTGCGAGCTCATCGCGGCTTTGGAGCCCCTGCGCCAGGTCAGGGTTCGTCCCTGGCGTCGTCCGGCGGCCAGCACGTGATCCCGTAAGGACACCGGGCGGGTGCGGTAACGCGGAAGGGGCCTGGGCCCCAGGCCGCCATAGGCAGGCTGGTGGGGTTCGGCATCCTCACTGTGGGCGGTCATTTCGGCCTTGGCCTGCAGGACGTAGGCCAGGCCGCGGTCTTCCAGGCCGCGGCGGAAGTCGGCGTTGGCGCCGTATCCGGTGTCCGCGACCAGCACCGCCGGCTTCAGCCCGGTGCCGGCCAGGTCGTCGAGCATCTCCAGCGCCAGCTGCCACTTCGGGCGGTGATGCTCGTCATCAGGGATGCGACAGCGTTCCCGACGGCTGGCCGCTTCTGGCGTGTCCCAGCTCTCGGGAAGGAACAAACGCCAGGACAGCGGACACGAGGCGGTGTCGGAAGCGGCGTGGACGCTGACGCCGATCTGGCAGTTACCGACCTTGCCCAGGGTGCCCGAGTACTGCCGGGCCACCCCGGGCGACGAGATGCCGTCCTTCGGGAACCCGGTGTCGTCCACCACCCACGCCTGAGGACGGACCACCCGCACGGCCCGCCACGCCAACCGGGCCCGCACCGCGTCAAAGGCCCAGGTGGAGGACGTGATGAACTGCTGAAGCTGCTGGTGGTCCACCCCCAGGCGCCCGGCCATCGGCTGCATCGACTTACGCCGGCCGTCCAGCAGCAGCCCCCGCAGATACAGGGCACCCTTCTCACGCTGATCCCGCCGCACCAGCGGCGCGAACACCTCCCCACCGAACTCCTCCAACCGGACACGACACGAAGCGAGTTCCCCGACCCTCATACCAACAGCGAACTACCAGACACCCAACGCGACAAGACCCACCTAACAAAGCCCTACTAGGCCTTGTCCGGCCGATCATGGGGGGCTGGTCCCTTTGGTCGGTCCTGCGACGCACCAGCGTGGTCAATCATGCCTTCATCCCGAACTGATCACCGCCGTTAGGCGGGGTCTACCTCGGCTCCATTACGGCAGCGACGTCCTCGACGGCTGCCTCACCGGCACGGGACTCATCCGTACATCACGGTTTCGAGGTCCATAACACATCGGAAGAGATCAGTCCGCCCATCCTGAGGGGGCTCACCGAGCAGCGGGAGCAGACCCGATGACCACCACTCGTGCCCACGCGGGCGGCGAGTCCGGCACGTAGTCGGGATCGTCCTCGTCCCATGACCGGGCTGCCTGCTGCCGAGGGAACAGACCCACCACCGTCCGGCACGGTGGTCGCGTGTCCGGCCAGGGTGTCTGCCCGTCGGTCAGGACCACGATGACATCCGGTCGGGGCCGCGCTCGGAGCGCCGTGGCGAAGCCCGTGCGCAGATCCGTACCGCCACCGCCTACCAGCGGTATTCCCTCCGCACGGCACAGCGGGTGCACGATCCGGGCCGCCGCGTCGCACGGCACCACTGTGACCAGGTCCCGACGGCCGCCCACGGCACGGGAGATCGCGGTGACTTCGAGGAGCGCGCTGCCCAGTTCGGCGTCACTGACCGACCCGGACGTGTCGATGACGACGGCGACCCGAGGCGGCCTGCGCCTCAGACTCGGCAGAACGACGCCGGGCACCCCGGCCGAGCGCCGCGACGGCCGGCCGTAGCTGTAGTCCTCGCCCGCGCCGGAGCCGGAGGCCGCCGAGCGGACCGCCGCTCCCAGCAACTCCCGCCACGGCTGCGGCGGGTGGAACGCCTCTTCCGCCCACCGCTGCCACCCCTTCGAGGCGCTCCCCGGACGGCCAGTGATGCGCTGCGCCACCCGGAACCGGACCGCGTCCCGTTCCTGCGCACTGAGGCCGTGCGCGCCGTCCGGTCCCAGATCCCACTCCCGTTCCAGCCCGTCGGCGCCACTGCCGCAGTCCAGCCAGGCCAGGTTCTGCGTACGCGGCCCGAGCCGGAACTGGCGCAGGTAGTCCTCCATGAGCTCCCCCTCGGGCAGCCCCAAGGACACCGGCTCGACAGCACCTTCGGGCCGGACCAACCCGTCACCGAACACGTCGTCGTTGATCTCGCAGTCCGCGGCGATGTTCATCCGCAGCCGTTCGGCCGGGCCGGTCAGCCCGCGCTGCCGCGCGACCCGGTCACTGCGCCCGTGATGGTCGCGCAGCAGGTGCGACACCTCGTGCACCCATACCCCGGCCAGTTCCTCCACCGACGTCCGGTCCACGAAGACCGGCGAGACGTAGCACCGCCAGTGCCCGTCGACGGCCATCGTCGGGACCGTCCGCGACTCCACGGTGTGCAGGGCGAACAGCGCCGTCGCCAGGTAGGGCCGAACCCGGGCGGCGTGCAGTCGGGCGGCGAAGAGCTTGTCGACGTCGAGCGCCCCCGGCGCGTCCGGGCTCATCGTCCGGCCTTCGTGGCGACCGCGGCCCGGGCCGCCGCATGGTCCGCCCGCCGGGACAGGGACACCGCTCCGGCGAGCCGCTCGATCGATGCCGGAACGTCCCAGTCCTCCTGGCGCAGCGTGGCGAGTGTGGTCGCGGGGACGACCACCAGGTCCGGGGCTCCGGTCTCCACCGCCCGGACCAGGAGCGTCCATGCCGCGTCCCAGCGGGACTTCTCCGGCCGCTTGCGAACCGCCTCCACCACACCGTCGAGCACGGCTTGGCGCAGATCCCCCCGCTCGGGCAGGGCGGCACCCGTCGGGTCGGCGAGAAGCATCTCGGGGGCCGGGAGGTCCATCCGGTCCAGGCTCGCCAGCAGCTCAAGGCCCGGACCGTCGCCCACCGTGCCCCTGACCAGCAGGGAAAGCACGTCCCGGGAGGAGGTGGCCGCGGTCGCGAAGGCGATCAGACTCAGGGTCATCTCCCAGCTCCGGGGTGACGGCCAGGGGCCGCCCCGACGTGTCTCACCGCTGGGCAGCCGGTGCACGAGCCCAGGGCGGGCGGAGAGGAGCCCGCACACCGCACGGCGGGCGAAGTCCACAGCCTCCGGCAACTTCTCCGGGGCGAGCCGTGGCAGTATCGCCCGGGGCCAGGTCCCGCCAAGGCCACGTACCACCACCTCGTGGTCATGAGTCCACTGAAGATGAACGAACCGGTTGGCCAGCGGCGGGCTCAGCTCCCAGCCGTCGGCCGCCGAGGACCGCGGATTGGCGGCAGCCACGATCCGGACCCCCGGCGGCAGTTGCAGGGCGCCGATCCGCCGTTCGAGCACGAGGCGGAGCAGGGCGGCTTGAACGGCCGGCGGTGCGGTGGACAGCTCGTCCAGGAACAGCAGCCCTCGGCCGGCCCGTACCAGTCGCACCGCCCAGTCCGGCGGGGCCATCGGGACGCCGTGTTCCGCCGGATCGTCTCCGACCACGGGCAGCCCCGAGAAGTCGGACGGCTCGTGCACACTGGCGATCACTGTGGTCAGCGGAAGGTCCAGGGCCTCGGCGAGCTGTGTCAGCGCCGCGGTCTTGCCGATTCCCGGCTCTCCCCACAGGAGTACGGGCAGGTCGGCGGCCACGGCCAGGGTCAGGGCCTCCAGTTGTGTGTCGGGGCGCGGTTCAGTGGTGGCGTCGCGCAGCAGCGCCAACAGCTCATCGGCGACGTCGAGTTGGGAGACGTGGGCCGAGTCGGAGGGGGCGTCAATTGCGGTGAACGGGGTGAATGTGGGCATGTTTGATCACCTTTGGGTTCGTGGTGGGCCGAGTCGGAGACGGGGCGGAGGCCCCCCGGAATCAGCGAGCGGTTGTATGGCGGGGGTGGGAGCGGTGCTCACGGGGGCGGCTGGGGCCCGGGCGGATACGGCCAGGTCCGGGTCCGGCCAGGCCCGCCCTGAACAGCCCATAGGTGATCCGCCGCAGCGCGGCCGCCTCCAGTTCGTCCCGTAGAGCGCCGTTGCGCAGCACTGCGTCGGGGCCAAGGAGGCCCTCGACGACAGCCAGCGCACCGGCGGTGTCGCCATGGTCCAGGCGTTCGCGGACGCCGGTGAGGCAGTCCGGACGACGGTGCGCCACATCGATGGCCTGCAGGCAGGGAAGCGGAGTACCGGTCAGTGCGGCCAGCAGCTCCTCCCGGCGGATCTCGGCCGGGTCGTGGTCCAGTGCCGCAAGTACCCCTTCGACCAGGCCGATCCGGTGCTGAGCTCCCCGGCACTCCACGAGGCGCGGTCGTCCTGCCCGGTCCGGCCGGTCCGGCCGAACCGGAATCCGGGGGGAACCGGCCGGCGAATGATCCAGTACCAGTGCCGAGACGACCAGTGGGTGCAGCCCATCGACCTCCATCAAACCGGTCCGGATCAGTTCCAGGTCGGGCAGGACCCAGGTCGCCGCGTCGGGCAGGACCGGCAGCGCGGAGGCGCTGCCGTCCGGGGGTGCCGCCGCGATCCGTACGGCGGGCGGCCCGAGGCCGTCCCGGTCCGCGACCAGTTCCAGGACCAGCCGATGCCGGGCCCCGATCCACACGGTGACGGTACTGGTCGTCCGCCCCTCGGCGTGGAGCAGAATCGCCGCCTCGGCCGCCCACCGGTCAACGACACAGCGGCGCCCCTGCGGCACCGTCCCCAGCAGATCCGGGTCCACCGGACGGCCGTCGGCGGGCAGCAGATCGGCCCCGGACCGGACCCGCAGCTCATCGGTCCTGCGCGCGTCCCACAGGTGGCGGTGCAGGTCCAGGCGGAACCGCCGGTCGGGACGGGGATGCGGATGACGGCAGGCGCCGACCTCGGCGTGGGATCCGTCCCACAGCGAGAGGCTGATCCGCTGACCGCCGTCCGCCCAAGCCGGCGGAGTCCGGACCACGAGGTACACCGGGCGTTCACCGTCACGCCCCGCAGGGTCGTACCGAGCCAGTGCGATCGTCAGACCTGGGCGCAGCAGCCCGTCAGGAGCGATCCTCGGCATGTGCCAGCGCAACAGGTCAGGCGCCAGATGGCGGAGATCGGCCCGGAGTTGGGCTGCGAGATCGTGGCCGTGAGTGCGCGCCACGGAACGCAGATTGAGATCGACATCGATGCCTGCGGCGGCGCACGCCCCCGCCCAGTCCCCGGTACAACGGCGGGCGGTCGCAGTCTCGATCATGGACGGCGGCACGGCGAACTCGCGCACGCGCAGCCAGAAGGAAAGGCGGGAATCCCCATTCGCGGTCTGAGTGAGCATCAGCACTCACCTTGCGCGGACGGGACCCCCAATCTGCCAAGAGAATGAGTCATCATCGCGGCGAGCATAACGCTCCTGACCGTGATCTGTCAGGAGCCCCCGGGTTGGAGCACCACCCGGGCCCTGACAGCGGACGCGGAGCGCACGGACTTCGAGCCCCGGGTCGTAGACACGCGGCGGGGTGGGCCGCCTCATAACACGGTCGGAGCGGAGCCGGCCGAGGATCTGCACCGGCAGGTCGCCCAACAGGTGGGCGATGCGGGGAGCGTCGTACCCGGCGTCCAGCACCACCAGGACCTCAGGATCGCCCTCTTTCAACTGGCCGGCCACGATGAGCCGTTGGATGACCTCACGGATCTCGACCGTGGTCACCGCGGCGACGTCGGCAACCGGCTCGAGGCGGATCGCGTCCAGCACCGCCGTCCGCGACGTTCGGCCGGTCTCCACCGCGGCCACGATCGAGTACGGCCAGCCCGCAACCATCTGATGCTTGCCCTCACCCCGGCCGAACGTGTGGCAAAAGGACCGGTCCGCACAGGCGTTGGCGTCCGGCAGTAGCCATGGCGAGACGTCCACGGCCAGCACGAGCCGGCCGTCCGCCGCCCTCGGCAGCGGCATCGCCGCGAGAGCGCGACGCAGGCGGGCGACATTGATCCGCCCCTGGTTGAGCCCGCCGTAAAGAGCTCCGTGCCCGCGGCGGTGTTCGGGCGCGAGCGCGGGACTCCACGCACGCGAGCGCGAAAGACCGCGACAACGGGGCCTCCTGGTGCTTGGTTTGGTTCGCACCCCCGAGCTATCAAGAGGCCCTGCTGCCATGCGCCGGTTCTCGCGCGATCACCGATCAGGAACCCTGTTCGACTAGGTCAGCCCATGATCGATAAGCGGATGGCGTCTTAGAACCTCAAGGCGCCCCTGCCTGGAGGCAACCGAGAAGCCGCTGCCGTCGGCTTGCAGTCAACTGCCCTGTCGGCTAGGGCAGTCTGGGAGGAATTCGCTTAGGCCGGAGCGGGGCATGTTTCGCGGAGTGGAGTCGTCTGTGTAATTGTCGACGGTGTACCTGTCGCGCACCTGGTCCGTTGCGTTGGCGATGCCGTCGCTCTGGCTGCCGAGGCGCGCTTCCGTCTGGTAGACGCCGTCGCCGGCGTAGGTGTAGATAGCCAGGTCGGGATAGCGGTCGTGGTTGTAGTCGGCGACGGCGATGCCGCGCGTCTCACCAAGGTCGAGGTCGCGGGTGCGCTGGCCGCCGCCTGCAGCTGAGAACGGTCCCCACCGAACCTGGGCGACGCGCGGGTCGATCGGATCGTCGCCGCGCCACTTTCCCGTGGCCACCACCACAAGGTCGGTCCACCCGTCTTGGTCGAAATCTGAGACAGTGGCCAGGACGTCGTGCTGATCTTTCCCGGCGCTGCCGACCAGTTGCCTGGCCCCCACTGGTGTGCCGTAACCGGAGTCTTTACCGAAGGCGATGGTCAGCCGCTTTCCGACATGTGACGGATCGGAGACGCGATCGGCGTGGCCGTCGCCGTCCACGTCCACGACGAGATCGTTCGATGGCGTCAGACAGGGCTCGATCGAGGGCTTTCCGGTGGGGCGCGGGGGTGCGGGCGGGTCGCTGGCGCACGCGGCGATCGGCAGCAACGCCGCTCCCATGGCCGCCGCCATGGTCCCCCGCGTGATCCGGATCCGGACACGCGGAGGCGTGTGGGTCTTCATACGGGTTCAGACGCCGGTGGGTCACGAACAGTTGCGGTGCATGCTGGTTGGCGAACCGGGGCCACCGCGGTAAGCGGACCCCTCTGCAGTTGGCGAAGATCTTGTGATGCCCATCGGGGCCCCTCAGGACGGGGGCGCCATCGTGCTGCCGTGACCGGTTCTGTACAACGCCCGCTGCTCTTCCTCGATGTCGACGGACCGCTCATCCCATTCGGCACGGCGCAGCAGTATCCGACGTATCAGACTGGTCCCGAGCTGTCGGAGACCGACTCGAATCCGCTTCTGGCCAGGGTCAATCCCGAGCACGGGCCCCGGCTGGCGGCGCTGCCGTGCGATCCGGTCTGGGCCACGACATGGATGACCGACGCGAACGAGTACATCGCGCCACGGATCGGCCTGCCGCAGCTGGCCGTGGTGATCTGGCCGGAGCCGTCCGACGTCGATGAGCAGGATGAGCAGAACGGATTGCACTGGAAGACCCGCGCTCTTGTCGACTGGGCAGCCGGGCGCTCATTTGCCTGGGTCGACGATGAGATGGTCCTTGCCGACACGCATCCCGGCGGCGTCGTGGTGGCTGTTGTGGAGTCCACGCTGACCAGCGACAAATCCGTTCTCCCCGAACGGGCCGCCCCGGCGATCAGGCCTTGCAGGAGAGCGGAGAAAACACCGGCGTCCCGCCAGACCCTAAAGCGCCCGTAGACGGTGGCCCAGGGCCCGAACTCGGAGGGCATCTCCCGCCACTGGCCGCTGGAGCGGAACCGCCAGATCACCCCCTCGAACTGTTCCCGCAGCCGTTCGGGGTACGGGCCGTACCTGCCGATCGGCAGGTACGGCCCGATCAACTTCCATTGAGCATAGGTGAGTTGCCTCCGTGTCACGGTCAATTCCTACCGGGTTCCACCCCACGAAGAGGGCGGAACCCAGCAACTGATCACGACATCACGCAGGCCCTAGGCGCGCCCCTGCGTCGGCGGGCCTGTGCGGCCTCGGGTCGAGCGTCGTCGCGATCGATACCGTCAACGGCTGCCCTTGCCTCCCGGGGCTCCGGGCCCCCTCGCACGCCGGTTAGCTGCGGGCGGTGCGGCGGTCACGGTCGATGGCGAATGCCTCCGCGGTGTTCAGCGCGGTGGTGTCGATCTCGCCGCCGAGGGCGTACACACAGGTGTCCTTGGCGTACCGGCGGTCGCTGTCGAGGTCCTTGGGGCAGGGCGCCGCTGCCGCCGCCAGGAAGTCGCGGGGCGTCGGCAGCGACGGCAGGGTCGCCCACCTGTTCGTGACAGGGCTGTACTCCTCCACCGTGCCCAGGACCTCCGTAAAGTTGAGGCCGCCGATGGCGTACACGCAGGTGTTCTTCGGCCCCTCGGTGCACGGTGCCGCTGTCCCCGCCAGGAAGCCGCGGGGAACCGACAGCGAGGGGAGGGATACCCACCGGTTGGCGGCGGGGCTGTATGCCTCGACCGTGTCCAGGACCGTGACTCCGTTGAACCCGCCGGCGGCGTACACGCACGTACCGCGCAGGCCCTCGACGTCCTTCGGGCACGGCGCGGCCGCCCCTGCCAGGGTCCCGCGGGGCGTCGGCAGCGAGGGGAGGGTCGCCCACCGGTTGGTGGCAGGGCTGTATGCCTCGACCGCGCCCGTGGCGCCGGCTTCGCTCAGGCCGCCGATGGCGTACACGCAGATGCCGCGCAGGCCCTCGACGTCCTTCGGGCACGGCGCGGCCGCCCCCGTCAGGCTCCGGCGGGGAGTCGGCAGCGAGGGCAGGGACTCCCACTCGTCGACGGCCGGACGGTACACCTCCACCGTGTCCAGGAAGCCGGACTCCAGGTTGGACCCGCCGATGGCGTACACGCAGTCGCCCTTGGCGGGCCCGCGGTCGCCGTCGCGCTCCTCGGGGCAGGGCGCCGCCACGCCGGCCAGCCGGTCGCGGGCGGTGGGCAGCGGGGACAGGGTCTGCCATTCGTTCAAGTCTGGGCGGTACGCCTCCACCGTGTTGAGGACGGTGAGACCGGGCGAGTGCGTACTCCCGCCGAAGGTGTACACGCAGGTCTCCTTCGCGTGCGCCCGGGTGTCGTCCGACTCATCGGGACAGGGCGCGCTGGCCCCCGCCAGAGCCGCGCGGGCGGTCGGTACCGGGGGCAGGGTGAGCCATGCGTCCTGAGCGTTGGCCGCAGTGGCCGTCAGGGCGAGCAGCGGCGCGAGCGAGGTGACGGCGAGCCGCCGGCACAGCGAGCGCCGACGTGACGGTTTTCGGCTGCCCGTCATCGAGTCCGGTCCTGGACCGGCCGGGACGCCGCGACAACGTCGCAGCAGGACCTCCGCAGCGCTCTCCCGCCGGCCGGGCTGGTTACTGCTTCCCATCGGATACCTCTTTCGCGGCACGCCGCAGCTGTGCGCTGCGGCGTGAAATCAGAGCTTTGTGCCCATCTATATCCGGACCTTGGTGAGTACCCGTCACCGACGCCGCCGAACGGTGCAGACCACACCCACGCGCAGCAGCGGCAGCACCTGCCCGCCCGTGACACGCGTACCCGCAGGTCTCGCGGCTCGTCGACCAGCACGGTCAGCGGCGGGCCTGATCGACACCTTCCATACGACGGTGCTGCGAGACCGCCGGGTCATCCGTCGGGCGGAGCCGGCCGAGGCCCTGTCCGCTCTGCAGTGGCGCCCGGGATGCACGCAGTGCCCACAAGAAGAAGGGCGCGAGAGGCGGCCGGCCCGTCAGCCACGACGCCGATCTTTACAAGGAACGGAACACCGTCGAACGCCTGATCAACAACCCTAGTGCCGCATCAGACGACTTTTGCCCTGTTGTGCGGTTGTGAGCTGCACGGTCCTCGGATCGGGAGAGTAGGTCCGACTTGTGTGGTCGAGTCTTAATTGCTGGTTCCGTAGGCGGCCATGAACATGTCCAGCAGACCGTCGACCGCGTCCTCGTCGATGGGGCGGGTTGACAGCAGGCTGCGGTAGTACAGCGTGCCGCACAGCACCTCGGCGGCGAATTCCAGATTCGCTTCCGCGGTCAGTTCACCGGTGCGCTGGGCGCGGGTGATCCGATCGAGGGTGCTCTGCTCGACGGTGACCAGGAATCGTTCGTGCAGGGTCGCCCGCAGCATGGAATCGGCCTGCGCCTCGGCGATGACTGCACGGTAGACGGGGCCGATCGGCGGGCTGGAGAGGGCGAGGCCCGAGCGTAGGAACTGTTCGCGCAAATCCGCGCGGACGTCCCCGGTGTCGCGGTAGTCCAGGTCACTGGTCCACACGCGGCTGAGCGCGTCGAGCAGCAGCGCCGACATGGACGGCCAGCGCCGGTAGATCGTGTGTTTTCCGACCCCGGCCCTTCGGCCGACCGCCTCGATGCTCAGGCCCGCGTAACCGACCTCCGCAGCCAGATCGAGGGTTACCTGCAGCAGCTCTTCGGTGCGCGCGGCGCCTCGGCGCCTCGGCGTGGCGGGCGGGTCGGTCATGTAGCCATCCTAACGGCACATGGCGTGCCGTTGACAATGTCGAGGACTGCGCGCAGTATTCAGACGCGATCGGCACGTCGCGTGCCGATGTCGGGTGTGGCGGCACGTCGCCACCCACGCGTCCAAGATCCAGCACATCAGGTAGTCAAGGGGAGATCTGCCATGAGCAGCACCGAAAGCAGCACGCACGAGGGTTCACGGCCGAGGAGCGGGCCGCGATGAAGGACCACGCCCAAGAGCTGAAGACGGCAGCGCGCCGCAGCTCGCGCGCGGACAAGGCGGCGGAGGCGGAGCGGGACGTTCTCGCGAAGATCGCCGAGATGCAGGACTCGGACCGGATCATGGCTGAGCGCGTCCATGCCGTCATCACAGCCAGCGCCCCGGCCCTCGCGCCGAAGCTCTGGTACGGGATGCCTGCCTACGCGCTGGACGGCAAGGTCGTGTGCTTCTTCCAGAGCGCGGAGAAGTTCAAGGCGCGCTACGCGACGCTCGGGTTCAGCGACCAGGCGAAGCTGGACGAGGGCACGATGTGGCCGGCCGGTTTCGCCCTGACCGAGGTGACGGCCGAGGTGGAGGCGCGGATCGGTGCGCTCGTGAAGCAGGCGGTGAGCTAAGGCGCGCCCGGTGAACGGGCTGGGCGTGGGGCACCTTAGCGTGCTCGACGGCCTGGCGCTGCTGGTACAGCATCTGCTGCGCGTCTTCACCGACGACGTCGAGGCGCCAGGCTGAGCACTGCAGGCGCAAATCCCGCCAACTACAGTGCTCAGTCGCAGATGTGACGCGCCGTCCGGGTGCCGCTTCGGGCGGCGCGCGTGCGCCAGGCTGGGCCGATGGCAGAGCGAGTGCGGGTCCGCGAGATCGATGACGCCGAGGGCAGACGGCTGCTGCGGATCATCCGCAGGGGCACCGGGTCGGTGGTGACCTGGCGGCGGGCCCAGATGGTGCTGCTGTCCGCCCAGGGCATGCCCGTGGCCAGGATCGCCGAGGTCACGTTCACCAGCGCGGACCGCATCCGGGACGTGTCCACAGCAACACCGACGGCTTCGACGCGCTATATCCCAAGTACAAGGGCGGGCGCGGGCGGCCGAGGAACTTCACGCTGCCGGAGCGCCGCGAGATCAAGAAAATCGCCAAGTCCACGCCGACCGAGCACGGCCTGCGGTTCTCGATGGAAGGAGGGCGTCACCTTTTAGCGCGTGAAGACCTGGAAGACCTCGAAGGATCCCGACTACGCCGCCAAGAAGGCCCGCGTCGAGCACCTGTACGCACTCGCTGACGGCGAGGTGATACCCGAGGAGGGCGAGCCCGACGTGGGACCGGGAGGGCGGGGACAGAGCCTGACGCACGGGTGCGCATGGTTCCGGACAGGCGGCGCTGCCGCTTCTTGACGATCTGCTGCTCGAAGCTGCCGACGGTGCTCCGGGGCACCCTGACCTCGACCGGGCCGACGTCGGTCAGCACGGTCTTCGCACGAGTGCCGTTGCGGCTGTTGCCGTTGTTCTTCCCAGCCGGATCGTGCTTCTCGTAGCCGACATGGTCGGTGATCCCGCCCCCTCCAGCGCGGACTCCAGCACTCGCTTGGTCAGCTGCTGCAACAGCCCACCCTCGCCGGTCAGCTGCAGGCCCTCGCTGCGGGCCCGGTCGACCAGCATCGCGACGAGCTGTTCATCCGACGCGGCCGACGGCATCGCACCACCGGCCGACTCGTCGACGGACTCGTGCTCGATCGTCGTCTCGCTCACTTGGCGTCTCTCCTTGATCAGCAGATCCGCCGTTGATTAGACACTCCCCGGGCCGCGTGGACCGATGGGCATCTTGGCCCCGGCCTCGGAGGGTGCGCCGCCAGCGCCTTGGCCGTCACCGTCGGGCCGTCGCCGGGGCCTATCGGCGTGTCGGCACGGCAGCGGCTCTGCGGCGCTGTGCGGGGCAGCCGTTGTTTTGCTGCTTCGAGGACTGTTTCGGCTATATGGGGGCGGCTTGTGCGTGGGGTTGGGTGGTGGTGTGCGGCTCCGGGGTCCTGCGGTGGGTGTGTTCGGTCTGTGCGTCGTGGCGGCGTGGCCGTTACGGCTCGCGCGACCCCTGGGCGGCGGTGTCTGGTTCCGGGACGGTCGGGGGCTGTCGGGCGGCGCTTCCGCGGGGTTTTACGCGATGTGTCTGGGTGCGTCAAGTCCCGAGTCCTCGGAACGTGACCGTGTGCTGCCGGTCGGGCCTACTTGAAGTGCGGCCCCACCCGAAAGGGAACGGGGCAGCACGGTAAGGCGGAAATCCTCGCCGAGGATTCTCCCTTCAAATAGTCCCTCTTTATCAGTAGGAGAAACTCATGAACCGCACTGTTCACACCCACAATGACGACCGTCCCAAGCGTCGGGGCCTTCGCCTTGCGACGGTTGTCGCCTCGGCCGCTGTGATCGGTGGAGGTGTCATCCTTCCGGCAACTGCCGCGACGGCGGCCCCGATGCCCGCCTCGTCGGTCGTGAGCCTCGCCGACTCCCACAAGCACTCTGACAAGCATCACGACAAGCATCACGGCAAGGGAAAGAGCAAGAGCAAGGGTAAGGGAAAGGGAAAGAACAAGAATAAGGGCGGTGACGCCAAGGGTGGTAACGCTTCCGGTACTGGCACCAACACCGGTGGTAACGCTCAGGGCGGTAATGCTTCCGGCGTTGGCACTAACACTGGTGGTAATGCTCAGGGTGGTAATGCTTCGGGTGTGGGCACCAATAAGGGTGGTGACGCCAAGGGTGGTGACGCTTCCGGCGTCGGTACTAACACTGGTGGTAATGCTCAGGGCGGTAATGCTTCCGGCGTCGGTACTAACACTGGTGGTAATGCTCAGGGCGGTAATGCTTCCGGCGTAGGCGCTAACACTGGTGGTAATGCTCAGGGCGGTAATGCTTCCGGCGTCGGTACCAACACCGGTGGTAATGCTCAGGGCGGTGACGCCACGGGCTAGGAGCTGACTGGCGCGGACAGCGTCGAGTGAGTTCGCAGTCTGGCTGGGTGGCAAAGGCCGGCGGCTACGCCACCCAGCCAGACCGCCGAATGTCCGCAGGTAAGCGGAAGGTGCGGCTGCTTCAAGCGGCCCTGCACCGTGGGGCGAATGCGCCCACCCCGGCATCGGGTAAAGACCCGTCTCGAAAGAATAAGAATTTTTCGCTCGTTCTCACCTTCTCGAGAGCATGCGGAAGAGGAACGAGAATTCTCATGAAGCGTAGTATCCGGAAGAGCGGTCTGGCCGTAGCCACCGCCTCCGTCCTCCTGGCTGCCGGCGGTGTACTGATCCCGGCGAGCGCGGCGTTTGCGGCACCGACGCAGCAGAGCCAGGCGGTGTCGGCAGCCAGCGGCGACCACGAGAAGCGTGACGGTCACAAGAAGAGCGACAGTCACAAGCACAAGAAGCGTGACGGTCACAAGAAGCGTGGCGGCCACGGAAAGCACGGCAGTCATAAGAAGCGTGGCGGTCACGAGGACTACTGCCGCAGCGGCACGGGCGGGGATGGCACCGGCGGCAACGGGACGGGTAGCAACGGCCCCGTCTGCCAGGCTCCGGGGGGCACCGGCACGGGCGGCACCGGCCGCGGCGGCAGGGGCAGCTGTGGTGGCCGCGATGGCAACGGCCGCAATGGTACGGGCACCAACGGCAACGGCGGCGGCCCCTGTCCTGACACACCGGCCCCGCACGCGCCGCCCAAGGACGACACCGGCAGCCCCTCCACTCCTGACACGCCGGCCCCGCAGGATCCCCCCAAGGACGAGACCGGCAGCGCCTCTGTTCCGGAGCCGGCTCCGCAGGCTCCGCCCAAGAAGGAGACCGGCAGCGCCTCTGTTCCTGAGCCGGCGCCGCATGCTCCGGCCGACGACGTCATCGTCAAGTGACCGCGCGGGGGAACACGCCGAAGGTGGATGGCGCCGTCCTGCGGACGTGGCCCCGGGACGGTCTCCTCGCCCATTTGCGGGTGTGGTGATGTTGCCGGACGTCGCCTGGCTGGAAGGCTCGTGAGGATTGTGGGTTCTTGCCCCGCCGCATCTGCGGCGGGGCAAGACTCGTTCCCGTGGCGATGGGGGAGTGGGCCAGCCTTGCCAAGGTTCGGTGGACGAGCCACCGGCAGGTCCTGGACCGGCACGTCTGGCAAGCTCGACAACTGTCAGCTGGGGGTGTTTTTCGCCTATGCCTCCGAGCATGGGCAGGCGTTGATCGACCGGGAGCTGTACCTGCCGACCTGCTGGATCGAGGATGAGGTCCGGCGGGCGGATGCGAAGATCGGTGACGAGGTCGGCTTCGCCACCAAGCCGGCGCTGGCCCGCGCGATCGAGGCGGGGTGCCGTTTCGCTGGGTGACAGGCGATGAGGTACACGGCGGCGACCCCGTGCTGCGCGGCTGGCTCGCCGAGCAGCGGCTGGCCCATGTGCTGGCGATCTCCTACACGCACTGGTTGGGGCCGCGTCGCCAAACGCCCGCACCCTGGCCGCGATCCTGCCCGCCGAAGCCTGGGAGATCCGCTCCGCCGGCGACGGCGCCCACGGGCTGCGCGAGTACGCCTGGGCCCTGGTCCCACTGGACACCTCCGCCGACCCGGAGTTCGAGGACGCGCTGCTGATCCGCCGCTCGCTCACCGACGGCGAGCTGGCCTACTACCTCACCCACGCGCCGGCCGGCACCCCGCTGACGGAGATCGTCCGGGCGGCCGCGGCCCGCTGGGCGATCGAGGAGTGCTTCCAGGCCGCGAAGAACGAGGCCGGGCCGGCACATCACCCTGGCCTTGGCGGCTGCCGCCCACCTGACCGCGATCCGGGCCGCCACCAGCGAAACGGGGACCGTGACCTGATCCGACTGAGCGTGAACGAGATCGGCCGCCTGCTGAGCAAACTCGCTCATGCCGTCCGGCACGAAGCCGAACACGGCCTGCACTGGTCACGCTGGCGTCGCCGCCACCAGCATCGAGCCCGCCTCAGCCACTACCGCCGCCGCGGTCACCGACCCCCGTAACTGCGGGCTGCAGTACGAGCCGCAAAAGCGTTTGACGCCCGTCGGCGTTCGGCGATCGGATGGCGCCCCATGAGCACAGGGCAGATGCATCCAGGCCTGCACCCCATCGACGACGACCTCGTACGGCGGCTGATCGCCGGGCAGTTCCCGCAGTGGTCGGGGCTGGCGGTGGAGCGGTTTCCGTCCGGCGGCACGGTCAACGCCATGTACCGGCTGGGCGGCGGCATGGTCGTACGGCTGCCGCTGGTGAAGGGCGGAGCCAAGGACGTATCGATGGAGCAGGAGTGGCTGCCCCGCCTCGCGGCCCGGCTGCCCACGGCCATCCCCGAGGTGCTCGGGGCCGGGGAGCCCGCCGAGGGGTATCCGTGGCCGTGGTCGGTGTACCGGTGGCTGGCGGGGGAGAACCCCGAGGCGGGGGCGCTGAGCGAGCCCGTGCTGCTGGCCAAGGATCTGGCCGAGTTCGTGGCGGCGGTGCGGAGCATCACCCTGCCGGGGGCGCCGGTGGCCTACCGCGGCGGGCCGGTCGCCTCGCTCGACGCGTCGACCCGGGCGGCGATCGAGGAACTGCGCGGGATCCCGCAGGAGGGCGTCGACTGCGATGCCGCGGCTGCCGTATGGGAGGACACGCTGCGGGCCCCGGGCTGGGACGGGCCGCCAGTGTGGCTGCATGCCGATCTGATGCCAGGCAATCTGCTGGTGGACGGTGGCAGGCTGACCTCGGTGATCGACTTCGGGTGCATGGGGGTGGGCGATCCGGCCTGCGATCTGTTCCCGGCGTGGAATCTGCTGCCGGCCGATGCAAGGGAGGTCTTCCGCGAGGCGCTAGGCGTGGACGACGCGTCCTGGAACCGCGGCCGGGGGCGGACGCTCTCGCAGGCGCTGATCGCGCTGCCGTACTACCGGAGGACGAACCCGGCGATGGCGCACAACGCCCGGCACGTGATCCGGGCGGTGCTGGGAGAGGGCTGAGGCCTCTTGGCACTACAGCCCGTACAGGGCGCGTCGGTTGGTGGGACCAAACCCCGCATGCGCGGGGGACCACGGCTGGCACGACTTCACCCACGTCGTGCGGAAGGGCGCGGGGACCACCTCACCTCGGTCATCACGGCGCTCACTCCGGCGTGGACCAGCCCCGCAGGCGCAGGGACCACAAGGCCCGCACGACCCAGTCCTACTACCCGCGGGGACCACCGGTAGGGGGCCGCACTCGCACCAGGAGGTACGGGACCAACCCCGGCTCCGACAGCGGATGGACACTGCAGGCCAGAGAGTTGAGGGCTACCCGGGGCACGCTGAGTAACTCTTCGAGGGGCAGGGCCGGGTGAACCGTGCGGTATGCGGAGCGGAGTCGGGCCAGTCCGGTCCAGCCAGTCCGGGCGGGTGACTACGGTGCGCGGATCGCAGGCGATCCGGGCGACCTCCCAGGCTGTGTACCTCAGCCGCGGAGCCCTGAAGTGGACTCCTTGATCGAAAATTCGGCGGTGTGGGTGTGGGCCGTGTGGCGATGGTTCGTTGGATGGTTTGGTCTGGGTGCTTGTTCAGTCTCTGGTGAGGGTTTGTTCGGCCCAGATGGTTTTGCCGATGGGGGTGTTGCGGGTGCCCCAGCGGTGGGCGAGTTGGGCGACGAGGAGGAGGCCGCGTCCTCCTTCGTCGTAGGTGCGGGCGCGGCGCTGGTGGGGGGCGGTGTTGCTGGAGTCGTAGACCTCGCAGATGAGGGTGGTGTCGGCGTGGATGAGGCGGAGTTGGATGGGTGGCTTGCCGTAGCGGATGGCGTTGGTGACCAGTTCGCTGACGGTCAGTTCGGTGATGAAGGTGGCGTCGTCCAGTCCCCAGGCGGTGAGTTGGTCGGTGGCGTTTTTGCGGGCTTGGGCGACGATGGCGGGGTCGCAGGGCAGGTGCCAGGTGGCGACCTTGTCGGCGTGCAGGGCCCGGGTGCGGGCGATGAGGAGGGCGATGTCGTCGTCGGGGCGGTGGGTCAGCAGGGCGGTGAGGACTCTGTCGCAGACGGTGTCCAGGGTGGGGGCGGGGTGGGCGAGGGCTTGGAACATTTTGTCCAGGGCTTCGTCGATGTCGTGGTGGCGGGGTTCGAGCAAGCCGTCGGTGTAGAGGGCGATGAGGCTGCCTTCGGGCAGTTGGGTTTCCATGGTTTCGAAGGGCAGGCCGCCCAGGCCCAGGGGTGGGCCGGCGGGGACGTCGAGGAAGTAGACGGCGCCGTCGGGGGTGACCACGGCGGGCGGGGGGTGGCCGGCCCGGGCCAGGGTGCAGTGGCGGGAGACGGGGTCGTAGACCGCGTACAGGCAGGTGGTGCCGATGCCTCCGGCGGTTTCGGCGGCGCCTTGGGTGCCGCTCTCGTCGGCGGACAGGTGGATGACGAGGTCGTCGAGGTGGGTGAGCAGTTCGTCGGGCGGCAGTTCGACGTCGGCCAGGGTGCGTACCGCGGTGCGCAGCCGGCCCATGGTGGCCGAGGCGCGGATGCCGTGGCCGACCACATCGCCCACGACCAGGGCGACGCGCGCGCCGGACAGCGGGATCACGTCGAACCAGTCGCCGCCCACCCCGGCCTGGGTACCGGCGGGCAGGTAGCGGGAGGCGATCTCCAGTGCCGCCTGATCGGGCAGCGTATGCGGGAGCAGGCTGCGCTGCAGTGTCATGGTCGTGGTGCGCTCCCGGGTGTAGGGGCGGGGGGCGAGGTACTCCCCGGAGCCGGAGTGCGCCGTCAGGCACACGGCGCGCACCCGGCCGTCGGGGTCTTTCAGCGGGGCCAGCGAGGTCGGCCAGCCGCGCTCCGGGCTGACACCTGTGGGGCGGATGTAGGCCTCCACCTGCTGCGGCTCGCCGCTCTCCAGCGCCAGCCGCATCTTGCTCTGGGCCTCCTCGCTCACCGGGTACGGGGCGATTTCCGGCAGGCGCAGCCCGCGCATCTGGTCCTCGGTGAGGGACAGCGCACGCTCCATGGCGGTGTTCGCCCGCACCAGCCGCAGGTCCGCATCGAAGATGGCCAGGATGTCGGGGGACTGGGTGAAGGTCCATTCCCTCAGCGCTTCGCTCCCGGGCGTGCGGGGCCTGCCCGCCACGGCGGACACCACCAGCCACTCGGCGATACCGCTGTCCGGTGTCCGGCGGTGTGCGAGCAGTGGCCGCTGAAGCCGGTGGCCGTCCCGGTGGAGCAGCGCCACGGTGCCGCTCCACCTCTCCCGCCCGGCCGTATCCCGCCGGGCGGCTTCCCGCCGGGCCGTCTCGTCGACGTCATCGGCGAGCAGCCGGGCGGCGGCCTGTCCCACGACCTCCGAGGGCGGGTAGCCGAGCAGCCGCCGGGCACCCTCGCTCCACCCCGTCACGATGCCCTGCTCATTGACGGTGGCCGTGGCCGTGTATGCCGCCCCGGGACAGGCGTCCGACTCGTCCGGCCGCTCACCGGCAGGGGTGGGAAGTCGCTCCATCGCCGCTCATCTCGCCGTTCGGGAACCTGCACGGCCGGGGCCCTCCTGACAAGCATGATCCTCAGGGGCACGGAGCACCAACCCGGCGCTGTCACCAGGGGCCCCGCCCCAGAAGTCGACCGGGGGGCAGGTCATCTCCGCAGCCATGCGGCTTCTCTGTGGTCGCGCTGTGGCGTGCCTGCGGAACGTGCCCTGTGACAGGCCTGTGACAGTCGGCGGACACCGTCATGAAGTCGCCCGGGCAGGCTCTTCAAAAGAGGACAAATTGCAGCATTCGGGCATTTGTCCCCTGCTTCCGAGGGTGTGAGCAGCGATGACCGAGCCGATCCGTCGGAGGAAATCCCATGAGCCTCACCCTCACCACGCCGTACGCCCAGGCCCCCGCACCTGCGCTGGCCCCGCGTGAGCAGGAGACACTGCGGCATATCGCCGCAGGGCGCACCTACCTGCAGACGGCCCGCCACATGGGGCTCTCCAAGCACACGGTCGACGCCTACCTCCGCCGTATCCGGGCCAAGCTCAACATCAACAGCACCGCCGAACTCACCCGACTGGCCATCTCCCTGGGACTGTGACGCCCGGCCACCCGAGCGGAAACCCGCCACGAAC